>CBDUDP010000028.1:0-55271 GCA_965365945.1 uncultured Gammaproteobacteria bacterium
ACACCCAACCCAATGCGTGAATAAAGTAGGTGTTCACGATGATAAGAATGGGTGTTCATGATCGTAAGAATACGCAGCTTCATTGCAACGAAGGTATAGACCTTCTGGGTCCTTGCAGAAAATAAGGTCTGGGGTAGAATTTATTATTCCTCGAAGCACTGCTCTTTCTTCTAATAATATTTTTTGATTGTTCTCTAAATTTTCACGTAGTTGGTACTGATGAGTGACATTTTGAAATACAAGAATTACCCCTAATATATCCTCTGACTTATTGTTAGCTTTAAATATTGGCGCTGCACTATCAGAAATATGGAAACGTTCGCCCGTCTTAGAAAGTAGAATAGTATGATTCGCTAATTCGACGACTCTTCTGGTTTTAAGCGCTTCAGTAACAGGATTGTTTGCTGGCTCATTAGTTACTGTATGAAAAATATTAAATACCAGAGCTAAATCTAGTCCTTTCGCTTGCTTTTGTGTCCACCCTGTTAATTCAACCGCTTTTGGATTTATACGTGTAATCTTACCGAGATTATCTGTCACAATAACGGCATCACCAATTGAATTGAGTGTGATTTTCAGGTTTTCTTCTTTGTTTTGTAATAATACTATGTGACCAATGCGCTGACGGTCATAACGATAAAGTACTCCCCCAACCAGTATGCCAATGAGGGTGGTTAATAGAATGAGTAAATATTGCTCGATTTTATATTCTTGTAACTGCTTTTTCATCGCTTTTTGCAGCTCTGTTTCTACAGTATCCGCAGAAATAATAAAGTCTTTAAAGGCTTTGTCAAAGCGTTGGTCAATATCAGAACCGATACCTGATTTAGACTGTTCCTCCCATCGTTGATGAGCAATACCTTGAAAGTCGTCAATGCCTTTTATGGTTTGTTTAATAGATTGGCGTAGTATAGGGTCTTGTAGAGGGACAAAACGGCCTTCCTCATTCTCCCCACCGTCAAGCATTGCTTGTGCATACCACCTAGACTGGTCGATATGCTTCCAAATATCCTCTATCTGAACTACTCGGTCACCACTAATGATCTCTTCAAACCATAAATGTGCCGTGGTTGCTTCTAGCTTTATTTCCATTGCCGCATCAATTAAAGGGGCGTAACGTACTGCAAAATCGCGTCCAAGGTAGGACGAATACGACATAGCACTTACTATTATCAGAGTAAGGAGAGCAACTAAAATAGGTGCTTTAGTGTGACTAACGTTCATTATTTTCATCTGTATCCATGAAAAACTACTGAATTTAAGTGTGAGGTAATTCTTTGGCTAAGTACGAAGAGCGAGTATTGAGAAGTCTAAAGGCATTATTAACAACCCCTGACCCAAAGTAGGACAGGATAATAAAGCAGGGGAATTATTAGCTTACTTGAACTATTTCAACCTCAGTGTTTAGCAGAACCAAATGACCGCCAAACTGGTATGGCCAATAATTAAGCCTTTTTAGAAAGTACCATCAGAATTTAACGCTTTTAAAAAAACTCAATTCTAACTGACTTTCTCAGTTTTTAATATCAATTTAATCAATAAGAATAAATATCTTGGAATTCAGTTAACTTATTTTATATCACTATGTTTTTATTTGGTTTTTTGTGGTTAATTTACTGTTCTCAGTCGTCCTGTTTTATTCTTTATTAACTCGATAGCAGTTCTTTTCTAATCAAACTCAATAGTATATTTAATATCACCACTTTGAGTTGAACCGGCACGAGTTTCTATGCTGATATGATTGGTTAACTGGTATTCCACGGCTAATTGCATTTGCGCACTCAGTATGTCGAATATATATCTGACCATTAAGTTTGGCGCAATACGCTTACCAATAACCATCGAATTTTGCCCTACGGCAGTACTATTAACATCAAATTCATCAATACCGACTGCGCCCATAACCGCATCAACATAATCACCGCCCAAGCTTAAAGCAGCCTTAGCCAATAGCGCTGTATTGCTAGCAGAGCTTTTACTCAATGGACCACCGGTTAACAAATACGCTAAAGACTCGCTTTCGCTTAATGCTGGGTTGGTATAAACAGAGGAGGCTGGTTTACTTAGCATGCCAGTCAAGCTCAGATAAGCAATGGTCTTATCATTCCAGTCACTGGCTTGACGAGAGGCGATAATATTAACGCCAGTATTGCTTATATCGCCGGCAAATAATAACAGTCCTTTTTCAATCGTTAGGCCTTGGCCGTAAGCCTTGTAGGTGGCATCTAGCAAAGTGAGTTGATTGTATAGTTTGAGTTTATTATTCATCAACTCGGCACGTAAACGACCTTGCAAACGCGAGGTCAAGCCAAAACCTTCAATAGAGACCGAATCCCCCATTTGAATGAAAATATTCATGTCGATAGGGTAGGGCAAAGGCTTTACTGTAATAAGCTCTTCGTTAATGACGAATTCATCTTCACTTAACTGCACTGAGCCTTCGGGCAAAGTGGCAAAAACTAAAGTCGCTTTCGGAACAATGACTTCACCTCTAATTTTCATGCTTTGTTTATTGCCAGAGAAAGTCAGGTCAGGTGATAGCGCTGCCTGCATTTCAGGTAATTGTAATAGCTGTAAATTATCGCCTTTTAGGGTCATCTTATATTGCAGTTGATCGCTTGCGTAATGATCAAGGTCGCCTTCAATGATTAATGGTTTACCAGCAATATTAGCTCGACCTTTTAAAAACAGTTGCTGCTTTTCGCCGTGAGTTAGGGCGATATTTAAGTCACTCATTTGTAAACCGGCATCTCGCACGTTAAATTTAATATTTGCTAAGTGTACTTGCGTGCCTTTTAAATTTGGGGCAGATAATGTTCCCTGCAAGCGTACGTCGGCAGTAATACTGCCTTCAATATCATTTACGGGTTCAATCAGTCTATTTAAAAAGCCAAGATCATCGACTTGTATATTCAGCTTGCCATCAACTTTTGCGTTCGCCATTTGCTTTAGCCCTAGCATGTTTATTTGCCCGTCTATGTGTTTTTCTGCATCTAGCTCGATAGAGATGTTGGATTGCAATTGATCAGAATCAAGCTTGGTAGTTAGCTGAGCACCTTTAAAAGCAAACTTCTGCGTTCCCAATTGCTCGTGTGCCAATTTAATCGAGCCAGGGTCAAGGCTAATATTAATATCGCCCTGTAAGCTATCCTGTTTCAACAAAGAAAATTCACTGCTCAGTGTGCTATTAAGCTCTAAATTATCTGGCATCCATGTAGAAAATATCGATAAGGCGAGCTGTTTTATCGAGCCGTTTATTCTTTGGCCAGAGCGCAGTTCCGGCTTAGCATTAATGCATAATAATCCAGTGCCGGCTAATTGAGCTATGCACAGCTCGGTTTGCACTCGCACAGCATCCTGCTGAGCAAATAGCAGCTTTAAAGGCGTTGGTTGAATTAATCGCCAATCACCAACAGGGCTTTCTAGTATTTGTAATTGCTCTAGCTCGCCTTGCCATGATGTTTGTGGTTTTAAGTCACCACTTAAAGCAAATTCTAGCTTACCTTGAGAGCTGACGATCTCAGCACTTATCTTATGTTGCGCAAGCTGACCTGCGCTTTTTAGTCTGAGTTTCTCTATGTCTAGTCCAGGCAAGGTGATTTTTTGAGCATTAAGGTCTAAATCTAATTGCCCCGTACCCAGGCTAATTAAATTAGCCTTTGCTTGTAGCGCACCGATCTTTTGCTCTTGAAAGCTCAGCCCGTCAGAATGCAAATCTAATTGCATGCTCGGCTTGCTTAATAAACCTTGTAGCAAGCCTTGCGCAAACAGTGAGCCATTCAAGTCTGGACTTAACTCGTGTAAATTTGCTGCGTCTAGCTTAAACGTTAGGGCATTTGTAGCTGCTAAAACCCCTTGTAGGGCCAGCTTATTAGTGCCCACACTAATATTTAACTGTTCAATAGTCGTTGTTTCTGGCTGGTAACGAATATCTGCCGTGCCATTTAGTGGTTTATTCATAACTCGGCCATCTAGGCGGCTAATTTGCAAGTGAAGATCCTGTTTACCGACCAGCTTACCTGAGAGCTTGGCATCTAAATTTAAGTAACCCGGATAATCAGCTGATATTGAGGCTAGTTGAATTTTTTTTGCTGACACTTGTAAGTCACTAGCAATACTTTCTGTCCAACTGATACGGCCTTTGCTGTTTATACTCCCCTGTAAGCCTTCTAGGCTTAAATCACTTAAAGTAAGCTGTTGGGTATTGCCTTGACCCACTAGGTGCAATTGTCCGAGCGGAAAATCTTTAGCAAATAATGTAGAATTCAAGGTTAGCGCATATTGGTCTGCTGTTCCTTTTAAGTTCAGTTGCGCATTCTCACTGGCATACTCTTTGGTGCCTTGCAAAGGCCATTGCAAGGCTGACCAGACTATTTCTAAGTCAAAACTAGGCGCAGCTTCAGTCAGCTGTACCCAACCTTGTGCATGTGCTTTGCTGGGTGTCTGTAAATTAGCGTTTAGATAAATTTTATCAAGATTGCCGTGCGCGGAAACTTGTGCTTTTATCTTAGCTAAATCGGGGACTGATTTGGCTATAGTGAGGTCAAGTTTAAATGGCAGTTGCGCGTTAATTAACAGTTCTCCTGTGCCACTCAATTGAACAATGTCACTATCAAAAATAAACTGACTAAGTCGTAATGATTGTTCTTGATACCATAAAGCTAAATGAATTTTTTTAATGGCATGAGTATCTTTAAGTTGCTTGATTTGTAATTCATTTAGCGTGAGATCTTGGATCTCCAGTGTCACGGGCATAACAAATTCAGCTGATTCTGTTTCTTCTTCTTGGGCAGTGCTTTCCTTGAGGAGGAGATCAATGCCGGAAACCTGTAATGATTCAAAGAGTACATGATTAGCGAACAAATTTGCCAGTTTATAACGATAAACAATAGAATCGATACTGACATCAGCCTGCTCTGAACGGTAGCTGAAGTTATGCAACTGCATCTCGCCTAAGAGTATTCCATCGACCTTTTCTATGTTGACTTCAGGCACTAAACTGACGGCTTGCAATACCAGCCAGCTATTAAATCTTGGGCTATAGGCTAACAACACCAGTAGCAAAAGAATGCTCACGAGCATAGCTAAGCCAATCTTAAACAAAGCCCTCATAAGGCGGTACTTAAACTAAAGTGAAAATGCACGTCACTCACATCTTCAGAAGGTACAGCAATATCAATGCGTACGGGACCAACAATGGAATACCAGCGAACACCTAAGCCGACACCTAGTTTCAACTTCATCGCATTGCTAAAAGCATCGCCTGCATCAAAAAAGGCTGCGATACTCCAGTCATCAATGATTTTTTGTTCATATTCCAGGCTGCCTGTGACTAAATAACGTCCACCTATAACCTCACCTGATTCGTCGCGCTCACCTATGCCTTTATAATCATAACCACGCACACTATTATCTCCCCCAGCATAAAAGCGGTAACTACTAGGCAAATCGGTAAACGCATCAACTGCGGTAGCGCCTAAATCCGTTTTGGCAATAATACGCCCGCTCCAAAAAGTCGCATAAGCCATTTTTAGATTAAATCGAGCCTGAATAAAGCTAACACTAGAGCCGACATTGCGATGTGCGGCATTAAGCTCTAATTGGTATTTATAGCCATCTAAATACATGTCTTTTTTCTCTGCTCTGATATTGGAAACAGCAATGCCAGGCACTAATAAGAAGCGAGTTTTATAGGGGGCACTATTACTATTACGAAAGCGTTCAGCGACAAATTTTAATTGCTCAGACAGTATTAATTGTCCATAAAGGCGATTAGATAATCTGGTACCCACTTCAATTTTCTGGCTATCGACGTTTGTCGTATCTTCATAAGTTATGCCAGAAAAAAATGATAATCGATCTTTTAAAGGGTTGTTATACGGCAGAACATACTCCATGAGGAAGTGAGATTTTTTTAAGGATAAATTAAGATCGGCAATAAATTGGTGCCCATTTTCGTTCAGATACCTATTTTTATAGCCTGCACTGATACGAAAGCCTAAGTCTGTATCATAACCGACACCGGCTGACATTGCGTGTTGGGGAAGATTCTTTAAATTAACGGCAAGGGGGGCATAATAGTCTTCCGCTTGTTTACGCAAATATTTCAATTGCACATCTTTATAATACCCATAAGTATCGAATAATTGATGTGCCTCGACTATTTTTTTTCGGTCATAAGCTTCGCCCGGCTCAATCTGTAAAAATTTACGAGTAAATTCAGGATCAAGTGCATTCTCTGCGATAGTAATACGGCTAATGTAATACCGACTTCCGGTTTGTAGATAGAGTTGAATCTTTGCGGTATTGCTCTCTAAATCAACAATAAGCTGCTTAAGTTCATAGTGATTATCAAAATAACCTTTTGCTTCCGCCTGAGCTTTCAAGCTAGATTTCAATGCTTCATATTGTCCATGGTTAACAGTGCTGCCAACTTGGATGCTATTTTTTTCTAACAATTCAGCAAAGAAGGGCTCTTGTGCTCCTGCACCTAGAATCTGAATATCCAGCTTATTAATTAACATAGGGGGGCCGAGCTGTATGTCAAATACACTCGCCCAGCAGTCTTCCTCCCTAGTTAAAGATTTTTGTATTTTTGGATGATAATAACCTAAAGCGCGTACGGCCTTTTCGATTTGCTCAGGTGACTTATCAAATAGGCGTTTAATTTTCCATTGTGGAGTTTCACAGGTTTCTTTGCTTAATGCTAAATAAGCACGCGCATTGGCTTCTAACTCAGAAGTTAAGCCGGTAATGCTGATTTCTGGAGAGGCATAAATAACGCCCGAAACGCTTAATTGAACGAGTAATAATCCAATAGAAAAAAAGCGCTTGATGTTAAAGCTCGAGGAGATTTTCAAAGAAAGTAATCGGTGTAATAAGAGTGAAGCACTAGGTATTTTAACACTGTAAGCGTTAAAACAATAAGTAGGGCGGACTTCAGTCCTCCCTACAATAGGGTGAACGTCCCGTTTTAACTTTATCGTCGGAACAAGCCTTTCGCTCAGTTTTTAGATTGTAACCAGCTTAGCGCACCTAAACCAGCAGCTCGACCACTAGCAAAAGCCGCGCTAAGTAAATAGCCGCCGGTTGGGGCTTCCCAATCGAGCATTTCACCAGCGCAAAATACGCCAGGTAGTTTTTTTAGCATCAATTGTGCATCCATAGCGTTAAAACATACGCCACCCGCAGTGCTGATAGCCTCATCAATAGGGCGAGTGGCAATTAATTGGATGGGTAAGGCTTTAATGGCTGCGGCTAATTTTGGTGTATCAGATAATTCATTAGTTGATAAGTGTTCGCGTAATAAAGCTGATTTTGCTCCGCTAATGCCTACGGTTCTGCGTAAATGGTTACTCATAGATTTAGAGCCTCTAGCGCGAGAAAGCTCTTTGGTAACGCGGGCTAAATTTTTATCTGGTGTTAAGTCTAAGTACACAGTCACCGAGCCCTGAGCATTTAAGGTGTCTCGTAGGGGGGCGGATAAAGCATAAATCAAACTGCCTTCTACCCCGGATTCTGTCAGCATTAATTCGCCATTTTTTTGCTGTAACTGTCCTGTAGCATCAGTAAAAGATAAAGTTACAGATTTTAAGGGTTCCGCAGCAAAGCGCTCACGAAAATAATCGCTCCAAGCTACGATAAATCCGCAATTCGCGGCTTGTAGTGGCGCGATAGCAATATTGCGTTCTGCGAGCAAAGGTAGCCATAATCCATCCGACCCTAGTTTAGCCCAACTGCCGCCACCTAAAGCGAGTATGACAACATCTGCGGTGACTGTTTTTTCTATTTCAAGATGGCTAAAGCGTAATGCTTGCTTAGCACCCCAACCTAGCCAGCGGTGTCGAGTATGTATTTTTACGCCAGCTGCGCGCAAACGGTGCAGCCACGCTCTTAATAAAGGTGCGGCTTTCATTTCTAGTGGGAATACGCGCTGCGACGAGCCGACAAAGGTAGTAATACCCAATTCGCTGGCCCAAGCGCGTAGCATTTGCGGGCTAAAGTCATTTAATAAAGGCTCGATATTAGCTTGGCTAGCGCCATAGCGAGTGACAAAATCATCGAAAGGCTCGGCATGGGTTATATTTAATCCGCCTTTACCGGCGAGTAAGAATTTTCTTCCCACAGAAGGCATAGCATCGTAAAGGTCTACGTGTATTCCCCCTTGACTCAGCATTTCTGCCGCCATTAATCCCGCAGGACCTCCACCAATAATGGCGGCAGTAAAAGGTGCTAATTTGTGTTCAGTCATGAGCGGGTCAGTCGTCTAGTATAAAAGCTAATGCGCACAGCGCAATGACCTATTTAAAAGGCTTTTAAGTCTACTAAGGTTCATTGAAAACGGCAAATATGAAATAGTATTGATTAAGGTTATGAGAGTTAATATGCACTTGTATAAAAAACATACAATCTAGTGCTAGGCCTTTATTTGCAAGAGGATTCTGTCGTTATGCAAAAATAACGCACAATGTTATCCACAGAAAATGTGCGTAACTGTCATAGAGTACTAATAAAGTTTGTTTATTTTTCTATGTCATTTTTGATTATAAAGAGCGGCAATCAGGTGAGACTGGTAAATCATACCAACGAGGCGTCTTTCTTCATTAATAATGGGGATTTGTCTTAAGCCAGTGGTAGACATGAGCGGGACAAGCTCAACAATATGCGTATCCTCAGGTAGAGTGATAACCGATTTAGTCATAATATGACCTATAGACTCGGGTTTGTTGCTAGTTACGTCAGGCGTACGTCGAATAAAGGCGCGAAATTTATCCTGAAAGCTATCGTAGCTGCTTAAACTGATAAATTTAAAAAAATCATTCCAAGTGACAATTCCGATCACTCTGTTGGCTTTATCAATAACGGGGATCGCTTTTAAGTTGTGTTGCTGCATTATTTGCCATGCTTCTTCTACGTCAGTTCCATATTCAACTGTGATAAGCTCTTTAATCATAATATCAGCACATAAAAGCTGACCTTTTAAGCGCTTAAAAGCATGCTTTTCAACTTGGGTTAATAGTTGGCTTAATTCAGCATGTGTCATATCAATAAACACATCGCTATTTGACAAAGCTAGCGCAAGATCTTGTTCTGAAAAGCCGATTTGGTGACTGGGTGGAATCACTGCATGCTGCTGATTTAGCTTTTTCTTAACAGGCAAAGGGCTAGGGTAGTCTCTCGCCAGCACCCACCGATTGATTATGATTGCCAATATCAACATGATGACAACATTGACAGCAACAGGAACAAGCACAAAAGAATAACCTAGAGAGGTAATTGATGTTCCTGCCATTATCGGGGTTAAACTGGTGGCAGCTGCCGGAGGATGTAAACAGCGCATTAATAACATCATAAGAATGGAGCCGCCTACTGCCGAAGCTGCTGCTGTAGAGGGTTCTGTGATATTCAAAGCACAGTACACACCGACTATGGCTGATACCATCTGCCCTCCAATAATAGGCCATGGTTGTGCTAGTGGGCTGCCAGGAATAAAAAATAGAATAATAGCAGATGCTCCCATGGAAGCGACAATCATGGGGTAGCTTGGCCAAGGTGCAATTATTTTCGTCATTAAAGCAATGAAAAAAATGGAACAGAAGCAGGCGATAAGAGAGAGTAATTTAGCTTTAAGACTAAAACTGACTGGGTCAACTGCCAAGTATTTTAAAAAATGAAATATTTTCATTGTGCCTAAAATAAATAAGTAAGGACAAAGATCATCAGGTATATCCTGTTTATGCTTGGATCAGTCGCGTGCAAATGTAATTTTTCGAGTATAAACCCCATCCACTTTGGAATGTGTAGTTTTTAGTGAATACTCTTTTCGTATTCGTCATTCCTGTATGACTACCCAGTCAGGAATGGAGGTTTTTCTTGGTTATATGAGTTTAAGTATAAATCTATTCAATGGTATTCCAATTTGGTTGCTATTTAGGTATTAATCGATAAAAGCTTCATGATAGGCTGGATTAATTAATCTAATGAACCTGAAGCAATATGAAATGCATCGGCATAAATATCAGATAACGAGGCGCCTTTTAAAAAAGCTTGGCGCTTAGTGTTACTTACCATATCAGGGTGACCACATAGATAGATACGCCAGCCTTTCAAATTAGGTAATTGACTAAAAGCAACATCATTGGCGCGTCCTGCAAAGAGATGATCAGGCGGTTCGCCGCTAGAAATACAGGGATGGTAATGGAAATTAGCATGAGTTTCAGCCAATGCTTGCATTTCTTCTACCCAATACAAGCCGTTTAAATCGCGACTGCCATGATATAAATAAATATCACCTTTATGATCTTGATGTAAGGCTTCACTAATAATGCCAGCTAAAGGAGCGAGGCCACTACCTGTACCAATCAGTAATAAAGGCGAATCGGGTTTGTCTGGCAGGTAATAGCATAAGCCTTGCGGTTCTGAAACGGCAATGCGATCACCTAGATTTAAGTCCTCATGTGTCCAAGAACTAAAGCGTCCGCCTGCTAGGCGGCGTATATGAAAGCTTAATTGCTTGCTGTGAATGCGATTATTGGCAATCGAATAACTACGCGACAAACCATCGTCACGCTGTAAATTAACAAATTGCCCCGCGTAATAATCCATTGGCTCATCAAGATCTAAAGTGAGTAATAGTGTTTCGGCATTAAGAGCTTGTTTGGCACTCACGGTGCCGTGGGTCATAAAATCAGTATGATGACGGTGCGCAATACGCATCGCTTGCTGTGGATAGCAAAGGCAAGCCAGAAAATAATTTTGCTTCTTCAGGCCTTCTTTTAATCCATGTTGCGCCTCAATAGGTGGTGCTCCATCTAAACTACGCAACAAGCAGCTTTGGCATGCGCCTTGATGACAGCTATGAGAGATATCAACCTGTTCACGTAACAACGCATTCAGTAGCGACTCGTCAGATTTGCATAAAATAGATTGCTCACCTAGCTGTATTTTTTGCTCCGTCATCATAAAGTCCTAATGTTAACGACCTAATACATCATTGCGCGTGGTTTCTGCAATGGCAGCTACTTGCTCAATTAGGGCATCAGGTACATTAAGTTCTTGTAAAGTGCCTGCTAAATGTTCTACCACGGCATCAAAATGACTGTCATCTAAGCCCATTTTTACAAATTTAGCATGCGCTGTACGCATATCAGTACCGCTGTAGTTATTTGGCCCACCAAAAGCCATCGTTAAAAAGGCTTTTTGTTTAGCTGCTTGTTGATCCATGTCGGTATTATCAAAAAACCGATTAATTCTATAGTCACTTAATACGCGACGATAAAAAATATCAACAGCTGCATCAACGGCAGCTTCACCACCTAATTGTTCAAATAATGTTTTGTTTGATGATTCGCTCATAAGTACCTTCTTTATAGTTTTTATTAAAATTATACGATAACGAAATTTCAGTATAGGGTCGATACAAACCTTTTGCAATATAAATATTGTAAAAGATATTTATTGCCTACATAATTTAATTATAAAGATATAATGATTCTTTTAATTGAAACTCAAAGTGATATTTTTAACTTTTCCTCGCGCTAAATAACGAACTAAAAGGCTGTATGCAAAACCAACCTGGAACCAGACAAGAACAAATTTTAGCTATATTACTGGCTACCAAAACAGGGCTGAGTATTGATGTTATCGCAGAGAAATTAGATATCTCGCGTAATGCGGTCAAGCAGCATATGGTTGTCTTGGAGAAAAACCAGTTAATTAAAGCGGGTAAGTTTAATTTAACGAAAGGCCGCCCTTCTCGTAGTTATGTATTAACTGAACAAGGGATTAATCATTTTACTAAGCAATATTCTTGGTTTTGTAATTTATTGATTGCCGAGCTCAAAGAAGAAATGGGCTCTGAGGCTTTAGTCGCATTACTACAACGCTTAGGAACTAAAATTGCAAACTCCTTAGCGCCCCAATTTACTAATCAAACGGCTGCTGAGAAAACGCATACACTGAGTATGATTTTACAAAACTTAGGCTATCAAGCTGAAGTGAGCGAACAAGAAGGGGAAATGACCATCAGTGCTATTAACTGTGTATTTCATGACCTTGCTCAGGAACATGGTGAGTTATGTGAGTTTGATCGAGCCCTGATCCGCACTTTATTAGACAATCCTGTCGAGCAAACTGAATGCATGGCGAAACAAGGTTGTGCATGTCGATTTAAAACCGCCATTTAAAACAAAACTTATGATTGAACCTGTTGCCTTAAAAGATTTTTTTGTCACCTTTTATTCATCTGCGTTAATTATAATGGCAGGCGCTAGTTATGCGCTGTTATTTACGTGGTCTAAAGTAAATTCACGCTTAATTATTAAGCTATCAGCTTATCTGTCTTATTTAATATTGCTAGTTTCTGTCTATCAATTAACGCTTGCCGCTAACTTAGTAGGTTATTGGCAAATTATTTCTTACCTTATGGTCGTCGGCTATTTTTTTGCGCCTATGGCTATCTGGCAATTGTGCAAAAAAACGCATGATGAACCTATTTTAACGACAACAACCTTGGAGAATGAAAATGAGTGAAACGCCTAAATGGGCTTCCGAGTCCTTTTGGAAAAAAGTAGCCGTGTGGGTGACTGCCGGCTCCTTTTTAATACTGGTCATTTTGACCTTTGATACCCTGGAGCAGACGACAGCTGGGGGTGAGCGAGTAAAAGCGTATTCGGTGATTAATAAAAAAGTTGATTATCAATTTGATAAAACGCTGAATAAATTTATGCCGATTATTGGCGAAGAAGAATTATTGTTTGGTAAGAGGTTTACTGAAGAAGAAGCGGAAGCGTTAGTGACTTTAGGTAAAAAAACGACTCAAGCTAAAAACTGTATGAATTGCCATACTTTATTAGGTAATGGTGCTTATTATGCACCTGATCTAACTAAAGCTTGGCTGGATCAAGGTTGGTTAACAACAGAATTACGCGAAGAACAGATGTTAAGGTTCTTAATGGACCCAGCAGGCAATCCGCGGACGTTTGGAACAGGTCGAAGAATGCCTAACCTCGACATTACCGAAGAAGAAGCAAGAGGCGTAGTCGCTTTCTTAAAGTGGATGTCAACCATTGATACTAATGGCTTCCCTTATAACTTCACCACGATTGAAGCAGAGGTTGAATAATTATGAGTACAACGGAAACAATTAACTCAGGCGTAACGTCTGTTAAAGATAAGCTCAGCGGCTTTCATAAATGGGCTGGCGTTGATGATAGCACTTTAAATGATGGGCAAAAATTAGCTGTAAAATATTTTATGGCGGCCGTTATTTTATTTATTTTCCAAATTCTATTTGGTCTACTGGCGGCAGCGCAATTTCTAATTCCAGGATTTCTTTTCGAGATTTTAGATTTTAGTGTTAACCGCATGGTGCATATTAATGCCATGATTTTATGGATGCTATTCGGCTTTATTGGCTGCACTTATTGGCTATTAGAAGACGAAAGTGGCACAGAAATCGTTGGCTTAAAATACGGGGTAATCGGTTATTGGGTACTGATGGCAGCAGTTACTGTTGTGGTGCTGGTGTATTTATTAGTACAAACGGGTGCAGGTAACGACACTACGTTATGGTTAATTAATGAAGGTCGTGAATATATTGAAGCGCCACGTTGGGCTGATATTGGTATTGTTATTGTTGTACTGATCTTCTTTTTCAACGTGGTCATGACCTTTAGTAAAGGTAAATGGTCTGGTATTGCCGGCGTTTTAACGCTCGATTTAGTTGCCTTGGCGGGTTTATACTTAGCTGGTATGTTCTATATGACTAACATCACTCATGAGCAATTCTGGTGGTGGTGGGTTATTCATCTTTGGGTAGAAGCAACTTGGGAAGTGCTGGTTGGTGTCATTATGGCGTGGTCACTAATGACCATTTTAGGGGTTAGTCGTAAAATTGTTACAACGTGGTTGTATATCGAAGTTGCATTAATGTTTGGCTCGGGTATTTTAGGATTAGGCCATCATTATTTTTGGATTGGTACACCTGAATACTGGCTTACAATCGGTGGTTTTTTCTCAGCACTAGAGCCTATTCCTTTGGTGGCAATGGTCGTGCATGCTGTTTATGACTCAGGTGAACGCTCATTTAAAAACATGAATCATCCGGCGATGGCATGGTTAATTGCACATGCTTTTGGTAACTTTTTTGGTGCGGGTGTTTGGGGTTTTATGCACACCTTGCCACAAATTAACTTATATACACATGGTACGCAATGGTCAGCATCGCATGGTCATTTAGCCTTCTTTGGGGCTTATGCAACGATTAACATTGCTTTCTTTTATATTGCTATTCAACATTGGAGAGGTAATGTTTGGATGGGCGGTGGATCACAAAATGCTTGGCGCTGGAAATGGGCCTTAGGTCTATTGAATTTCGGTGTTTTAGGTATGACCATTGCGCTGTTGATTGCAGGTTATGAACAATCATTTATTGAGCGTGCGATTGGCGGTTCTACATGGGCTGGCTATTTTGCTGCGCAAAGTCATCCTTCGTTTATAAATGCTATGCAATGGCGTATGTTCTTTGGCTGGGTGACGGCTGCTGGTCTAGGTTTATTAGTGTGGGATTTACTAACTATTGGTAAAGGCGAAACACGTAAGGCTGAAGTTATTGTTCAATCGGAGTAAGTTATTGCTTACGAAGTTAAGGAGGGAGCAATGCTGTTGATTTAAGCCCTCTCTTGCTAGAGAGGGTTGGGTGAGGAGAATAAACCATGTATTTATAATCCCCTAATCCCAACCTTCTCCCTTTGGAGAAGGGGCTTATTCTTAAATCTTATTTTTTAACAAGGGAGGGTTAAAGTCCGTCCTTATTTTTTATGTGATTCCTATTAAATGTTGAGAATTGTGACAATAGGATTAATGGAGGATAATAATTAGGCAGTCGCTGAAAATCATGGAAGCGGAGCTTAGCGAAGTAATGATTTTTAGTCTGCAGTAGGCGACAGGGTTGTCGCCAATCTGAAGTACGCTGCGATAGCAGTGCGGGAGAGGCAAGCAAGTAGTTATCCCGATAGCCGTCCCAAGATTTTTATGAGGTAGGATGGCGCGCCAGAATCATTAAATACAGTTTTTTGGGAGGTGTGTGATGGAAGACAATTCAATAGTCTGCCACTGTATAGGTGTAACCCAAGGAAGATTAAAGCAAGCCATTACTCAGGGAGCGACTAACTTTGAACAGCTGGTATTGGCAACTGATGCTTGTACCCAGTGTGGCTCATGCGCACCTTATTTACATGAGTTATTAGGCAAGAAAATTAATTGGATAACGGTTGAAATATCTCAAATAAAATCAGTCGCTACTGATATTAAGTCGTTTAAATTAATTGCTAAAAATAAAAAATATCAATTTGATGCCCATCAGCCCGGACAATATATTCTAGTCAAAGCCTATATTAATGAGCAATGGGTGACTCGCCCTTACGCATTATCCGCCGCTCGATCTATAACTACCTATAGAGAAATTACGGTTAGAAAAAAATCTGAGGGGGTTTTTACTCAATGGTTGTTTGATGGCACTGCTGAGAAAACAATGCAAATCACCGATTTACAAGGTACGCGGTATATTGATGTTTCGTCAAAATACAACAGTTTTTGTTTTTCGGGTGGTGTAGGTATCACCCCTGTCATTTCCGCATGCCGCTCTATTAAACAAGAAAAGCTAAGCAATGCGGGACTACATATTGATTATTCCGTTTCCGATGCACGCCATATTGCTTGCGAAACTGAATTAAAAAGAATTATCAAAAAACATTCGTTTATTTCTTTAAATATCAGGGTTGCGCAGAGAATTTCTTTGACAGAAATTGCTGATATAGTGAAAGCTAATGACCTTGGTACGCAATATTATGTTATTGGCCCTAATAAGTTTGAAACGTATATATATAAAGCATTATTGAGTTGTGGTGTTGCTGAAAGCGCTATTAATAATCTTAAAGAAAAAACGATAAGCGTTAAGCCTCCAGTCATTCAGGCAAGTAATAATCGAAGCTACGTCTATATTGGCATGATATTACTCTGTGCCTTTTTGATACAGGAATGGTTTGACTTAAAAGTCCCCATGTTAGAAACGTTACAACAGGATGAGAGCTATAAGCGCTGGACGGGGTTTATTGTCTTATCGTTTATTGCTTTTCAATGGTATTACCCAATAAAACAAATATTTTCATTTAAGGAGGGTCTGTTTTATTGGCAAAAAATACATAAATATAATGGTGTTATAGCCCCAATTATTTTATATGTTCATGCAACCTCGATTGGTTATGCCTATTTATTTATCTTATCCACGGCTTATTTAAGCAACAATATTTTGGCTCTATGTAATCGAGATGTTTTTAATGCTTGGTTTAAGCATCGTTTAGTCTATAAATCATGGCTAAGTGTGCATATTTTATTAACTTGCTGCATCAGTATTTTGGTTTGGTATCATCTGTTTTTTGCCTTTGCATATAGCTAACCACCATGATCAATAAAAGAAATTCCTATCTTCTTGCGAGCATCATTTCATTTCTTTGCATAATGCTGTTGTTGCAAACTGATTTTGAGCGTTGGAATCAGCCGGGGCCATTTAATCCAGGCCATGAAGATTTGGCGTGTAATGAATGTCATTTAAAAACTAAAAGTTCAGTGCGCCAGCAACTACAGGCGAATGTACAGTATCTGCTTGGGCGGCGTAAGACTGAAGCTGATTTTTATTATCATAAAATAGATAATAAGCACTGCATTGCCTGTCATAATATGGATAAAGACCTGCATTCATCCTACCGATTTAATGAACCTCGTTTTAATGAAGTAAGAGAGAAAATACATCCAGAGCAATGTGTTTCATGTCACAAAGAGCATATTGGTCAGCGCATAAGTCAATTTAAAATAAGTGACTGCCAGCTTTGCCATAAAGAGTTGAAGATTAAAAATGACCCTATTACCGTGCCGCATGAAGAGTTAATCGAGCGTAAAGACTGGCAGACCTGCTTAGGTTGTCACGATTATCATGGCAATCATGATATGGTTTTGGAGAAAACCGTAGGGCGCGCAATAAAGCAAGAGCAATTACTGGATTATTTTAGTAAAGCTGAGTCGCCTTATTCCGGAGCATTAATAAGCAAAGCAAGGAGTACGCGTTATGAAAAATAATAAATTATGTATTCTTGTGTCCCTAGCCATAGTTTGTTTGGCTGTTTATTTATTTAAAACAGCGCCACCACCGCTAGATGATGGCTTAAAAAAGCAAGGACTACAGTTACCCGTCAGTGTCTTATTTAATATTATTGCCGAGGAAAATAATGTCGTTCGTAGTTTGTATACTAAAGAAATTGTAACTCAAGGTAAAAGCGCAGGTCTGAAATTTAGTGAAGACTGGGAGGATGAAGAAGTAGACGCAGGGCCGTTACCTGCCTTGTTTTTACGAGCAGTTTCTCAAGCATTAGAAAAAAAACCAGTGCCAGTTAGTTTGTTTTTAGGTTCAGATTTTCCTATTAGCTCTGCTAATAGTTTTGATGGTCAGCAAAACAAGGCATTTCAGGAGGTAAAGAAAGCGCCACATAAACCAGCCTTTTTTTATGCTGGGGGTATAAAGCGGCATGTAGCTATGTTTCCAGATTTTGCCATTGCATCTGCTTGTGTAGACTGCCATAACAAGCACCCAGATAGCCCGAAAAGTGATTGGGAGCTAGGCGATGTGATGGGAGCAACGACTTGGCTATACCCCGATGAAACAGTTACTATAGACGAGATAACACGAACAGTAGCAGCCTTGCGAGCCTGTTTTAAAGAGGTGTACTCTGGGTATTTACAGAAAGCTCAAACCTTTACTCTACCACCAGAAATTGGTGATAAATGGCCTATTGATGGCTATTTTTTACCTAGTAAAGAGGCGTTTTTTTCGCGTTATGAAGAGCAAGCTTCACGACAAACAATGCGTATTTTGTTGGCTGAAATGGAGTTGAAGTAAACGAGGCTTACACTTAAGGTGAAACATTAAGGTAGGGTACGCATTGTGTACCTTTCGGTGTAACAAGGTATGCGTGCATAATATATTTTTGGTATTGCTAGAGAGGCGCTGTTGAATTAAGAATAAATTCAGGCTTATTAATTGGGGGCTACAGGATTGGCAATTATGTTAGAATTTGCCGCCACGAAATGGTGCTAGCTACATTGAGATATGAATAACATGAGTACAGACGAAGATTATAAAAAACTTGCTACTGCAGCGTGTAATAATGACTTAGATACAGTGAAAGTCATGGTAGATGCGGGATTTGATAAAGAATCTATCGATCAGTTTGAAGAGCCTATACTCTCAGAAATTGTCTTTAATTTGCTTGAGGATGCAGTGCCAGAGCGGTACGCAATCGTTAAAAGTTTAATTAATATAGGTTTTAATCCGCAGCACCTTGATTCTGATAGGTGTGGGCCACTAACTCAAGCCATGCTATCAATGGATACCATGATGCTTGAAGTTTTATTACAAGGCGGCGCGATAGCTAATGAAACTGCTGGATTTAAAGAGGGAGAAACACTCTATGATTGGGCAGTATTTGATTATATACACCAAGTTTGGGAGATTAATAAAATACCTGAAGAGCCAAGTCAAGAGGCTTTGGCTGATGAAGATGCTTGGCTTATTTGGTTGGATGCAATGGCGCTAAAATATGAACGCAGGCGGCCTGATCATTTGTTATTGCTCAGAAAGTATGGCGCGAAAACGGGGATAGAATTAAAGAAAATGCATTGATGCGCCATTTGGATTGCAAATTTAGGCAAGGGTGTAAAAATAGGGCGGACTTTAGTTTGTTGTTGAGCCATAAGTATCTACACAACTTTTTGATGTTAAAATACAATGAGTTGCAAGTTAAGGTGCCTCGCTCTCCTGCTGGAGAGAGTTTTTAGGTTTGTGTGGGTGCCTATGCTGTTGAGGTGGCAGAGATTGCTGTTTGTGATAAGTGGCCTAAAGTCTGTCTTACCGTTATTTCATATATGTTGTTGCATTTTTTTTGATAGGATTTTAATGAAGGCTTTATCAATTCGTAATTTAAAGAAAACCTATGCTAATGGTTTAGTTGCAGTGAAAGGGATTGACCTAGATGTTGAAGAGGGCGATTTTTTTGCGTTGCTAGGGCCGAATGGCGCGGGTAAATCGACCACGATTGGAATTATTAGTTCTTTAGTTAATGCTAGCAGTGGTGAAGTGAAAATCTTTGATGTAGATTTAAAGAAAAAAACCCAGTTGGCGAAAAGCTATATAGGGTTAGTTCCGCAGGAAGTAAATTTTAATCAGTTTGAAACTGCGCGCAATATCGTTATGAATCAGGCAGGCTATTACGGTATGCCGCGAAAAGAAGCGAAAGTCCAGACGGAGCGCTGCTTAAAATTGATGCATTTATGGGATCAACGCGATATGGTGTCGCGCCGCTTATCGGGCGGTATGAAGCGGCGAGTTATGATTGCGCGTGCTTTAGTGCATCAACCGAGGTTGTTGATCTTAGATGAGCCAACGGCCGGTGTGGATATAGAAATACGGCGCTCGATGTGGGAAACCATGAAGCAAGTCAATGAAGAGGGCACAACCATTATTTTGACCACGCATTATTTGGAAGAAGCAGAGAATCTATGTCGCAATATCGCCATTATCAATCAGGGTGAAATTGTCGAAAACACTAATATGCAGAGTTTATTAGCGCGTTTAAATGAAGAGCTTTTTATTTGTGATTTAAAAAAACCAATAAAGCTTGTACCCAAGGTAGAGGGCTATCAAATTGAATTACTTAACGCTTTGCAGTTAAGTATCGCTGTGCCGAAAGCTTTAGGGTTAAATCAATTGTTTTACGGCTTATCGGAGCAGCAGATTGAGGTTATTAGTATGAAAAATAAATCTAATCGCTTGGAGCAGTTGTTTTTGGATTTGGTTGATCAGGGTAATAAGCCTTAGTCCTGTGTGTGGCGTTAGCCATAGTTGTAGGGTGGACTTTAGTTCGCTTTTTAGCAATGGCGGACTGAAGTCCGCCCTACGTTTTCTTTAAAGATCACACGAGTTATTATTTATGCGTATCCATGCTTTACCTCCTCAATTAGTTAATCAAATTGCCGCTGGCGAAGTGGTCGAACGGCCGGCTTCGGTGATTAAAGAGTTGGTGGAAAACTGTTTTGATGCAGGATCAAATAGCGTTTTAGTTGAAGTGGAGCAGGGTGGCGCGCGCTTAATTAAGATTAGAGATAATGGCTGCGGTATTGAAAAAGAGGATTTACCTTTAGCTTTATCACGCCATGCGACCAGTAAAATTCAATCTTTAGATGATTTGGAACAAGTCATGACCATGGGCTTTCGTGGTGAAGCTTTGCCTAGTATTAGTTCGGTTTCTCGTTTAACTTTAATTTCGCGGGTTGCCGGTGAAGAGTGTGCGTGGCGCGTGCAAGCCGATGGGACAGAAGAGGAGTTAGACCCGCAGCCTGACCCACACCCCTTAGGTACAACTATTGAGGTGTGTGATTTATTTTATAATACGCCTGCACGGCGTAAATTTTTAAAAAGCGATAAAACTGAATTTGGGCATATTGAAACTTTATTAAAGCGTATGGCTTTAAGCCGCTTTGATGTGGCATTTGAGTTAAAACATAATCAGCGCGAAATTTTTAATTTTAAAATTGCTCAAACGCAGGCGGAACAAGAGCAGCGTATTGCGCATATTTTTGGTTCTGCATTTTTAGACAGTTCTGTGCCTCTGGATTTTTCTGCGTCAGGTATGCGTTTGCATGGTTGGGTCGGTTTGCCTACTTTTTCACGTAGTCAGCAAGATATGCAGTATTTTTATGTCAATGGCCGTTTAGTGAAAGACCGTTTAGTTAGTCATGCGATTAAACAGGCGTATCAAGATGTGCTTTATCATGGCCGGCACCCGGTTTATGTATTGTATTTAGAGTTAGACCCTAGTTTTGTTGATGTTAATGCGCATCCACAAAAATTAGAAGTGCGTTTTCGTGAAGGACGTACGGTGCATGACTTTTTATTTAAAGCCTTACATCGTTCTTTAGCGGATGTCAGGCCGCAAGCGTCTGAGCCTGAAGTCGAGCCAGAAGCTGCGGATATGGTGCGCCCTGCAGTACAAAAAATAGTTGATTTTCAACCCTTGGCAGCAGAGTCTGAAGCCAAGCCTACTGTGCCACGACAAAGTTATCAGCCGTCTGCCGCGCCGCGCCAATCGGCTTTGCCCTTGGATGTTGATGCGCAGATTGAGGCTTATACTAAGTTAGTTACGCCTAGCGTTTCACCGGCCATACAAGAGCCGCGATTTCCAGCAGTTAGTAGTGCAGAAACCGAATTGGAGCCACCTTTAGGTTATGCGGTTGCGCATCTGCATGATGTGTATATTCTGACGGAAACTAAAAATGGCATCATTCTAGTAGACGCTCATGCGGCACATGAGCGAGTGACTTATGAACGATTTAAAACTCAATATCACCAAGGCTCAGTTCCCTCACAGCCTTTATTATTGCCCTTGCAAGTACAGGTCAATAGCACTGAAGCGGATTTAGCGGATGATCAGCAAGAATTTTTTATGAGTTTGGGTTTTGAGTTGAATCGTATGGCTGAAGAGGTGATTGTTATTCGTGCTATACCTGCTTTGTTGTCGGGGACTGATGTCGCTTTATTAGTTAAAGATGTGTTGGCAGATATTATTGAGCATGGTCTGAGTCAACGTGTTGAGCAAAGCTGTAATGAAATTTTATCGACTATAGCTTGCCATGGTTCGGTACGTGCTAATCGTCGCTTAACAGTTCCAGAAATGAATGTGTTATTGCGTGATATGGAAAAGACCGAGCGCAGTGGTCAGTGCAATCATGGCCGTCCAACGTGGGTGGAGCTGAGTAAAAAAGAGCTGGATAAGTTGTTTTTGCGCGGGCAGTGAGAAAAAAAGATAATACTCGGACTTTTGTCTTAGAGGATGAGCGTAGTCCGGAGCATAATATTGCTTATTATATTTTGACGATGACTTCAGTAAACCTGGGTTCTTTGCCAGAAAAATTTAAAAAAAAGCATAAAAATATGCAGGCTGCTCGCTTAGCTGTTGATAAGCAATATGTTGGGCAGGGTTATGGTGAGTGGATACTAATTGATGCATTAAAGAAATTATTGGCGGCTAGTAAATCGGTTGCTTTTCCTCTGATTATTGTTGATGCAAAAGATGGCGTTGTGGGTTTTTATGAGAAATTTGGTTTTACCGCTTTTTTTGATACGCCTAATAAACTGTTTATTAGTATTGCTGATGTGCGCGCCAGTTTACAGCTTAAATAAATTCATACCTTTTCATTTCATATGACTACACTCCCACCCGCTATCTTTCTTATGGGGCCGACGGCTTCCGGTAAAACCGCTTTATCTGTGCAATTAGCGCAAAAATTAAATGCGGAAATCATTAGTGTTGATTCCGCGTTAGTCTTTAAAGGCATGGATATAGGTACCGCCAAGCCGACTTTAGAAGAAAGGGCGGGGATTCCGCATCATTTAATTGATATTTTAGACCCTGCGGAAAGTTTTTCTACGGGTGCTTTTAGATGGCAAGCATTGGCATTAATGGCTGATATTACGGCGCGCGGTAAATTGCCTTTATTGGTCGGTGGCACAATGCTTTATTTTAATGCCCTATATCATGGCTTAGCTCAGTTGCCTAGAGCCGATGATGCCGTGCGTGCACAACTTAATGCTCAGGCGCAAGCCATTGGCAAAGAAGCAATGCATGCTAAATTGCAATTAGTTGATCCGGTTGCTGCGGCACGTATTCATCCGAATGATCCACAGCGTGTTCAGCGTGCTTTAGAGGTGTACGAGTTGACCGGTAAGTCGATGACGCAGTTACATGCTGAGGCTCAGACTGAAGAAATTCCGTATCAAAAAATTAAGCTGATTATTGCGCCACGAGATAGGGCGGTTTTGCATGAGAAAATTGCGCTGCGTTTTAAGAAAATGTTGCAACAGGGTTTAGTTGCTGAGGTTGAGGCGCTATATCAGCGTGGTGATTTAACGGTGCAAATGCCATCTGTACGAGCGGTAGGCTACCGACAGGTGTGGTCTTATTTAGAAGGTGAAATTAATGCTGAAGAAATGCAGGAAACAGGTATTATTGCGACACGGCAGTTAGCTAAGCGGCAATTTACTTGGTTACGTCGTGAAACTGATGCGCACTGCTTTTATACCGAAGAACAGGATGTTTTTAGTGCAGTATTGAAGTCGGTGCAAGCGCAAATGAATGGGCTTTAGTTATTGCATAAGATTCATACATATATTTTTTATAAAGGTTTCAAATTATGGTTAGAAAAATTTCATTAATAGGTAAAGGTTTATTGTTAGGAGTGTTGCTTGTTGGCTGTGCTACGACTGAAGTTGTTTCAGAAAATGACAGACAAACGGCATTTGTGACGGTGCATCATTCTATCTTTCATATTCCAGTATCAGCGACTTATCGCTGGTCTGATGGATTTATGCAGCAATCGGGTACGGATGTTATAAAAAATGTGCCTATGTGGGGTTTACTCAAGCAAGAGGTAGAGCAGGAGATGCAGCGCAAAGGCTACAGGCAAGTGCGACAAACTGAGCAGGCGGATATTAATATAAGCTTTGCTGCGGCATTAACTTCGTCATTGGATGATCAGCAAATTCAGGAAAAATATGGTTTAGTGCCGGGTTTAATGGTTAACCCGCTTAACCCAAAGCGATACGAAAAAGGAACTTTGATTTTTGATGTGCTTAACCCACGGACAAATAAGTTGGCATGGCGCACGGCAGGTCAGGCATTGGCGAGCTTGGAAGAGATCCCTTTGCAAGAGAGGAGAGCAAGGATTAAAGCTTTTGTTAAAAAATTGTTGGCGTTTTTACCTGAAAAGGATTAAAACTATAACCTTAAATACTGATACTTGGAGCTAGAGAATGAAACAAGAATTTGATGCATTATTAGAAAAATTAAAAACTGAACGTGATGAAATGCAGTTAAAAATGCATTTGGGTTCAATGGAAGCTAAAGAAGAATTTTCTGAGGCTGAAGAAAAGTGGCAGTATGTTAAGCAAAAAGCCAATGAGATTGCTGATGATTCTGTAGAAACAACGGATGATTTTATTGCCGCGGCTAAAGTTGTCGGTGAAGAGTTGAAAGAGGCTTATCAACGTATTGCTAAGCGTATTCAAGATTAAGAGGCTCTTTTAAGCGGGGAGAGCTTTTTTTCTTCCCGTACTTTGCTTGTAACTCCGTAGGGCGAACTTTAGTCCACTAAAGCCAGTGGCTGATTAGGGTAGGCGGACTGAGGTCCGCCCTACGGGGCTAATAAGGACGGCTAAACTAACTCGTTGGCCCATTCACATCTTCTGGATCACCTTCATAAGGCGTCACATATTTACAGTCTTTTTGTGGACAAACTTTTTCTGGGCCACGACGTTTGGTTGTCTTTAGCGTTAGGATAGGCCAGTCGCAAGTGGGACAGGGTTCCTTGAATGGGACATTCCAGAGCGCATAGTCGCATTTAGGGTAGTCTGAGCAAGAATAGAAAATCTTACCGTAACGTGATTTACGTTTTAAGATGCTTCCTTTTTTACATTTTGGGCATTCTACGCCAGTATCAAGCGGCTTTTCTAAGGGTTCGATGTGCTTACATTTTGGGTAAGCGCTGCAGCCGATAAATTTCCCATATTTTCCTGTTTTGATGACTAAATCAGATTCACAGCTTGGACATTTACGGTCAGGAACTATTTCTGGTTCATTGGCTTGCGTGCCATCATCATTTAAATTGCGCGTGTAAGAGCAGGTAGGGTAGTCTGTACAGCCGATAAATCGACCATTGCGGCCTAAGCGTATCGATAGTTGTTTGCCGCATTCAGGACATTTTTCTTCAATGGCTTCCTGGGTGACATCTTTACGCTGTACTGATTCTTCTTTGTCATGGATAAGCGCGGTAAAGGGTTTCCAAAAGTCATGCATTAATGGAACCCATGATTTCTCGCCACGCGAAACAGCATCTAAATCATCTTCTAAATTAGCAGTAAAATTATAATCCACATATTTTGTGAAATGTTCGGTCAGAAATTTGGTAACAATTCGTCCGACATCGGTAGGATAGAAGCGTTTAGTTTCTAACGTGACATACTCACGGTTTTGCAAAGTGGAAATAATGGACGCATAAGTAGAAGGGCGACCAATGCCGTGCTCTTCCAGCGATTTTACTAAACTTGCTTCACTATAACGTGGTGGTGGTTCAGTGAAATGTTGATTGGTGACAATATCCTCTAAGGGTATTGATTGACCTTCTTTCATAGGCGGTAAGAAGGTCTCTTTATCGTCGCCTTCTTTGTTATCGTCTTTGCCTTCTAAGTAAACGGTCATGAATCCAGGCTTGGCAATAACCGAACCTGTTGCTCGAAAAATATGTAGCTCACTGCCGCACTGTAAATCAACCGAGACTGTGTTGATAGTCGCGTGAATCATTTGGCAGGCAATCGTGCGCTTCCAAATTAAGTCATATAACTTGAATTGATCGCTGCTTAGAAAGCTTTTTAAGCTAGCGGGAGTTTGCTGGGCTAGCGTGGGGCGAATGGCCTCATGCGCTTCCTGGGCATTTTTAGATTTCGTTTTAAATGAGCGTGGCTCTTTGGGTGCTTGGTCGGCACCGTATTTTTCGCTAATTAAGGCGCGAATATTTTCCAGTGCTTCTGCAGCTAAATTCACCGAGTCAGTACGCATATAGGTAATTAAACCAGCTGCTTCGCCGCCACCAATATCCATTCCTTCATAAAGTTGCTGAGCAACCATCATGGTGCGTTTAGTGGTAAAGCCTAATTTACGTGCCGCCTCTTGCTGTAAGGTTGAAGTGATAAACGGGGGGGCGGGATTACGCTTGCGCTGTTTTTTCTCTAGTTTAGAAACTAATAAACTGCCATCGGCTGCAGCAAGTAATGTTTGTTGTGCTGCTTGCGCTGTCTCATCTTTCTCTATGCTAAATTGGCTGAGTTTTTCGCCATTATAGTGTGTTAATTTGGCTTTAAACTCTTGCTTTTCTTGGCTTAATTTTGCCGTAATTGACCAATATTCACGTGTTTTGAAGGCTTCAATTTCTAATTCACGTTCAACAATCATGCGCAGGGCAGGACTTTGTACTCGGCCCGCGGATAAGCCACGGCGAATTTTTTTCCACAATAACGGTGATAAATTGAAACCTACTAGATAATCTAGGGCTCTACGCGCTTGCTGAGCATCAACTAGGTTGATAGCAATTTCACCAGGATTTTCTATCGCATGAGTAACCGCCTTTTTGGTGATTTCATGGAATACGACGCGATGTACGGATTTATTTTTAAGCAGCTTTTTTGCTTTAAGCATTTCCAATAAGTGCCATGAAATTGCTTCTCCCTCTCTATCAGGATCGGTTGCGAGATAAAGAGTGTCGGCACCCTTGAGTGCTTTAGTAATGGCTTGTACGTGGCGCTGGTTGCGATCTTGTACTTGGTACTTCATCGCGAAGTCATTGTCCGGGTCAACCGCACCTTCTTTGGGGATTAAGTCGCGTAAATGCCCATAAGAGGCGAGAACTTGAAAATCTTTACCTAGATATTTCTCTATGGTCTTGGATTTTGCCGGTGATTCTACGATGATTAAGTTTTTGCTCATGCTCTAAGGGTTAACTAATATTAATTTAAAAAAGCTGATTCTTCTTGATAGATGATATTTTCCATGTGAGCAATTGCAAGCTCTTCGTCAGGTTGGTTTAATAGTACGATTAAGCAAATCCATTGGATTTTTTCTATCGAAACCTGATGACTGTCTATTGCCATGGCACGGTCAATAACGAGTTCGCGCGTGATCGGCGTAAGAATGTCTAAGCGCTGTAAAAAGTAAATAAAGTCGCGGCACTCTATACCTAGCTTTCGATTTTCCTCTACGCAAAAAATACGGAAATTTTTATTGGATTTGAACATCGGCTCTTCTTGCTGGACGAGCGTATCTAGCCATTCAAATGCTTGGATTATGTTTTTTGAGTTAAAGCCTGCAGCTTTAAGTTCAGTTTTTAATGTATCTGTGTCAGCGTCGATGTCCATGTCACTATCCATATAATTTTCAAAGAGATAGATCAGTACATCAAAGATATCTTCATTCATTAGGGGCCTATTCGTGGGCTTTTAACTTATTTTATTCGCGTGAAACTACCGCCATTCATGGGGCTAATATACCCTTGTATTTCTAACATGAGCAAGTGTGACGCGATATTTTCTACTGAAAAACCTGTTTCAGTAACTAGTTGGTCTATAGATGTGGGGCTATATTGTATGTAATTCAATAGCTTTTGTTGTTCAGGGTCTAGTGAGGTTTGGGCACTTATCTGTGGTGTGCTTGCTTGTGTTGTTGAGGGTTGAAATAGGTGAGCGAGTTCTTCTAATATATCTTGAGTCGTCTCAACCAGTTTTGCGCCTTCGCGGATTAGTGAGTTACAGCCGCGCGCTAATGGGTTGTATATAGAGCCAGGAATGGCAAAAACTTCTCTATTCTGTTCTAGCGCCATACGCGCAGTGATTAATGAGCCGCTTTGCTTGGCTGCTTCAACCACTAACAAGCCGATGCATAAGCCGCTGATAATCCGGTTACGGCGCGGGAAATGATTTGCTTTTGCGCTGGTTCCTGGGGGGAATTCCGAAATTAATACGCCATTATTGACGATATCGGTAGCAAGCAGCTTATGCGTGGCTGGGTAAACTCGGTCTAATCCTGTACCGGTGACGGCAATGGTTTTTCCGTGCGCAGACAAAGCGCCACGGTGACTCGCTGCATCTATGCCTAGAGCTAAGCCGCTGGTAATGGTGAAACCGGCAGAGCTTAAGCTGTGGGCAAAATCCGTTGCGATTTGTATGCCTGAGCTTGAAGGGTTGCGGCTGCCGACTATAGCTATTTGTGGGAAATGAATCAAGTCTATGTCGCCACGCGCGAATAATATCGGTGGTGGGTCGGGAATTTCTTTTAACTGTGTCGGGTAATCAGTATCTGAAAATAACAGGATGTGATTGTCGGGTTGTTCTAGCCATGCTAAATCCTGTTCCACCGTTTGCCAGTCAGGTTTTTTTATGGAGTCTATGCTTTTGTCGCGCAACCCTAATTGAAGTAAGGTCTCGCGTGACTCAGAAAAGAGTTGTTCCGGCGTATAGTAATCTAAACATTTTAAAAAAGTTTTGCTGCCCACGCCTGGCGTGCGCAAAAGCGCAAGCCAGAATTTAGTTGGGCTATCCGTGTGCTCTGAAACATTATTTTTCAGGTGTTTGTACCATATCTAAAACACGAATATTTCTTGAGGCATGCATGACTAGTCCGTAGCTAACGCGGTCAAAGATGCGAAAGACTAAAGCGATGCCGGCTTCTTGATCAGGAAGTTTGACTAGTTCATTTTTGTTTTTATGAAAAGGGTCGGTGACCAATTTTCCTTTTTGTATAATGCTTAGTAAATGCCCTTGTTTAAGGCCATCTTGTTTGCCTTTGTTGAGTACAACGATATCGTATTGGCCAATTTCTTGAACGCCATTAAGCACGGCAATAATGGAGCCCTTAATGAATTCGACTGGTGGTGCAGGGAAGAAATTGAATGCAACCTCCTCTTCTGAGCTAGGCATAAGTCGATCGCCGCGGCGAACTTCTTTGTCTGTATTGGTTATACGCAGTGTTGCTGGGTCGCCAAGCTCGAGAATCACATTATCGGCAATATATTCAGCTTCATAACCTAAAATTTCACTGGTATCTGGGTCGGTATAAGTTTGCCCAGGACGGTAAGTGGTATAAGCCAAAAATTCAGGCTTTAGAATAGAGCGTACGAAAATCTTATCGCCCTCTGCCGCAATAATGTGTTCGCCAGAAAAATCAATAATATAAGGAGCATTGGCTAATTCATCTGCACCAACCACTTTGGGTGATGTCAGGTAAGGCCTGATTGCTTCGTTTGGAATCATGTCTATGGCTTGATCGGCACCATTAGCGCGCATATGCGGATAAAGCATGCGCTCGTCACTTGTTGGGCTATTAACACAGAGCATAGGCTTGCCATCAATAAAACAAAGGGTAATGACATCGCCTGGGTAAATTAGATGAGGGTTTTTAATTTGGTTGTTGTGGCGCCAGACATTAGGCCATTGCCAAGGGTCTTGTAAGAACTTGGCTGATATGTCCCATAGAGTGTCACCTTTAACCACAACATGACTGGTTGGGTGGGTAGGGTTTAGTTTAATAACATCAGCCCAACTTGATAGACTTAATGTAAGGCCAAGAATAAGTCCTAGAATTGCTTTAGAAGCCATGATTTTATCCCGATCTATCGTAATTTATAGAATGAGTGCTGCTGTGAATATTAATTTCACAAAAAAATGAGCAACACTGAGCTTGCAAAGTATAAAGTTTAGATGATTTCGGATAGAATTCCAGTCATAAATAATTAAAGTGTGGAGTGTTTAGTGAGTATTCTGTCAATTCTTGAGTTTCCAGACCATCGTTTACGTACAGTAGCGAAGTCTGTTGAGGTAGTTGATAAAGCGATTGGAAACTTAGTTGATGATATGTTTG
Organism: uncultured Gammaproteobacteria bacterium; assembly: GCA_965365945.1. GTDB lineage: Bacteria > Pseudomonadota > Gammaproteobacteria > Methylococcales > Methylomonadaceae > Methyloprofundus. The sequence goes on from CBDUDP010000028.1 coordinate 29,568, forward strand.
AAACCATGTACGAGGCGCATGGCGTGGGTTTGGCAGCAACGCAAGTAAATATACATCAGCGTATTATTGTTATTGATATCAGTGAAGAAAAAGATCAGCCGATTTGTTTAATCAATCCTGAAATTACTGATAGTTTGGGCGAAGAGGAGTCTGATGAAGGCTGTTTGTCGGTGCCAGGTATTTTTGAGCCGGTTACACGTGCCGAGACAATTAAAGTAAAAGCTTTGGATAAACGTGGAGAATCTTTTGAATTGGAGGCGGATGGTTTGTTAGCTGTATGTATTCAGCATGAAATGGATCACTTGCAAGGTAAATTATTCGTTGATTATTTGTCGTCGTTAAAGCGTCAAAGAATAAAAAAGAAAATGGAAAAAATGCATAAGAGAGAAAAATAAGCAGATGAAAATTATTTTTGCGGGAACGCCTGAGTTTGCAGTGCCAGCATTACAAATGTTATTGGCTTCTAATCATGAGGTAGTTGCGGTTTATGCACAGCCTGATCGACCGGCAGGGCGTGGACGTAAGTTGCAGCCAGGGCCGGTGAAGTCGCTAGCTTTAAGTGCAGGGATTCCAGTATTTCAGCCCGAGAACTTAAAGGCAGAGGCTGATGTTGAGCAGCTTGTTGCCTTGAATGCTGATCTGATGGTCGTTGTCGCTTATGGTTTGATTTTAAGTCAGCGCGTTTTGGATATACCTAAAATAGGCTGTATTAATATTCATGGTTCTTTGCTGCCGCGTTGGCGTGGTGCTGCGCCGATTAATCGAGCGATTATGGCGGGCGATCAGGAGACTGGCGTCACTATTATGAATGTGGTTAAGCAGTTAGATGCTGGAGATATGTTGCATAAAGCCGTATGTACTATTGGCGCGCAAGAAACAGCCAGTGAATTACATGACCGTATGATGGTGATGGGCGCAGAAGGCCTGCGCGAAACCTTGGTATTGCTGGAAGAAAATAAATTGTCTCCTGAAGTGCAGGATGAGTCTTTGGTGACTTATGCACATAAGTTAGAAAAAAGTGAATCTGAATTGGATTGGACTCGGGCGGCAAGTGAGTTGGCGTTGCAGGTGCGGGGCCTTAATGCATGGCCAGTGGCGCAAACAACGTTAGACGATAAGGTTATGCGTGTGTGGCGTGCGGAGGCGCTTAGTGTTGAGACGCAGCTTGCTCCTGGGGTAATTTTGGATGACAGCAAGCATATTGACGTCGCTACGGGGTCGGGTGTCTTGCGTTTGTTGGAAATTCAAATGCCGGGAAAAAAACGTATGCAAGTAGATGCTTTTTTGCATGCTCATAAGGTGTCGGGCTTGCATTTAGGTTAGGAGTTAATAAAGTTAAAGCATGAATTGTATGGCCTGTGTGATGCAGTTTTTCTTAAGTTTTAAAGGACAAATGAATTGAATTCTCGATTAGTGGCGGCAAATGTTATCGTCAAGGTATTGGCTGGAAAATCTTTGACTGTCGCCCTTGAAGATGCGTGGCCGCAGGTTGTTGATGTGCAGGAGCGGGCGTTTATTCAAGCTTTATGCTATGGCACGGTGCGCCATTATTATCGGTTGGAATTTATTTTAAATCAGCTGGTTAATAAGCCGATTAAGGATAAAGATGTGCAGATCAAAGTGTTGGCATTGTTGGGCTTATATCAGCTGAATTTTATGCGTGTTAAGGATCATGCAGCAGTTTCTGAGACTGTGGCAGTGATGAAGAAAAAGCAATGGGCTAAATCATTGTTGAACGCTGTATTGCGCCGCTATTTGCGTGAGCAGGAAGAGCTGGAGGCTTTGGCTGATAAGCATGTGGCTTATGCGCACCCTGATTGGATTATTAAGGCTATCAAGGCTGATTGGGGTAAGGATGCTAAGCAAATTCTTTTGGCTAATAATCAACTTCCACCGATGAGCTTGCGTGTCAATGCGCGCTTCTGTACGCGTGATACTTATTTGGCGATGCTTGCAGATGCGGGAATTGAGGCTTGTGCTTTAGCTTATTCGGAACAAGGCATTCTTTTGGCAGAGCCAGTTGTGGTGGATAAATTGCCTAAATTTGCGCAAGGCTGGGTGTCGGTTCAAGATGCTGCGGCACAATTGGCGGCACAATTACTGGATGCACAGCAAGGTGAGCGTGTTTTAGATGTGTGCGCTGCGCCTGGGGGGAAAGCAGCGCATATTTTGGAATTGCAGCCTGATTTAAAGCGGTTGCTGGCGATTGATATTGATGCGCAACGCTTGGTGCGTGTGCAGGAAAATTTAACGCGTTTGCAGCTTAAGGCTGATTTATTAGCTGCGGATGCCGCTCAGCCAGAAACATGGTGGGATGGAGAGGTATTTGATCGTATTCTGTTGGATGCGCCTTGCTCGGCTTTAGGGGTTATTAGGCGGCATCCGGATATTAAGCTATTGCGTCGTGTCGAAGATATAGCCCAGTTGCAGACTTTGCAGCAAGAAATTTTATGTGCTGCTTGGGCTATGTTGGCTTCAGGAGGTGTTTTGCTTTATGCAACCTGTTCTATTTTAAAGCAAGAAAATGAGTTGCAAATTGAGGCATTTCTTCAGCAGCATGATGATGCCCAAGAGCTAATTATCAATGCTGATTGGGGTGTTAAACGCTCCTTTGGGCGGCAGGTTTTTACTGGTAGCGATTCTATGGATGGCTTTTATTATGCGCGCTTACAAAAAAAATAAAGCGCTATTGCTAGGTTTGGTTGTGTTGCTAAGTGGCTTGTCAGGGCATGGCTATGCTGATGATCGGTTTGTAAAAATTGAGCAAGCGCAATTAACTTTAGCTGAAAATAAGGCGCAACTGCGTGCTGATGTGATTTTTCAATTAAGTCGCAGCGCTCAGGATGCATTGCATAGCGGTATCCCTTTGTATTGGGATGTTTCTATTGAGCTTAAACAAGTACGCTGGGGCGGGTTATGGTGGAGTGTTTTGTTTTCTCATGTGCGACGCTATCGCTTGGCTTATTATACTTTGTTGAATAATTATCGTGTCAAAGATGAGAAAAAAGATGAAATTAGGCGCTTTTCTAGTCTTCAAGAGGCGTTGACTTATATGGGGAAGATTGCCTATGACGATATATCTGTAACTGGATATGACGCTAAGCTATGTATTATTGGCGTGTTAAATGTTTCTTTTGATAAGGAAATGTTGCCTGCGCCTCTTCGCCCTATTGCTTATTTTGAGTCAGAATGGGATTTGTCGGCTGCTGAGAGGTTGTGGTGCGAGTAAAGGTTCCGTTTAGTATATCTATGCTTATCTTACTGAGTTTTATTGTGCTGTCTTTACAGTTAATGAGCTCGGCGATACAGGACACATCGCAGCTTGGCGATATGTATACTTGGCTGCTTTTGAGTAATGCGGTAGGAACCGTGATATTGCTCTTGCTGGTAGGTTTTAATATCGTTTCGTTGGCAAGGCGGCTTAAGAAACGTGAGGCCGGCTCGCGCTTAACTACTCGTATCGTATTGTTATTTATAGTTTTATCTTTGGTTCCTGCTGGGGTGGTGTTTTATTTCTCCTTGCAGTTTTTGCATCAAAGTATTGATAGTTGGTTTAGTGTTGAGCTAGATGGGGCGATGGAGGATTCTTTGGAATTAAGCCGTGCTTCTTTGGATCAGCGATTGCGTTGGGACTTAAAGCAATCACTGGGCTTGGCTGAAGCTTTAAGTCGTAAGTCGGATGCGGAGATAAGTCTAGAATTAGATCATTTTCGTGAAATAGCTGGAGTCAATGAAGTTAGCCTGTTGTCAAAAAAAGGAAAAATCATCAGCTTTAGTGGTTTAAGTCCGAGTGATATTTTACCTAGTTTGCCAGTGTCTCCTTTATTCCTGCAAGTGCAGCAAGGTAATGATTATGTTGCTCTTGCTTCGGTAAATGGTGAGCTGGTGGTGCAGACGGTCGTTGCGATTAAGCCGAAAAACACGCATTATTTACAAGTTATTTACCCCGTGCCTGAGCGTATTAATGATTTAACTGATTCGGTTGAGTTTGCTTATGTTAGGTTTCAAGAAATGATGTATTTGCGGCATTCATTGAAGACTAGCTTTTCTCTTGTTTTATCTTTAGTGTTGCTGATGAGTTTGCTCGCGGCAATTTCAGCTGCATTTGTGAGTGTGCGTGGAATTATTGCTCCCATTCGTGATTTAGTGCGCGGCACGCAGGCTGTGGCAGCAGGGTTTTATGGGCAGTTATTGCCGGTAAAGCGCCTAGATGATTTGGGTTTTTTGGTGGAGTCATTTAATGAGATGGTGACGCAAATCTCTCGTGCTCAGGATGAAACGCGAAAAAGCGTACAAGAAATTGAGCGTCAGCGGGCTTATTTGGAGGCTTTGCTGACCAGTTTGACCTCAGGTGTCTTGAGTTTTGATTCGAGTTTAAATATACGTACGGCAAATCAAGCGGCGAGCATTATTTTGCATGTTCAGGTGATGCGTTATTATGGGCAAGATTTAATGCAGTTGGCGGAAGGTCGTCCAGACTTAATGGGATTGACTGAGGTGGTGCAGCCTTTATTGGAAAAATCATTTGATATTTGGCAGCGTAATGTCGTGGTCGATGGTCCGGAGGGGCGTAAGGAGTTGCTGTGTCAAGGTTCGCCGTTATTTTCTACTGAGGGCGGTTATATTGGTGCGGTGGTTGTTTTTGATGATATAACTGATTTGATTCAAGCGCAAAAGAATGCAGCCTGGTCTGAAGTGGCGCGGCGCTTAGCGCATGAAATTAAAAACCCTTTGACGCCGATACAATTATCAGCTGAAAGGTTACAGCATAAATTAGCATCTAAGTTGGAAGGTGGGGATGCTGAGATGTTGCAACGTTCTACTCGAACTATTGTTCAGCAAGTAGAAGCTATGAAGCATATGGTTAATGAGTTTGCTGAATATGCGCGGCCAGTGCACAATAAAGCAGAGAAGGTGGACTTGTTGGCTTTGGTACAAGAGATTATGGTTTTATATAGCTCCGATCCTAATGTGCGTTTTGACTTGCAAGTGGAGGGGCGTATTTCCTTAATTAAGGCAGATGCGGTTAATGTTAGGCAAGTGCTGCATAATCTGTTTAAAAATGCATTGGAGGCTATGGGCGGCAAAGGGATGATTACTATAAAGCTAGAAGGTGTGCAGCAATACAACGCAGAGCTTGTGCGCTTAGCTATATATGATACAGGTTGCGGTATTGATATTAAGCAGGCCAAGCAGATTTTTGAGCCTTATGTGACGAGTAAGCAAAAAGGTACGGGGCTAGGCTTGGCGATTGTGAAAAAAGTGATTGAAGAGTTGGGTGGAAGTATTCGCTTAGATAGCAAATATACACAGGGTGCTGGTTTTATTATGCAGTTTCCAGCAGTATTCGATAGGCAAGGTAAAAACTAAGTGAAATGAGTGGGTATAAAGCAAATATTTTAGTGGTTGATGATGAGCCAGATATTCGGCAGTTAGTGCAGGAAATTCTGCAGGATGAAGGTTATGTTGTTTATATGGCAGGGAATGCTGAGGAAGCGCGGCAAGTGCAGCACCGGCATCAGCCTGATTTAATCTTGTTGGATATTTGGATGCCTGATACGGATGGTATTACGCTGCTAAAAGAGTGGACTCAGGATGCTGAATTTGTCACTCCAGTGATTATGATGTCAGGGCATGGCACGATTGAAACCGCAGTTGAAGCAACTAAATTGGGCGCGTATGAGTTTTTGGAAAAGCCTTTGTCCTTGGCGCGGCTGTTATTGGTTGTTGAACGTGCTATTGATGCGCATATGTTGCAGCGCGAAAATGCAGGATTGAAGCAGCAATTGCTTGATGTGAATGAGCCTGTTGGGCGAAGTGCTTTTGCGGAACGAATTAAAGAGCAATTAAAACGTTTGGCTCAGCATGATACCAAAGTGATGTTTGTTGGTGAAAGCGGTACCGGTAAGGAAATGTATGCGCGCTTCTTGCATGAGCATAGCGGGCGCAAAGCTGGGCCTTTTGTTGATGTATCAGTGGGCAGTATTGATCCCGAAAATGCAGCGGTAGAGTTTTTTGGTAAGGAACTTGATGGCGTCGTGTACCCTGGTCTATTGGAGCGAGCGCATGGTGGTGTGTTGTTCTTGGCTGAAATAGCGGGCATGGATGCGCAAACGCAACTAAAGCTATTAAGCGCCTTAGAGTCTCGTTCATTTTTACGTGTGGGGGGGACGGCGCAGGTGCGAGTTGATGTGCGTGTTATTGTTGCGACGCGGACTTTATTAGAGGCCGAAGTGGTTGCTGGGCGTTTTCGACAAGATTTATATTATTTGCTCAATGAGGTGACGATGGAGGTGTTGCCATTGCGCGAGCATGGAGAGGATGTTCCTGCTCTATTGCATTTTTATATAGATTATTTTGTGCGCCATGAAAAATTAGCGTATAGAAAGTTTTTGATGGCGGGGCAGAATTTTTTACGTAACTATACTTGGCCTGGTAATGTGCGAGAATTAAAGAATTTGGTGCAGCGTTTAATGATTTTGGGGGCTGGAGAGGATATAGAGTTAACTGAGGTGAAAGCGGCTTTGGGGGCGGTTTTGGATGCGGCAAGTGTTGCGCCGCAAAGTGATGTGCCTGATTTTTTTCAGTTGTCATTAAAAGAGGCTAGGGAGCAGTTTGAAAAAGCCTACCTTGAATATCATTTTGAGAAAAATGAAGGGAACGTTGCTAAATTAGCGATTGCGGTAGGTGTTGAGCGTACGCATTTGTACCGAAAATTACATGCGCTAAATATAAAAGAATAGTTTTGATGGTTTACCGTGCCCTTAAATTTCAGGATAATGGCAGGATAAAGTAATTTTAGATGCTGTGATGGGATGAGTTTAATTTAATTAGAATTAAGTGGATCTTAGCCGGCCTTATAGTGAGCTCTAGTACTGATTATGTTTGATAATTTAACCGATCGTTTAGGTAAAACCTTAAAAAATCTTCGTGGCCAAGGTCGCCTGACTGAAGAAAATATTCAAGAGACGATGCGTGAAGTGCGCATGGCTTTACTTGAGGCTGATGTTGCGTTGCCTGTTGTTAGTGCCTTTATTGAGAAGGTAAAAGAGCGTGCTTTAGGTCAAGAAGTGCAGGCGAGTCTCTCGCCTGGGCAAGCGCTTATTAAAGTCGTTCAAGCTGAACTTGTCAGTGTTATGGGTGAGGCGAATGAGGAGCTTGACTTAAAAGCTAATCCTCCCGCGGTTATTCTTATGGCGGGTTTGCAGGGGGCGGGTAAAACCACGACGGTTGCTAAGTTAGGACGCTGGCTAAAAGAGAATAAAAAGAAATCAGTCGGTGTGGTTAGTGCGGATATTTATCGCCCAGCAGCGATCAAACAGTTAGAAACGCTAGCTAATGATTTGTCGCTCACATTTTTTGATACTGATGTAACTAAAACAGCGGCGGAAATTGCTACTTCAGCGATTGATGCGGCAAAGAAGCAATTCTTAGATGTTGTTATCGTCGATACTGCGGGTCGTTTGCATATTGATGAAGAAATGATGGCTGAGATTAAGGCTTTGCACGCGGCTATTAATCCGGTTGAGACCTTGTTTGTTGTAGATAGTATGACGGGACAGGACGCGGCGACAACTGCAAAAGCTTTTAATGATGCGTTGCCTCTAACGGGTGTGGTTCTTACTAAGACTGATGGTGATGCGCGTGGTGGGGCGGCCTTATCTATTCGTCATGTTACCGGTAAGCCGATTAAGTTTGTCGGGGTTGGTGAAAAAACCGATGCCTTAGAGCCATTCTATCCAGATCGACTTGCTTCAAGAATTTTGGGCATGGGGGATATGCTCAGCCTAATTGAAGATATTGAGCAAAAAGTTGATAAGGATAAGGCGGAAAAATTAGCTAAAAAATTACAGAAAGGCAAAGGATTTGATCTATCTGATTTTGTTGAGCAATTAGAGCAAATGGAAAGTATGGGTGGAGTAGGTGCAATGATGGACAAGTTGCCAGGTATTAATGACGTGTCGCAGGAAATGCGCGATAAAGTAAATGATAAAGAATTGGCACGACAAATTGCAGTCATTCGTTCTATGACTAATCAAGAAAAACGTTACCCTGACCTAATTAAAGGCAATCGTAAAAAGCGTATTGCGGCAGGTTGTGGGCAGGAGTTGCAGGATGTTAATCGCGTTTTGAAGCAATTTAAGATGATGCAGAAAATGATGAAGCGCTTTAAAAAAGGCAATATGGCCAATATGATGCGCGGAATTAAAGGCAATATGAAAGGTATGCGCATGTAATTTTTAGGTGATTGCCGATAAAACTTTTAGGGATAGAAATGTTTTTTATAGTTTTGGCTTCACATAATGATTAAAAAGCGTAAAATGAGTCGATTAAGTTTGGTTAAATGTAATTTTGAGGAATCTAGATGGTAGTTATTCGTCTTGCCAGAGGTGGGCAAAAAAATCGTCCTTTTTATCATGTTGTAGTGACTGATAGTAGAAATAGTCGTGATGGACGTTATATTGAGCGTTTAGGATATTTTAATCCTTTAGCAAGAGGCTCGGAAGAAAGATTGATATTAGATGAAGAGCGTATTGCTCATTGGCAATCTAATGGTGCACAGCCTTCTGAGCGTGTTGCTAAGCTGATTAAAGATGCGAAAAAAGCAGCAGTAGCTGCTTAAAAGGTTGGCTGAGGAATTTATTAGTGTTGGCTTAGTCTCCGGTATCTTTGGTGTCCGAGGCTGGATAAAAGTATTTTCGTATACAGAGCCTCGTGAAAATATACTGACTTACTCTCCTTGGACCTTAAGAAAGGGCAAGGATAGCAAGGTAGTTAAGGTTGTTGATGGTCGTCGACACGGAAAAACAGTCGTAGCATGCTTAGATGGTCTTAATGACAGGGATGGCGCAGCTGATCTGAATGGTTGGGAAATATTAATTCGTCCGGAACAATTGCCTAAGGCAAAAAAAGGCGAATATTATTGGAGCGACCTAATAGGATTGCAAGTTAGTACCGTTGATGGTGTCGAGCTTGGTATTGTTAAGCAGATGCTGGAAACTGGGGCTAATGATGTTGTCGTTGTGATGGGGGAAAGGGAGCGCTTGATTCCTTTTTTGCAAGAGCAAACGATAAAAAGTATAGATTTGCTGGCTGGCGTCATGGTTGTTGATTGGGATGCTGAGTTTTAATGCGTTTTGATGTAGTGACGATTTTTCCTGAAATGGTGCTTGATTGCGCTATGAATGGGGTTACTGGTCGCGCAATAAAGCAAGGTTTAGTTGATTTAGCTGTTTGGAATCCTCGGGACTATACATTAGATAGGCACAAAACAGTCGATGATCGCCCTTATGGCGGTGGTCCTGGTATGGTTATGAAATATAAGCCATTAAAGGATGCTGTTGATAATGCTAAGAAATCAGTTAGTAAAGAGCGAGTTAAAGTTGTTTATTTAAGTCCCCAGGGTAAGCCAATTACACAGCAACTGTTAAATGAAAATACTGCTTTAGAGCAGTTGATTTTGATTGCGGGGCGCTATGAAGGGATTGATGAGCGCTTTATACAAGAGGAATGTCATGAAGAGTGGTCGTTAGGTGATTTTGTTATTAGTGGCGGCGAGTTAGCTGCGCTAGTTGTCATTGATGCGATCTCAAGACTTCTGCCTGGAGTATTGGGTGATGAAGAGTCTGCTAAGCAGGATTCTCATATGGATGGTTTATTGGACTGTCCGCACTATACACGTCCTGAGTTGTTTGAGGATAAAGCTGTTCCGAGGGTTTTGCTCGGCGGTAATCATAAAGACATCGCAAAATGGCGATTGAAACAGTCATTGGGGCGGACTTGGCAGAAAAGACCCGATTTGTTGTTTGATAAAGAATTAACGGCGGAACAACAATCGTTGTTAAACGAATTTAAAATTGAATTGAAGTATAAATAGGTACAGTAATGAGTAATATTATTAGTCAATTGGAAGCAGAGCAGCTTAAAAAAGATATGCCAGTGTTTAACCCTGGCGATACAGTTGTTGTGCAAGTAAAAGTAAAAGAAGGTGAGCGCGAAAGATTGCAGGCATTTGAAGGTGTTGTTATTGCTAAGCGTAATCGTGGATTAAATTCAGCTTTTACAGTTAGAAAAATTTCTCATGGCGTAGGTGTTGAGCGTGTTTTTCAAACGCACAGCCCTTTAGTTGGAGATATTCAAGTTAAGCGTCGTGGTGCAGTGCGTAGAGCGAAGTTGTATTATTTACGTGACTTGTCAGGTCGTGCAGCACGTATTAAAGAGAAACTATCATAAGAACTTGTTCTTAGTAGTGAATCAAGAAAGGCGCTTATTAGGCGCCTTTTTTATGTCTATTTGATAGAGGGTAAGCTAATTCTTAGGCTTGCCATGTGCGTATTTAAAGGCTCTTAGAAATATCCACGCCTGTTTCCTCTAGTAAGGCACGGCGTAATTTTTCAGCTTCAGCGGCGCGCTCAATGATATTTGGGCTTAAGCAGACTTTGCCTTCAAACCGTTTGATGCCACCGGTAGTGCGCTCGCTAACTACATCGACAATAACTTTCCAATTAATTTTCTTTTTATCTGCAGCAAAAGCAAATACCAAGGCAAGGTCGCCAAGATTGTTAACTAAGCGTGGTACGCCGCCAGAATAATAAAAAAGAGCTGCGCAAGCGGAAGGTTGGAAAATAGATTCTGTGCTGCCTGCTACTTTTAAACGGAAATCAATATATTGTTCTGTTTCCTCATAGCTCAATGCATTCAAATGGTATTCTATTGATATTCTTTGAGAAAATTGTACCAGTTCGGGCTGGTTAAGCTTGTCTACTAATTCAGGCTGGCCAACGAGTACCAGTTGTAACATGATTTCTTGGCCGGTATTAATATTGGACAGTAAGCGTAACTCTTCCAGTGTCTGGATGTCCATGTTCTGCGCTTCATCTACTATCAGTACTACGCGTGTACCTGTTTTGCTTTTTTCGGTAATAAAATCTACAAAAGCACGATAACGCTCCGCTTTATTAGAGGCTGTGGATTCAATATTGAAGGCAGCTAAAACCCAAGTTAATAAATCACCAAATGCGCTGTGTGTATTAGTAATTAGGCCAACGGTGCACTGAGCTTGAATTTTTTCTAATAAGCTACGTACAAGTGTTGTTTTACCTGAGCCAATTTCGCCGGTTATAACTGTGAATCCTGCTTGGCTTACTAGGCCGTACTGTAATGTGGTTAGCGCTTTTTTGTGTTTCGCGCTTAAATACAGGAAGCTAGGGTCAGGAATTAGTGAAAATGGTTTTTTTGTAAGACCGTAAAACTTAGTATACATACATAAATTACTGGTTAGAGTTTATGGGCTTGTAATTGAGAAATTATTATACCGTATATCCTTGTCTATAGGGATTGATTATGCGCGTTAGAGTTGTATTGCAGTGTTTTTTTTTGGATATAAGTATGCGGGTGAAATGTGCTGTCTGCGTACTGTATTTTTTGATTTTAACATATGATCTATAGCTTATAATGCATGTATGTTCATAAATAAAAAGTCTGAAATAATAAATAGGTTGATATGGCAATAAGTGAATTTGTGGTCGGGCAGCGATGGATAAGTGCTCCTGAGCCTGAGTTAGGGTTAGGGATGGTACTTGCGGTAGATGCTAATCGGGTGACTATTTTGTTTCTAGCGAGTAGTGAGCGTAGGGTCTATGCGCAGTATAACTCACCTTTGACGCGTGTGCGCTTTTTGCCGGATGATAAAATTGAAACGGAAGACGGTGACCATTTAACAGTTAAATCTGTGACTGAGGAGTTGGGTCTTTTACGCTATCATGCGATAGCTGAGGACGGTAATATTGTATTGATTGATGAAATGGAATTAAGTAGTCATTCGCAATTTAACAAGCCTCAAGACAAATTGTTTATTGGCCAAGCTGAGTCGGGCCGTTGGTTTTCGTTGCGTTATCAAACTTGGAATTATTTACACCAGTTGCATAAAAGTGATGCGAAAGGATTGCTTGGCGCGCGAGCCTCATTAATTCCGCATCAACTTTATATTGCCCATGAAGTTGCACGACGAGACAAGGTGCGTGTAATGCTTGCTGATGAAGTGGGGCTAGGTAAAACCATTGAGGCAGGTTTGATTTTGCATCATCGTTTACAGATGGGTTTGTCGTCGCGCGTTATGGTTATGGTGCCCGAGAGCTTATTGCATCAGTGGTTGGTTGAGATGTTGCGGCGCTTTAATTTAAAGTTTAGTCTTTTTGATGAGTCTCGCTGCTTGGCCATAGATGAAGATAATCCTTTTTTGAGTGAGCAGTTAGTGCTCTGTAGTTTAGACTTTTTTGAGAGAAACCCTCATAGACAAGCGCAAGCTATTCAAGCTAACTGGGATGTAGTTGTTGTTGATGAAGCGCATCATTTGCAGTGGAGTGAAGGCGTGCCGAGTCATGCTTACTTATTTGTTGAGCAGTTGGCGCAGTTTGCCGATGGCCTGATGTTATTAACGGCTACGCCTGAGCAACTAGGCAAGCAAACGCATTTTGCTCAGTTGCGTTTACTGGATCCAGATCGCTTTCATAGTTTTGAACTGTTTTTAGAGGAAGAGCGGCAGTTTGAGCCGATTGCCCAGTTAGCTGAGAAAATAGTGTATGAACGTATTTTAAATGAAGCAGATAAAAGTAGTTTAGCTACCTATATCGACCAAAATTTATGCGCAAAATTTTTGCAAGATGCCAATGCTGGTGGTGTAACGCAGGATGTTATTGATCAATTAATTGACCGACATGGCACGGGGCGTATTTTATTTAGAAATTCTCGGCATGTAGTGCAGGGTTTTCCGGTACGCGAGTTTTATGCATATCCATTACAGTCTGAGAATGAAGAAGGTGATGCTGCTTATCTTGCTTGGCTGGTGGAAAAAATAAAACAATTGGCCGATGAGCAGGTTTTATTGATTTGCCAGCAGGCTGAAACTGCGCTGCGTTTGCAAAAAATCTTGCGTGAGAAGTATGCAATTAATGCCGCTGCTTTTCATGAGGGCATGAGTATTATTGAGCGAGATAGGGCTGCTGCTTACTTTGCTGATGAAGAGGCTCATGTGCGCATCTTGCTTTGCTCTGAAATAGGCAGTGAAGGGCGTAATTTTCAATTCGTACATCATTTGATTTTATTGGATTTACCTGAAAATCCTGATTTATTGCAGCAGAGAATTGGGCGTCTTGATCGCATTGGCCAAAAGCAGACGATTAAAATTCATGTGCCTTATATAGTTGGCAGTAAACAGCATAGTTTGTGTCGGTGGTATGCTGAGGGCTTGGGTTTATTTCAAGCAAATAGTAATGCGGCAAGTGAGGTCTATCGAGTACAAAAAGGTTTGGTTGGGCAGGTCTGTTCAAGTGTTGAGCAGCAAGGGCTGCAGGGGCTGGTTGATTCTAGTTATGCATTGATACACAAGGTTGAGGCAGAAATGCATCAGTCGCGTGATTTATTGTTGGAGTTTAATTCTTGTCGTAAAGATATTGCTGAGCAGCTAATCAATACTATTGAGAATTTATCCCAGCCTGATGCTTTATGGGCTTATATGGAGGATATTTTTGAATATTTTGGCGTCGATTCTGAATATCATTCCAAAGCTTGCGCTATTTTACAAGCAGGGCAGGCGCAAAGAGTTTCGCAATTTCCTTACGTTCCTGAAGATGGTGTAACTGTAACGGTGAGTCGAGATGTCGCGCTAGCAAGAGAGGATATGCAGTACTTGAGTTGGGAGCACCCGATGGTGGCCTCGGCTATGGATTTGGTAGTGTCGGATAATGTTGGTAGCGCGGCATTAAGTGTCATTAAACACCAGCAACTAAAGCCGGGGCAGTATTTGTTGGAGTGCCTGTTTTTAATTGAATGCAGTGCACCTTTAGCTTTGCAGTTGAATCGTTTTTTACCTGCGACCCCAATACGTGTTTTGGTTGATCAGGGCCAGAAAGATTTAACTGAGAAAATTACACATGAAGAGTTAGTCGAGCTTGTGCATAAGTTTGAGGTGGAACAAATTACGGCATTTATGGGCAGTGAGCATAAAAATATTAACGCTATGATTGCTTGCGCAGAGAGTAGCGCAGAGATTGCAATGCAGGCTGTTATTTCTCAGGCTAATACGTGTATGCTTAAAATATCTGCTGAAGAAATAAAGCGGTTGGAGGCCTTGTCACAGGTTAATCTGAGTATAAAACCAGAGGAAATAGAGGCATTGAAAGATTGTACTATTGCTTCTCATGGATATATTCGGGATGCTAAATTGCGCTTGGATGCAGTTCGATTTATCATAGTTAGTTAAGGTATGAATTTTGTGCTTCAGTGCTTGCACTGAGTGTGAACATAATTATAAGAATAATCACAGTATAGAGGATAGAAATGGGCTTATTGGATTCAGTTTTTGGTAAATCAAAAGTAAATGCAGCAAATAAAAAAGTTAAGGCCGCGCGAGAAGAAAATGACCCAGTAGCACTGGAAAAGGCACTAGCTGGCGCTATCACTATTTACCAGTCTATTGGCTCAGATAGTTCGGTGTTTAAGGATGCCTTGTATAGCTGGGGTATGGCTTTGTTGTATTCTGCTAGATTAAAGCAGGGGGCTGAAGCTATGTCGCTTTATGAAGAGGCTGGTAAGAAATTTTCTTTCTGTTTAGTCGCAAAACCAGACTACTTGGCTGCTGCTTTAGACTGGAGTGTCGCTTTAATGGAGTTGGCTGCCCTACAGAAGGGTGCTGCACAAACGGCAAGTTATGCATTGGCAAAAGAAAAGTTGGCGCTTGCTGATAGTATTCATGAGGGTGTTGCTTCTTATAATTTTGCTTGTTTGCATGCAGTCGAAGGCGATTTTGATGCCTGTAAGGCTGCATTAGAACTTGCTCGTGATTATAAAAATTTACCGGATGAGCAAGATATTTTAAATGATGCTGATATGCAAGTGGCAAAAACACAAAATTGGTTTGATGACTTTATTGCTTCGATTAATGCGCCAGTCAAAGCCGATGCTGAAACTGAGGAATTAAGTGCTGAAGATGCTAAGGCGAAAAAAACAGGCACAGTCTATACTAAAAACCAAGTAAAAACGGATGGTTATAAAGTTAAGTACGACGATAAATAAGTTTGTTTGGTTTAACTTTAGCCAGCCATAGTATTTTATTTGGTGGGAGAGGAAATAGAATACTTTAGTAAAATACTTGGTTTTTATTGATGTAATAATTTATACTCATCTTAGATATTAAGAACGCAGCTTAATGCGCTTCTTTTTACTGCTGTTAATACTGTTAGAAAGTTATAATTAGGAGAAAAATAAATGGCTTATGAACTACCTGCTTTACCTTATGCAAAAGATGCTTTAGCGCCACATATTTCTGAAGAAACATTAGAATTCCATTATGGTAAGCATCATCAGACTTATGTAACTAACTTAAATAATTTAGTTCCAGGCACTGAATTTGAAGGTGCTTCATTAGAAGCTCTTGTTATGCGCTCTTCTGGTGGTATTTTTAATAATGCTGCACAAGTTTGGAATCATACTTTTTACTGGAATAGCTTGTCACCCAATGGTGGCGGTGAACCAACTGGCCCATTAGCTGATGCAATTAATGCTGCTTTCGGATCATTTGCTGAATTCAAGGAAGCATTTACTAAATGTGCAGTAACAACTTTTGGTTCAGGTTGGGCGTGGTTAGTAAAAAATTCTGATGGTAGTCTTGAGCTAGTGAGTACTAGCAATGCTGCATGTCCTTTAACTGAAGGTCAAACACCTTTGTTGACTTGTGATGTGTGGGAGCACGCTTATTATATTGATTACCGTAATGCTCGCCCTGGCTATTTGGCAGCTTATTGGGAATTGGTTAATTGGGAATTTGCAGGGCAAAACTTTGCTGGATAAAGCTTGAACGTTTTATAATGTGAAGCATAAAAAAGCCTGAGTTTATTTATTTAAACTCAGGCTTTTTTTATACAGCGAGATTTTATTTTACAACACGAAGGTGTGATCGTGGTGGTTTGTTTTCTGGTGGTGGTTCGCTGTCGTCCTCATCTTCTTGGTCAAAGACCATGCCTTTCCCATTTTCTTTTGCATAAATAGCCAGTACTGCAGGTACGGGCGCGATAATATGCATAGATTGTCCATTAAATCGGGTGTTGAATTCAACGGTGGTATTGCCTAAAGATAGGCTTTGAATTGCTTCTGGGCGCATGTTTAGGACAATTTTACCGTCATCAATATAATCTTCAGGCAATACCGCATGTGGATGCGAGGCATCAACGAGTAGGTGAGGCGTTAAATTATTATCAATAATCCACTCATAAATGGATCTAAGTAGGTAAGGTTTTAATGAGGTCATTTTTTGCTGGGTAGTTTAGCCATCTCATGTTCTTCTTCGCTTAGGCTTTCAGCGAAAGCTTCGCGGCTAAATAGTTTCTGAGCGTATGTGTTGATTATTTGCGCATTCTCAGGTAATTCAATGCCAATGCTAGGTAAACGCCATAATAACGGGGCTAAAGAGCAGTCGATTAAAGAAAAGTCTTCACTCATGAAAAATTCGTGTGCTGCAAATAAAGGCACAGCGGCAACTAAGCTTTCACGTAGCATTTTCTTCGCACGAGCCGATTTTTTCTCGCCCGAATTGAGTACTTCATCTAATAGATGATACCAGTCTTGGTCTATGCGTTTGATAATCATCCGTGCATTAGCGCGCGACACAGGGTCCATTTGATGCAGAGGAGGGTGCGGGAATCTCTCGTCTAAGTATTCCATGATGATGCGAGCATCATATAAAACCAAATCACGCTCAATTAAGGTAGGCGATGTGCCATTTGGATTAAGCTCCAATAAGCTTTCTGGTGGATCGGTAGGGTCAAAATATTCAATTTCAGCTGTTACACCTTTTTCGTGTAAAGCAAGTCTTGCGCAATGGCTCATGGCACAAGTAGGCGAAGAAAATAGTGTCATGACTGAACGACGAGTATTAACAGTTACCACGAATCGTAACTCCAAAGTAGTTAAAGATTAGGAAAAATAACTTCATTGTACCATATATAAACCTAACTACGTGCTTGCTTGTGTGGTTCAAATATGTAAATTGGACTGGAGGAATTAAGTAAATCACAGTACACTCGTACTTTCTCGTTAAGTCGACTAATAAAGGGGAATAATAATGATAAAGAAATCTTTAAAATTAGTATGTTTAATCGTTAGTGTTGGTTTTACTGGGGCTGCTTTTGCCTACGGAACATCAGAAACTAATAACGGTTGCAAAAAACCTAAATTTAAAACTTTTACGCCTGTGCATAAGTCCGAGGTAGATCCCGAATCAGAAATTTCGTTTACTGTCTCTGGTTATGCGGATCCAGTGTCAATTCATGTCACCGCTAAAAATGTGCCGCTAAAAGTAAGTGTTGAAAATAATGTTAGCTTTTATGAGGTGAGAGCAAAACTTCCTGCTTCCTTAACGGGTAAGTATGCACGTATCCACCTACAAGCTGATGGTATGTTGGGTTGTACCGGAAAAGATGGCTGGCTGCTGAAAATTAGAGATAAGCCAGAAGGGGCAGAGTAAGCCTGGTTTTTTAACTACAAGGTTTTTGGGGTAAATGGAAATCCTCCATTACTTTGTGGTTAATTTTCTCGCTGTGGGTTAATAGCGAATTTTATCTTCTTGTTCTTGCCAAGCGATAAAGGGCTGCAGTGCAGTATTTATCTCAATATGCTGCATATTGATCGACCGTTTTTCAGGTATTACAGCGATTTCATCATAAATAAAACTATCATCAAAGCCTGCTTGTGCGGCATCAAGGCGATTACAGGCAAAATAGACCTGCCCTAGGCGCGCCCAATAAATAGCACCTAAGCACATAGGGCAAGGCTCGCAACTACTGTAAAGCGTGCAATCAGTGAGCTGGAAATTGTTTAAATGCTTGCAGGCTGTCCGAATGGCAGTGATTTCTGCATGAGCTGTCGGGTCATTGCTGCAAGTTACGATATTTGAGCAAGCGGCAATCACTTTGTTGTTTTGGCAAATAACTGCACCAAAAGGCCCGCCATTTCCTGTGCATACATTTTCTAAAGCTAAGTCGATTGCTTGTTGCAAGAATTGTGCGTGCATTTATAAATTCAGTGGATTGTTGGGGTCTATGCCATCCATAAAGGGGATGCGACGATCTTGGTTGGTAATCTGATACACTTTTCCTAACCAATTATTAAATACAGCTTTCGCGGTATCACGCCAAGTATTATCTAAAAATGGCTCAACCTCATGCTCTGGAAAATCATTAGTAGGACTGTGATTTTTTAGCGCTTCTTGTACATGCTCAGCATAGCGAGTAAAAATCGCTTGTGCCTCGTGGCTAAAATAATGCTCTGGAAAAGGCGGGTACAGGTCAATTTCTTTATTAATATAGCGTAGTACTTCACGCTTATATTCTTTTAGTAAGCTGATGTTGTCGTATTCGGGGTGGCCTTGAAAAAAGACAATCCGAAAGCCATCAGGGCTAACTGCTAGATGCAAGCCCGCTTCAGGGCTAGAAACTAGTGTTTGTACGCCATGCTGCTCTAGGTCTTCTTGAAATACAGCATTAAAGCGCGAATGAGGCACATCAAAGCGTGTGTTAATTTCGGCGATCAGCGGGTGCTTGCGGTCAATGACTTTATGCGCATAAACGCCCCAGCATTTGTTCGGCAAACGTGTGCGCTCTATATCATAGCAAAACTGAATAAGTGCGTGTGTGGCTAAGCATGAACAGAGAATTGAGGTGACATTTTCTTGTGCCCATTCAAATACTTCAGTTAATGGTTGCCAAAAATCTTCGTCTTGTAAGTGGGCGTGAGTGACATTAGCGCCACTGATAATTAAGGCATCTAGACCATCGAGCTTAAGCTGCTCAAAGGTTTCATAATATTGATCGATATGCGCTTGCGCTGCTACACTTCTAGGTAAACCCTCAATTGTGAAGGGGTGTACATGAAATTGCGCAATTTGATTACACGCGCCAATTAATCTAAAAAACTGCCGCTCGGTAGCCTCTAGCGCGGCATCGGGCATAATATTCAGAAAGCCAATATGCAATTCACGAATATGTTGATGCGTGGCGCGGTCATGGTTAAGGATATCTTCACCTTCTTCCTGTAAGCGTAGGAATGTGGGTAATTGAGTGTGGGCAACTAAAGGCATCGTGTTTAAGTGGTTTGCTGTTCTATTGCAGCGGCAATCAGCTGAATAAATTCTTCTTCGTTACTGACTTGAGCAACATCATTGGCATCAAGTGTATAGCCATACTGATCTGCTATGGATTGGTAACGAGGTAAGCGTGAACGAAATAGCTCAGGAAAAACCCAAGTAACAAACTCATCCGGTGGAATGCTATTTGTGTCAGGGTAATTATTTTCTTGCATAAACTCGGTAAGTTTTTCATCTAGAAAAGCTTCTCGATAATACAGTGGTTTTGGTGAAGACTTAGCACGATTAATGATAGTTTGTTCTTGTTCGGGCGAGGTTCTTATATAAATAATCAGCGTTTTCTCGGCTAGATGATCTAGTACGGCTTGATCATCTAATTCGCAAACGCTGCCACCCGCATCATTAATAAAGTTTTTATAGCCGTAAATACCTTCAGCCTTATGAATAAAATCACCGACATCGAGCATGGCGGCAACTTCAGCATGATAATGTAGGGTTTGCCTGCGTTTGAATTCAGCTAATGATAGGCCGCCTAAGTTGGGGGTGCCTAGCTTGCTTAAAAAGCTGGAAACGGGCGCTAAATTTTCTACTGTGACGTTATTACAAATATAAATTGAATCAGACAGTAAAAGGTCTTTTAAAAAAGGCACTTCCATTGCTTGCTGCTTAATATTGTCCAGTATCGGCTCACCTAAATATTTGGTGCCTATACGGTAATCACCTGAATAATGAAACCATTTTTCTTGGGGTAACTTGCTAGAGAGTGTCGTTTTTCCAGCGCCAGACATACCTAGTAAGGTAAGGCTTTTAGAATCCCAGTTTAGGAATTCTTGAGAACTCATTTTCATGCAGGGTATTTCCTAATCCTGATAATCTTTTAAAGGCATGTCGTCCATATCGGTACGGCGGGTATCTGAGTTAGAGTAACCTAAATCGTCAGATTCAAGATCATCAAAGGGGGCGCTCCAATCTTCTGGGTCTTCAATGAAGTCAAAGGTTGAGTTATACCAGCTGTCATTATCATATTCGCCAATATCTCCATTATTATATTGCACATCAATGGTATCATCACTCTCCTCAATGGCGACGACTTTGAAGGTGAGATTATTTTCTACGTCTTTGTACCATTGATCGATGACGGGATCTGTTACGGTAGTCATGATTAACTCCTTGTTGTGTATATTTAGTGAATCCTCTTGCTTTATGCAAGAAAAATACAGCGGATGGTTTTTATAGTACCCATCCGCTTAGGCATTGATTCGCCTTGTTAAAGGGATATTATGCTTATGGTGCGTAGATTGCAAGACTGAACCCTACAAGTTTTTTGGTCGCTATCTAAAGCCTTGTAATAGTAGATAATCTTTATAGGTAGGCTAATCCAGGTGGACATAACCACGGTGGCGAATTTAACAAGCGCGTATGCTTGAATATAAAAAAGAGAGGTAGTGATGGAGTTATCTGTATGGGAAAATGTTTTTCTGGGGGCTATGGCGCTAGGTTTGATTTTTTGGATGCGACCGAGCATTAAATCTTCGCTGCAACAAAGTAAAGATGTTCCTTCCGATTGGTTAGGTGCGTTAATCCCTATTGCAGGGGTGGTGTTATTTGTTATTTTTTTAATTACGATGGTTTGATATGACTGATTTTACAGATGAAGAGTTTGACGAGTTTCAAAGACATGCAGAGTATGAGGAAGATGAGGAGCAAACTTGGGCGATTAGACCTAATAAGACGCAGCTAAAGCGTGATATAGCCGTTATACATGATATGTGTGAGGAAATCACTCAGTTGGCACCAGCGCAGATAGAAAAATTAAATCTTCCTGATGAGATAGTAAGTGCTATTACTAGCGCGGCTAAAATGCCTTTTAAAGCGGCGCGTAAACGGCAATTAAAGTTTATTACTGGGCAAATGCGTAAAGTTGATATTGAGCCTATTGAGGAAGCCCTCAATAAGATTAAAGCAAAAAGCGCGCATGCTACTCGCGAATTGCACCAGTTAGAGCATTGGCGAGAGCGTTTATTATCTGATGATAAACAGGCGTTAACCGAGTTATTAGATAAATACCCAGGTGCTGATGCACAGCAATTACGACAATTAATTCGTAATGCGAAAAAAGAAATTAGTCTTGAGAAGCCAGTTAAATCATCACGATTATTGTTTAAATATTTAAAAGATCTATTTGAAGGCGCACAAAACACTGAAGATGAACAAGACTTTGGTGATGATTCAAGCTTTGAAGAAGGCTAAAGTAAGGCGTGAATATATTTTGTTGGGATTATAAGTGATTTAAGGAATTGTAAGTGATGGTAGTTAAGAAATTTGTTCGTATATTTTTATACTTAGGGTTAATGTTTTGTTCGTTACAAGTATTAGCGGAAGGGGATAAATCGTATGCTGCTATTACTGATGTTCTAGTGGCTGTTAATGAATTAAATAAGCAGGTTTCTTTGCATGAAGATGAAACTAAATTAGCGCAACTTATTACAAAAAAAGATGCCTTATTTGAACAGTTAATGATGGTGATACGTGGTTCTTCTATTGATTATGACGTTGACTCTATTAATAGGTCAGAAATGCAAATGCTCAAGTCTAAAATAAGGATAAATCGAGCAAGAGGGAATAATGTTGCTGTGCAGCGAGATCAGTACAGTGTTGACTTTTATTTGGCTAAGCGGCACATAGGACATTTTGTTGTTTTTTTAGTTGAATCGGGGCGTAATTTTCAATCTCAAGAAAAAATCATGGATGAAGCTGCATCTCGGATTAAACAGATAAAGGAAATTATAAAAAATACTTCTGAACCTTTGCAAGGGGACACAGAAATTTACCAAAATGTAGCTAAAAATTATCAGCGCTTAACGCATATTTATGTAGTGTATTTAGACCTTTTGAGTTATGTAGAAAATAACCCAGAAAAATTTTCCACAACTAGTTTTTTGAGTAAAATTTCATTGATTTCTGCGATCTCGTATATCAATAATCTCGAAGCATTTGAACATGTAAACCCTATGATCGCACCTTTGCATATTGATATGGGGGGGGTTATAATTTCTTTGTGCATATTCCTGTTGACTATGGTTACTTACCCTGTTGTTTACCGGGTAAGTAGTCGTTTGGTAGAACGCTTTATTTTAGATGATGGCAAAGTAGACAATATGGAGATTGTTTTTTTAAGCTTGCATAAGCCTCTATTATATTTTTTGTTCCTTTTTGGTATTGATCTATCAATGAATGCGTTGCTTTATAAAACTGAATATAAAGCGATTGTTGATCATTTTATTTATATTTTTTATCAAGGCCTTTGTGTTTATTTATTGTTTAATTTAATTGATAGTGTGGTTGCTGTCCAATTTGATCGGGCGGATAAAAGAAATAAGGAGTTAAGTCGAGAGTTGGTTTTGTTGATGACTAAGAGCTTGAAAGGTATTGTTGTTTTACTTTCTTTAACGTTCATATTAAGTCATTTTGGTATTAATATTACCGCCATTCTTTCTACTTTAGGGATTGGTGGTTTGGCCTTTGCAATGGCTGCAAAAGATAGTTTGTCTAATTTCTTTGGTGGCTTAAATATTATGGTCGACCATATTTTTAAGATGGGTGATTGGATAAAAATAGGAGATGTTGAAGGAACTGTAGTTGAGATAGGGCTGCGTAGTACTACAGTAAGAACCTTTGATAACGCCTTGATTACCATGCCAAATGCCATGGTCTCGACAGCGAGCGTTTTAAACTGGAATCGTCGCTCAGTTGGGCGGCGGATTAAAATGCATGTTGGCGTAACTTATGAGAGTAATATAAATGATATTCGTCAAGCAGTAGTGGATATCAAACAAATGCTGGAGAATCATCCTGGTATTGCAAGCCCCAAAGAAACGCATACTTCAAGTAGAGCTCATCATAAATATTTAAAACAGGAAGATTTACATGGTATTAAAGCGACACAACTCGTCTTTTTAGATCGCTACGGCGACTTTTCGATAGATATATTAATTTATTGTTTTTCAAAGACAGTAGACTGGGCAAAGTGGCTGGAAGTCAAAGAAGATGTGTTATTTCAAATAGCGGATATTTTGCAAAAAAATAATTTATCTTTTGCTTATCCAACGAATGTTCAGATCAACCGAAATGAGGTGTCTGAGGATGTTAATTTTGGTGGGGTCTTGAGCGAGTAAAGCAGGTTGGTTGTTTACTTGGCGCGGAGCAGCTATGTTTTGATGAACCTGTTTACTGATGCTAGTTGAATTGATAAAATTATTGCAAAGGAAGGTATGTAATGAAAAGTGTTCAGAAAGAAACTTAATTGCAATTATTTTGAACCTGAAATATATAAAATACATTCGACGGCTTGATTTATATTGTTAAATTGGGTTGGTTAAAACAATAAATCATACTTAATTAAGGGATGGGATATGCTGAAAAAATCAATTGTAACGTCTGCTTTAACAGCGCTATTATTAACTTCGGGTGCTGCAATGGCGGCAATGGATCATGGCGGTGGCCCCGGTAGAAAAGGGGGGGATAAAGGTGGTGCTTGTAGAAAACTAACAATTTCACATATAGAGCCGGCTGATAGGTCGAAGCTTAAGCCAGAAGGAGAGTTTACTTTTTGGGTGTCGGGTGTTAGTGATTTGGGTTGGGTGGAAGCGACGGCAAAAAAAATACCCGTAGAGTTATCTTATAAGTTAGTCACAGATTATTATTTGTTCACAGGAAAATTACCTGCTGATTTGAAAGGTTCGGCAGCACGAGTTAATGTTATGATTAATTCAAAAAAATGCCCAACTAAAAAAGGCGTACTGTATTTTATTGATAGAGACAATATACATATATAGGTACGGATACAAATGATTTAAAGTTTAGAACGTGCTTCTGTTACATTAATAATAGTCATATTTTCACCTCGACGACAAAAATATGTTATGTCGTATGCAGTGTCAATATGTATTTGTGAGACATAGTAATTGCATCAATATTTATAGGTCTTTATTATTTGCATGTATTTGAGTGATAATTGCGTTTAATTTTATGGTGCGGTTTTATAAGCTTGTTCTTTATATTCCATTAATAAATAAGCGCTATAAAATTTATAGATATTCGCGACATATCGAACTGTTTCTATACCAATTATTTTCCCAGCAGCAATTTCTACATTTTGAAACCAGACATTTTTATCTAAGCCCATTTCGTCTGCTAATTTTCTCATTTTTCTAACATTAGCAGGCCCTGCATTATAAGCAGCCCATGAAAAGAAAACTTGGTCTTCTGGGCTAATATCTGGGCTAGTATAATAGCGCTCTCTTATAAAGTTCATATATTTAACACCCGCGTGAATATTGTTTTCCAATTGATCAATATTGGCAATATTAACGTTTTTATCTTGTGCGGTTGATGGCAGTACCTGCATTACACCCACTGCTCCACGGTGACTATGGAGACCTTGTTTCAAGCCTGATTCTTGGTAAGCTTGCGCCATTAATTTTAGATGATTAAAATCATACTGATCTCCATATTTTTTAAATATATTAATTAGTTGTCTGTAACCTTCTCGTTCTTTAATATCGGTTAAGTTTGTTAGTTTTTGGTCTCGGCCTAAAAATTGGTGGAATAAGACATTACCTAAATAAGTGCCTTTTTTAATCGTTTTTGAGAATGCGGATAAATCAGCATGTAATAGTGGGTTATTTTTTCTAACAGCCCAAGCTATATTCCCTGATTTGTTAACAATAAGGTCATCTCTAATTTCAATATTAGGTAACACTTTTGCCCATAATCTGGCTCTAAAGTCATCAGTAACTGTTATATCTATCGCAGCTGCATTTAGCATTTCTAGAATATCTTCGCTGGTCAAATAGTCTTCTGCTTCAATAATATTGATAGGGCTAAGATTTTTCTTAGAGAAGGTTTCGTTTAGATTTTTCAAATGTTCAATATAACTACTTCCTTTGAGCACATAGATTGATTGTCCGGCTAAATCATTGAGACTAGAAAGTTTGAGGCTACTCTTTTTATTAATTACAATAAGTTCATCAATATTCATCGCTTCGCTAGAAGCAAAGTTAACAATTTCTTTTCGCTTAGGAGTTATGGTGAGAAAGCTGGCAGCAATGTCTCCTTTGCCAGCGAGAAGTGCAGGTAGCAGTTCATCAAAGTTAACAGGAATATAGACAATGCGGGTTTTAAGCGCTTCTTTTTTTACACCTTTATTGAGCCATTTCTCATAATTATTCAATATTCTGACTATCAGGCCATCAACTTTTCCTTCACGAATATAAAAATCAGTTCTGCTGGGAACCACTAAGGCGCGAATAATTTTTTGGTTTTCAAGTTGGTCGAGGTCATAATTATGGCGTGCATCTAAATAGCTTAGACCTGATAGGCTTTCATTATGAATAGGTGGGGGGGCTGGCTCAGTTTTTGTTGTATTAGGTTTAGCTTTATTTTCTACTTTTGGTTTAGCAGCAGTCTCAACAGCTGGCGTAGATGAAGCTGTTGCATATTCGCACCCATCATGAACACCCATTCGCAAGCATCGTGAACACGGATTCTTATCGAACGTGAACACCTAA
>CBDUDP010000029.1:0-55265 GCA_965365945.1 uncultured Gammaproteobacteria bacterium
TTAGGTGTTCACGTTCGATAAGAATCCGTGTTCACGATGCTTGCGAATGGGTGTTCATGATGGGTGCGAATATGCAGCGAGCAAGAACATCGCTAAGCACTATGGAATACTGAGCATAAAAAGATTCGAAATTAATCTATTTTTAAGGACTTAACAGTGAATGAAAAGAGATTTGCATTTATTAATGATGCTGCTGAAAGAGAATATAAAGACCTTCCAAAAAGTATACAGGTTGAATTTGGAACAAGCTTAAGAGCAATTCAGGAAAACAAAAAGCCTTTTTTAAATATTAGATCATTAAGTAGCATAGGTGCTGGTATCATTGAGTTGAAGATAAATGGACACCCAGCGTTTAGGTGCATCTATATTGCAAAATTTTTAAATACAGTAGTCGTACTTCATTCTTTTGAAAAAACAACGAATGGAGTCGATAAGCAAGCAATGGTAACAGCAAAAATCAGGTATAAAGAGCTTAAGAGTGAGTTAAAAATCTAAAGGGCTTTGCTTTTAATGCGTCTAATCTCAATATTTGCACTATTTATATCGCAAAAAGTAAAGCGAGCCTTAAAGCCTAGGGCATCAAAGATCGTCACTAAAAAATCCAGAGTGAACTTTTCTATTTTACCGTTCATTATATCTGAAATGCGTGGCTGACTTATACAGAGCTCATTCGCCGCTTGCTGTTGCGTCCAACCTTGACCCTGAATAATATCTCTAATCATTATAATCATGTCAGCACGCAAAACCATATTGCTAGCGACGTCAACTGCTTCTGTGGCATGAAATGGGCTTTCATAAAATTTTAATGCCATGTCAAATCTCCTTGTTTAATTTAATCCAGTTTATATAAAATATTATATAAAAACAATCCCCCAAGACACTTATGATTGATACAATTTATATAGAAGAAAATATCCTACAACACCCTCGTGTATTGGATATTTGCGCGCGTTTCCCGAAAGCGCGACAAGTCACTTGCAGTCGCTATGGCGAAGTCTTTAATCCGAAAGCGCAAAATTTTCGCCTGCAAAAACAGCAGCCGGCTTTAATTCTTGCAGAAAAATATCAGGGTTTTATGCTCAAAGCTCCGCCGCATTACGGTATCGGTGCTAAGCAGAATTATTACTTCTCGCACATGCTGAATTGCTTGTACGATTGCCGTTATTGCTTTTTACAAGGCATGTATCAATCGGCTAATTATGTGCTGTTTGTTAATTATGAAGACTATTTCGCCGATATTCAGCGCTTATGCGCTGAAACACCTGATGAACCGGTACACTTTTTCTCTGGCTACGATTGCGACAGTTTAGCCTTGGAGCCGGTCACAGATTTTGCTAAAGAATTTTTACCTGTTATCCGTGCCATTCCTAATGCGTGGATGGAATTACGCACGAAAAGCACGCAAGTACGCCATTTATTAGATATTGAGGCTTTTGAGCGCTGTATTGTCGCTTTTAGCTTTACTCCTGATGAAATCGCTTCAGCATTGGAACATAAAGCGCCTAATATCTTAAAACGGCTGGATGCGCTGAATAAATTACAGGAAAAAGGCTGGCCGATAGGTTTACGTTTTGATCCGATTATTTACGAAGATGATTATCAGCAGCACTATCAAAGCTTATTCAAAACGGTATTTGCTAAAATTAATCCCGCATTGCTACATTCCGTTAGTTTGGGCGTTTTTCGTTTACCAGATAAGTATTTCAAAAAAGTACAAAAACTGTACCCTGAAGAGAAGTTATTTGCTAGTCCACTAGAATCTCGTGACGGCATGATGTCTTATAAAGCGAAACTAGAAGAAGAAATGATGCAATTTTGTACCCAAGAATTGCTCAACTATATTCCTGAAGATAAATTTTTCCCATGCAGTTTGTAAAACGTACGGTTTTAATTACCGGCGCAAGTTCAGGCATAGGTCGTGCCTGTGCTCGCACTTTATTAGATCAAGGTCATGAGGTGATTGGCGTTTCTAGGGATTGCCAGAAATTCACGCAAACTCACCCGCTCTTTAATTCAGTACAAATAGATTTCAACGATTTAGTGGCTTTGCCCGATAAAATCAAACAACTGAGCAAACAATATCCCACCATTGATGGCATTGTTTTCAGTGCTGGCAAAGGTCAGTTCTCCAGTTTAGAAGAGTTTTCTTTTAGCCAAATACAAGAAATAATGAATCTGAATTTTGTTAGCCAAAGTTTTCTAGCTAAAGGGTTTTTGCCGGCCCTAAAACGCAAACCTTTAGCAGACCTTATCTTTATAGGCTCAGAAGCCGCATTATCTGGCAGCCGCAAAGGTTCGATTTATTGCGCCAGTAAGTTTGCCCTGCGTGGTTTTAGTCAGGCGCTAAGAGATGAATGCGCAAAAAGCAGCGTGCGTGTTTCCTTGATTAACCCCGGTATGGTGAAAACCAAATTCTTTAATGCATTAACTTTTGAACCTGGCGAACAAACAAGCCAACATTTACTCGCAAGCGACGTAGCGGACGCCGTTAGCTATATTATTAATGCTCGCCAAGGTATTATTATTGATGAAATAAACTTAAATCCGGCAAATAAAGTGATAAATTTCAAGAAGTAAGTCACTCTTTTAAGAGTAACCCCTTAATCCTCTAGCCTAAGGCTGCGACAATATGCCACATTTTCAATTGCAATGAACTTAGATATGATATATGCAACTCTTAAATGCACTCCAAACTGATTAGAGTTTACCCTCCTCCTTGAATGCGACTTAACTTAGTTAAGACGCATTTTTTTTGTCTAGTCGTTTTTCACCCCATCTACTTAGTGCAAGTTTCATTGCCCAATGAATCCTTATAACAGCCAATAGAACCACCGGCACCGTCTCTATAGTTTTTATTGCCAAAAGAATCTGTTCTTCCCTTAATAATTTCTCCGTTACTTTTTTTCCACCCTTCATTACCAAAGGAATCTTTTTTTCCTCGTATCTGCCCCGAACTATCTTTATAAGTCATATTGCCAAAAGAATCTCTAATTCCATTGACCATATTCCCTTTATCGTCGGTCCATTGCTCATTACCTGAAGCGTCCGTTCGCCCAAACCATGTATTCCCCTGAGCATCTCGGCATGTTTTATTAGCAAACGAATCTGTTTGGCAACTCATTTGCGCACTAGCACTGTTGATTGATATTAATAATATTAAGGTAGTAAATTCTGGTAAACGCAGCATTCTTTTGTCTCCTTTTTAAATAACAAAGTGTATGTATTGAATTTCAGTTTAGAGTAGCGCTCTACTTTATAATATCGCACTCATAACGAAAAACTTTTACTGAATCTGACCAATAGTCAGGGGAAAATCCCGCCTTTTGCTTGAGGTGACGTAAAAAATCACTAGGCTCTGACAAAGACTCCCATACTGAAGGCAAAAAAGTACCTCTCTGATTGCCCTCTTGAAGTATTAAGCCATCAATATTCGGACGTATTTGGCGCAATAAATCTTCCTCAGAATAAAAACTTATAGGCTCAGGCTTAGTGAGTATAGAAAGGTGAATTTCCAGTTGCGTATATTCCATCTCTGTTACCGAAGGAAAACGAGGATCTCGAAAAGCCGCGGCAAAGGCATTGTCAGCAATATCGACAATCAAAGGTCGCACTGCTTCTAACATACCAATGCAGCCGCGTAGTTGATGATCTATTTCTAAAGTGACAAAGCTTGCACGAATTTCCTGTAATTCAAGGTCATAATCTTTGCTGTTTACCGGCAAGGCTTGCTCATGCTGTAAACCATAAGCAATAGAATCTTTCGCTGTTTGTAATAATTGCTGCTGTTGCGTTTTAGTCAATGACATAAGCACCATACCCAACTACACGACTTTTATCACCGGCAGTATCACCTGAATTCCTAAGATCAATCGTTTTAATTTGTAATGATTTCTTTTTTGCTAGAGCGAGCAAGCCACTAACCGGCACTCGACCGCAGGCACTGTCAAAACCTAAATGTTGATAATCAAGGTTTTCGATTTTCTCGCTGGTCACCTGATCTAAGCGTTGCGCTGTCGCATAATCATGAAAATGACTAAGATCTGAGCTAATAACAATTAAGGTATTTGGTTGCCCATAAAACAATTCCAACACTTGCTCTATCTGTTCAGCAGCGCAATCACCTGCCACTATTGGAATTAAGCTAAAGTCATCTAAGATCATTTGTAAAAACGGCAATTGAACTTCTAAGCTGTGCTCTAAGGCATGTGCTTGGTCAAGGTATTGAACAAAAGGAAATTGCAATAAAGAGGCAATAGAGCCTTTATCTAGCGGTATATCACCTAGCGGCGTATTAAAAGCATCCGAACTTGATAAAGCAAGGCCAGTAAAACCAACATGATGTGATGGGCCTAATAAAACAACTCGTTTAATAGTCGCGTGCTGTGCAGCTAGACGCGCATAAGCCTGAGCTGCACATGCACCGGAATAAATATAGCCAGCATGCGGCACAATAATCGCTTTAGGTACTTTAGCTGACGCTGCAACTTGCTCAAGATACCCAGCAAGCATTGCACTTAATACATTTGGATTGTCAGGATAAAATGAACCTGCAACAGCGGGCTGACGTATAGTTTTCATGATTTTACTCCCCCGTTATGAATCTCTTTTTATTACCCTACCCTATATAAGCCAGTTAATGTTAAATTACAAGAAGCTAGTCTATATTCTAGTCAATTAACGCTACATTGCGACATGACAGGTTTACTCTGAAATATACCTACATCAGTAAGCTGAAAGCCTGCACTGCCTAGAATATATTGCTACGTAATCTAAAGTACGGAGATTTGCTATGCATACTAAAATCAACTCGGACACTGTTGTTGCTACCCACTATTGGCATGACCTAGGTGATGGGCGTATACAGTGTGATCTCTGCCCTCGGTTTTGCAAATTACATGCCGACCAGCGTGGCTTATGTTTTGTTCGACAAAATCAAGATCAGCAAATCGTTTTAACCAGTTATGGCCGCTCTAGTGGCTTTGCCATCGACCCCATAGAAAAAAAACCGTTAAATCATTTTTACCCCGGCTCCTCAGTTTTCTCTTTTGGCACGGCCGGTTGTAATTTAGCCTGTAAATTTTGCCAAAACTGGGATATTAGTAAATCGCGGCAAATGGACTCCATTATGAGTATTGCTGGGCCGGAAATGATTGCCCAAAAAGCCGCTGAACAGGGTTGCTTGAGTGTTGCTTACACCTATAATGATCCTGTTATTTTCCATGAATATGCCATAGACACTGCTATTGCTTGTAGTGAATTAGGCATCAAGTCGGTTGCTGTTTCTGCCGGTTATGTTTGCCCTGAGCCTAGAGCCGAATTTTATCAATATATGGATGCGGTCAATATTGATTTAAAAGCCTTTACCGAGCGTTTCTATCAAAAAATCACAGGCTCTCATTTAGCCGCAGTATTGGATACTTTACGCTATTTACAGCATGAAACATCAGTATGGCTGGAATTAACCACACTACTTATTCCTGGCGAAAATGACTCTCAGGCTGAATTAGAAGAGATGACACAGTGGGTCGTGGAAAACTTAGGCCCTGATGTCCCCATGCACTTTACTGCCTTTCATCCCGACTGGAAAATGCGGGATATACCGGCAACACCAGTCGCATCACTATTATTAGCACGCGATATTGCTTTAAAAAATGGCGTTCACTATGCTTATGTCGGTAATGTGCATCATAAACCCGCAGAAAGTACCTATTGCCATCACTGCGGGCAATTATTAATAGGCCGCGATTGGTATCAACTGTCAGAATGGAATTTGAATGCTAAAGGTGCATGTACTGCTTGCGGCACTCAATGTGCCGGACATTTTTCGGAGCAACCTGGAATATGCGGCGCTAAGCGGATGAGTGTTAATATGTCCTAAACTAAGCTGCAGCTCTATATTAACTAGTTTGTGGCACTCAAAACCTGTATTCCGCAAGTTGCATGCAGGCTACATGAGCTGCTGTAGCAGCGAACCACCCCCTAATATACTTATCTAGGAAATATGCCTTATAAATAGGTAAAATACGTTTTGTTTTTAAATTCCCTCTACGTAATCTATATGCTTTCCTCTGTTCATAAATTGCCATTATTTATTGCTTTGTTCGCCCTCAACTTGATGTCGCCTCTGTTTGCTGCCGATATTAGTGTCAATATTGACCGCAACCCCGTTAATTTAAACGAGTCATTTCAAATTACTTTTAGTGCCAATGAAAAGCCAGATGGAGAGCCTGACTTTTCACCCCTAGAAAAAGATTTTGAGATTTTAAATCAATCGCAACAGCAATCTACTCAGATTATTAATCTTAAAATGACCAAGTCGATTCAATGGGTATTAACCGTAATGGCAAAAAATTCAGGAACGCTCATAATTCCTGCTATTAATTTCGGACAAGATAACAGCCAATTTGCAGCCATTGTTGTTAATGAAGTACAAGTAACTGAAAATATCAATGAAGATTTATTTCTACAAGTTGAAGTTAGTAATACCCAGCCTTATATTCAAGAACAAGTTATTTATACCTTAAAGCTATACCGCAAGGTTAATATCTCGCAAGCCGCCCTAACCGAGCCTAAATTAGCTAATGCAGTAATCGAAAAACTAGGCGAAGATAAAAATTATAATAGCCAATATCAAGGCGATAACTATATCGTTACTGAGCGTAAATATGCAATTTTTCCGCAAAAAAGCGAACCTATGCGTATTGAACCGCTGACTTTAACAGCCGATGTGATTGTCGCTAGTCAACCACGCTACAACGGCTTTTTTAGTCGGCAAAATACTCGCACTCAACGCGTTAGCTCAGAAGCTATCACCTTAGATGTACAAGCTAAACCAACTGAAGCAGCGGATAACTACTGGCTACCTGCCGAACAAGTTTATCTAGAAGAAAAGTGGTCTGCCGATATAGCACAGATGAAAGTAGGTGAGCCAATCACGCGTACGCTAAGCCTACTTATCAAAGGTGCAACCCAAGGCGCTCTGCCTGAATTATATGCTGATAATATGCCAGCCAATGTAAAAGCCTATCCAGACCAGCCTACGTTAAAAGAAACCGCTAAAGACGATAGCATGATTGCCTACAGAGAAGAAAAAATTGCTTTGATTCTAGGGCTCGCAGGCACTTACACTTTGCCCGCCATTGAGATACCTTGGTGGAATATAACAACCAAGAAAATGGAGGTTGCTCGTATTGCAGAGCAAACAATAACTGTAGTTGCTGGTACTAATAATTCTGTAGCACCAACGCCAAAGGTAGGGTCTGAAACTCACCTTCCGATAGCTATAGATAATAACCCGGCAGTGACCGCAAGCTCAGTCGATGAATCACTATGGTTTTGGTTAGCTATATTTTTTGCTGGAGCGTGGCTTGCCACTTTAATTTACTTTTTATCCAGAAACAGTAAAAAAACACAAAAAGAAAGCAACTTAGCTACGACTGAAAAAACTGGCAATGTAGATAAAACATTGAAAAAAGCATGTACAACTAATGAGCCTGCATTAGCTAAAGAGGTGCTAATTGAATGGGGACGTGAGCAATTTAATCAATCTAGTTTAACTAAAATAGCCGAGCTATGTGCCCCTGCATTACAAAATGAAATTTTAGCTCTAAATGGGATTTTGTATGGCGGAAAAAACAAGGAATGGCAAGGCGCGGGATTATGGGCAGCTTTTAAAGAAAATCAGCCAATAACAACCAAACAAACAACAGAAGCAGTGCCTCTGCCTCCTTTATTTAAAATCCAGTAGCGCCTATGAATCCTGCGCCCCACACGTTGCCTGCGATTTAGACTACTACTCAGTTTCCGGCTTCTGGTCGCGCTGTAATAAATTTTGCACCGCACTTAAGGGCGCAAGACCATCATACAATACATGATGAGTTTGCTCAGTAATCGGCATATCGATACCATGTTTCTTGGCTAACATATAAGTTTCTCTTGCCGCAGAGATACCCTCTACTTCTTGACCTATTTCTTGTATTGCTTGCTCTTTATTTTTACCTTGACCTAAAGCCAATCCAAAACGCCGGTTGCGTGATTGATTATCGGTACAAGTCAGAATTAAATCCCCCAGCCCCGACAAACCCATCAAGGTTTCCTGCTGCCCACCTAAAGCGGTATTAAGGCGAATAATTTCAGCAATACCACGCGTCACTAAAGCCGCTCGGGTATTTGCTCCAAAACCTATGCCGTCAGCAATACCTGCGGCAATTGCAAGGACATTTTTAACGGCTCCACCCACTTGGACGCTGATAATATCGGTCGTTGTATAAGTACGGAAACGAGGACTGTGCATCAACGCGGCAAGTTCACCAGAAAAGGCTTGTTGAGTTGAGGCAATGGTCACCGCCGTGGGTAAATCAGCGGCGACTTCTTTAGCAAAAGAAGGCCCTGATAAGATTGCCGCCGGCGTTTCGGGAGAGAATACATTGGCCACCGTCTGATGCAATAATTCACCCGTTTCTGGGTTAAAACCTTTGGTTGCCCAAGCAATTTTGACATTCTTAGACACAAATGGCTTTATCTTAAGCAGTGTTTCTTTAAAGGCGTGACTCGGTACTGATATTAAAATAATGTCGCTAAATTGCGCAGCTAATTTTAGGTCATCCGTGACCTGTAGTGAATCTGGGAAAGACAAACCAGCAAGATAACGTTTATTTTGTCTATCTCGCGCCAAATTTTGAATATGTTCGGGATGGTGCCCCCAAAGCATCGTTTGGTTGCTATTTCTGGCGGCTTGAATGGCTAATGCGGTGCCCCATGAACCGGCACCAAAAACGCTAATTTTGCTGGTCATTTTTATTATTAATTTAAAGTTTTAGAACCTTCTGCCTGTTGAGCTTGCTGCAAATGTTGCGCATACAAAGCATCAAAATTAACAGGAGCTAATAATAATTGTGGAAAGCCACCTTTAGCGACTAAGTCTGAAACGACTTCACGCACATAAGGGAATAAGATATTAGGACAGAAACTGCCTACCATAGGCCCCATTTCAGCTTCAGTAAAGCCCGCTAAAGAAAAAATGCCTGCTTGCGTTGCTTCAACTAAGTAAGCAACTGTTTCCCCTGTTTTTACCGTAACTGTCACAGTAAGAGACACTTCAAACATTGAATCTTCTAATGGAGTAGCGTTGGTAGCTAAATTAAAATCTACAGCAGGCTCCCACTTTTCTGTAAACAGTTGTGGTGATGCAGGAGATTCAAAAGAAATATCTTTGGTATAGATTTTTTGGATGGAAAATTGCTTTTCTTGTGCTTGTTTTTCTTCAGCCATGATATTTTAAAGTAGTGTGTGGAAGTTAAGTTTATTTTTTGCTAGTGACAATCGGAAGTTTATTTTCTTCCCAAGATTGCATGCCACCTGTCATTAGGAAAACATTTTCAAAGCCTAGTTTAGTTAGTGTTGCACAAGCTGAACCAGAGCGCGCGCCGGTATGACAAACAACAATAACATCGTCTTTTTTATATAACTCGATTTTTTTAAGTTGCTTTTCTATACTGGCAAGAGGGATAAGAATAGCATCCGCGATATGTCCTTTTTTAAACTCATTGGCTTCACGTACATCCACAATAATCGGATTTCCAGAGTTTAACTTAGTCACCGTCAACATTGGAGAAATAGTTTGATACTTACGCATACCGGATTCAACAATATCTTGAATCAAGAAAAAAGTAACCGCGAAAAAGGCAGTAACAAGCATCCAATGGCTGGAAGCAAATTCGATATATTGGTCTATCATGAGTCTTTATTGGAAAGTTAGAATTAAAAATATAATCGGCATAGATATTATAGCTAGCTCAGATTTTATTTACTTGTCAGCAGACAAATAGCAAACCCAATGGGGCAATATTATAACGATTATTTAGTTGCATTGATGACAAAAAATCTCACGCATCATTTCAATAAGCTTAAGCATGCGCGGGTCATCTATATAGTAGAATACGCGGTTTGCATCTTTTTTAAAGCTTAAAATATCTTTTTCTCTTAAAATAGAGAGATGCTGTGAAATATTACTTTGACTGGTTCCAACTTTTTCCACAATATCTTGTACACTAATCGCTTCAGTCCCTAGGACACAAAGAATTTTTAAGCGTAGCGGATGTGACATTGCTTTTAAGCACCGAGCCGCCCGTTCTATATCAGCGTCGTCGTATATGTTATGGTTATCTATAGTTTCCATTTAGGTGTATTTCCTATTTAACAAAAGATGATTTTTTACGCTTAATAGAAGCTAAGATGATCATAGCCTATTAGCGCATATATATGTACTACTATTGTACATTAGAAAACTCTAACAATAGCAAAATCAATCCTATTTAGCAATGATTATTATTCGTAACAAAGATATATTACCCTACTAAAAATAACCTATTTTAGACACAAGATAAATTATTTGCACTTAATTTAGGTTTCCTGCGGAGATTAAAATGACAAAACCAAAACCTCTCGTATTATTAATTCTCGATGGCTTCGGCCTGAGTACAGAAACTGAGTATAACGCAATTGCTCAGGCCAACACGCCTTGCTGGGATAATTTACAAAAGAATTTTCCGATGACCCAACTAGACTGTTCTGGCCGTATTGTTGGCTTACCTGATCAACAAATGGGTAATTCAGAAGTCGGACATATGCATATAGGCACAGGCCGCTACGTGCCACAAAATTTTTCTCGCGTCAGCGACGCTATTGAAGATGGCAGTTTTTTTACTAATCCAGCCTTATGCTCAGCCGTTGATAACGCACTAACGAACAACAGCACTTTGCATATTATTGGCCTATTGTCAGAAGGTGGTGTGCATAGTCATATCAGCCATATTCTAGCCCTGCTGGAACTTGCCGCCCAAAAAGGTTTAAAAAAGATTGTCATTCACGCTATTTTAGATGGTCGTGATGTTGCTCCAAAAAGTGCAGAAACTGCCCTAAAAAACCTACAAGACAAGATAAACCAGCTCGGTGTCGGGCGTATTGCCTCAATTATTGGTCGCTTTTACGCGATGGACCGTGACAACCGCTGGGAACGCGTACAAAAAGCTCATAAACTGATTGTTCTAGGCCAAGGAGAGTACACCGAGACCTCAGCAATTGAAGCATTACAAGCCAGTTACCTGCGTGATGAAAATGATGAGTTTGTTGAGTCAACCGTTATTCTTGATGCTCAAGGCAAAGCAACGACTTTAGCTGCAAATGACTCCGTTGTGTTTATGAACTTTCGCGCCGATCGTGTTAGAGAGATCAGCCAAGCGATTACTGATGTAGATTTCTCAGGCTTTGAGCGCGGACATGCTGGCCATCAAGGTGTTTATGTCACCTTAACTGAATATCATGAAAAATTCACTTATCCAGTTGCTTACGCCTCAGCGGAAATAAAAAATAGCTTAGGTGAAGTATTAGCGCAACAAGAGCTATTACAACTGCGTTTAGCAGAAACGGAAAAATATGCACATGTCACTTTTTTTATGAACGGTGGCGTTGATCAGCCTAATATCGGTGAAGACCGCATTTTAGTACCCTCGCCTAAAGTAAAAACCTATGACTTGCAGCCAGAAATGCATGCCGCCCAAGTAACCGAACATCTAGTAAATGCGATTACTGAACAAAAATATGATGTGATTATCTGTAATTATGCCAACTGCGATATGGTCGGCCATACGGGCAAATGGGAAGCAGCACTTAAAGCGGTAGAAACCATAGACGGCGCACTTGCGAGCATCGTCACTGCCTTAGAAAAAGTGGGCGGACAAATGCTGCTAACCGCTGATCACGGCAATATTGAACAAATGCGTGACGCTCAAAATGGTCCGCAAACGGCTCATACAACCAACCCCGTACCTTTAGTTTATGTTGGTGGCAGCAGAGCTTTAGCTGGCGGAGGAAGTTTGAAAGATTTAGCGCCGACGATGCTAGCTATTTTAGGCATAGAACAACCGGTTGAAATGAACGGAAAATCGCTACTTAATTAAATCCTGAAAAATTAACATATACGCACGTGAAAATTACCCTACTTTTATTTTTGCTGTTCAGCCATACCTTAACTATGGCTGCCAGTAACAAAGATAAAGAACTACACCAAGTCCAAAGCAAAATAAAAACAGTTTCGGGTAATTTATCGCGTTTAAAAAAACAACGAAGTAACGCAAGCTCAGAATTAAAACGCATAGAAAAACAATACGGGGAAATTTCACGTACCGTTCAACAACTAAGCAAACAAGTTAAACAAAAACAACGACGCATTAACGAAATACACAAGGAATTAAAAGTACAAAACCACTGGCTAGGTACACAAAAATCACACTTAGCAGGGCAAGTAAAAGCTGCTTACGCGCTAGGACGCCAAGAAGAATTAAAGCTTCTGTTTAATCAAAAGGATGGTCGTCGCTCTAGCCGCATAATGACCTATTATCAATATTTCAATAATGCGCGCTTAGACAAACTACAACACATCAATAATAGCCTAGAACTTTTAACGACATTAGAGCAAGAAAAGCAATTAGAAATGCAACAAGTTGCAGATTTAATGAGCAATAAACAGCAACAGCAAGCTCAGTTAAAAGAAACATCAGCAGAACGTAAATCCCTTTTAGTTAAAATCAAAAAAGACTACCGAAGCAATGCCTCGAAATTATCTAGGCTAAAAAAAAATGAGAAGAAATTAAAAGGACTTATTACTTCATTACAGCAAAACCTACAGGACACCGAATTACCCGAACATACAAATCAACCCTTTTACAGTTTGAAAGGTAAATTACCTTGGCCTGTTTCAGGAAAACTTATTAAATCCTTCGGCAGTCAACGCTCTGATAGCCAGTGGGACGGGGTTTTAATCAAAGCAAAAGAAGGCAAACAAGTACAAGCGATTGCTCATGGCCAGGTGATTTTTTCCAATTGGTTTAAAGGCTATGGCTTATTAGTGATCATCAAACACGATAAAAACTATATGAGTTTATATGCCTTCAATCAAAGCCTGTACAAAGAAAAAGGGGACTGGGTCGAGGCAGGCGACACCATAGCAACGGTTGGGAAAAGCGATGGCCGAGAAGATGCCAGCTTATATTTCGAAATACGCAAAAAAGATAAGCCACTTAACCCAAAAAAATGGTGTAAAAAAAGGCGTTAAGTTCTCATCGATTACACTGCTAAAGCTTAGGCAACGACAAGACAACAGAATTTTTACATTACTTGTCTTTATATTGATATAAAATGTATCGGAATTAGAATTCATTTGGAAGTTATATAACGGAGTTTAAAACGCGTGGTTAATAAAAAAAATATTTTTATATTATTTATAGGCTGTTTTCTAGGCATCTTTCTTTCGACTGCTGGCACAGTACTCGCAGATAAAGATGCTGAGCCGCAAGCAGTTACTTTACCTTTTGAAGAACTGAGAACATTTACCGAGATTTTCGGGCGCATCAAACAAGATTATGTTGAAGAAGTTTCCGATAAAGATTTATTGGAAAATGCGATCCGTGGCATGTTAGTCGGCTTAGACCCACACTCTAGCTATTTAGATACTGAAGAATACCAAGAGCTAAAAGTTGGCACTACTGGCCGCTTTGGTGGCTTAGGCATCCAAGTAACGATGGAAGATGGCTTTGTTAAAGTCATTTCACCTATAGATGAAACACCTGCACAACGTGCAGGTATTCAGTCAGGCGATCTAATTATAAAACTAGACGAAAAGCCGGTAAAAGGCATGACTCTGACCGAAGCCGTTAAAATAATGCGCGGTGAAGTGGGTAGCGACATCATATTAACTATAGTACGTAAAGGTAAGAATGCACCTTTTAACGTAACCTTAACTCGAGATATTATTAAAGTAAAAAGCGTGCGTAGCCGTACCCTAGAAGATGGCTTTGGTTATGTGCGCATTAGCAGTTTTCAATCGCCGACCGGTGCTGCCGTTAAAAAAGCGATCCAAGAACTTAAAACAGCGAATGGCGGTGTATTAAAAGGCATGGTACTCGATTTACGTAATAATCCTGGCGGCGTTTTAGACGGCGCGGTCTCGGTTAGCGATACCTTTTTAAATTCAGGTAAAATTGTCTATACAGAAGGACGGATTAAAAATTCGCAAATGGACTTTAATGCTAGCCCTGGTGATGAACTGGATGGCGCACCTTTAGTTGTTTTAATTAACGCTGGATCTGCGTCCGCTTCTGAGATTGTCGCTGGTGCATTACAAGATCATAAACGCGCCATTATTATGGGCACTAAGTCTTTTGGTAAAGGCTCGGTACAAACGATCTTACCTACAGGTAATGGCGGTGCGGTAAAAATTACTACTGCACGCTATTTCACACCATCAGGACGCTCCATTCAAGCAACTGGCATAGAGCCTGATATAGCACTTGACCGCCTTAAGTTAGAAGCGCTAGAAGCGGCAAAGTTCCAGCCGGTTAAAGAGGCAGACTTATCTGGCCATTTAGAAAATGGCAATAAAAAGAAAAGCGAGAAAAAAACAGACAAGAAAACAGAAAAACTAGAAGATGAGAAGGGTGTCGATATTCGTGATTACCCACTAAACGAAGCACTTAACCTATTAAAAGGTATTGCCATTTTCAGGTAAATCTTGATCTGTTATTGTTTATGAAAAACTCAGTTAGCCCAATAAAAACTTGTTTCTATTGGGCGCTGAGTTTTTTTATGCTCGCTAGTTTTAGCTTGCAAGCCAAGGAACAAGCAAGAATAGCCCTCATTATCGATGATATGGGCATACAAAAAGGCCTCAGCTTAAGCGCCCTGAAACTGCCTGGTGCGGTAACTTATTCATTTTTACCCTTTACTGCACATACCCAAGCATTAGCCAATTTAGCGCACCAACAAGGCAAAGAGTTGATGCTGCATGCGCCTATGCAGGCAATAGAGCTAGAAGAACGAGAGACGCACGAATTGAGTGCAGATATGGGCGGCAGAGCATTTGAACGATTATTTATTCGGCAATTACAATATATTCCACATATTGCAGGCGTGAATAATCATAAAGGCAGCTTGTTAACGCAAAATTATCCGGCAATGTCCCATATAATGCAGCTAATTAAAGCGCAACACGGTGATACTCTATTTTTTGTGGATAGTAAAACTGCGCCCGCAAGCGTGGCTCAAAAAGCGGCAACAGACTTTGGCTTAGCAACCATAGGGAGAGATGTTTTTTTGGATCACAATGACCCAAGTCAAATGGTAATTAGACGCCAATTTAGAAGGCTGATTGCTCTAGCTCAGCGTCATGGAAAAGCTTTAGGTATTGCTCATCCTCGCGTCAATACCTTAGCTGTACTACAAGATGAACTACATAGAATTTCTGCTTATGGCGTGCAGTTAGTTCCTGTTTCTGAGCTAGCCTTTGCTACTAACAAAAAAGCGCCACACATCAAACCCGAAGAAGAATTGAAAATACCTGAGTTGGGCGAATACGATATATTCTAAAATATTAATAATATAGTAGAGCGAACTTTAGCCCACTTTTTTTAGCAATGGCGGACTAAAAGTCCGCCCTACCCTTTATTACGCGACAGAATCCTGATACTGAACAGAAAAATCATCCATAGAAGCAATGACTTCCAGCGCACTATCTTGATCATTTAACTCGAAACTACTTACCCCAACACGACTCAGATAAAATACCTGATCGCGCATAAAATCACCACTAACGCGAATATCACCGGTAAAACCAAACCGACTACGCAATAATCGCGCATGCGTAAAGGCACGCCCATCAGTAAAAACGGGAATATGTAGCTCAATAAGCTGAAAATGCTTTAGATCAGCAGCAATTTCCTCAACTACTGCATCAGACTCTAAACGTAAACCCAGAGCACCTTTTCGATTAATAAGATCAGCCCCTTCTTTACGCCAGCGAGCTTGAGAAACAGTATTAAAATCTGCATTTAGTGGCGCATCATCAACGATAAATGCCCAGCTATCTTGAGTCACTTGTTTGTCTTTAATGAGTTGCATAGACTCTCTCCTTAAATGGATTCATGCCAACACGTCGGTAAGTTGTAAGAAAAGCTTCGTCTTCATTAAGACGCTGCTCAAGATAAACTTCCAGTAGCTTTACTACCACCGGTGTAATTTCTTCTTTACTAACCGAAGGCCCTAAACGATCACCAATAGCCGCATCATTTTCTGATGAACCACCCAATGTGACCTGATACCATTCTTCACCTTTCTTATCCACACCTAAAATTCCGATATGACCCACACTTTGATGCGCACAGCCATTCATGCAGCCGGAGATATTAATTTTTATATCACCTAAATCATGCACATAATCGATCGAATCCAAGCTTTCGTTGATTTCTTTAGCTACGCCAATTGAACCAGCCAGTGCTAATCCACAGTAATCTAAACCAGGGCAACAAATCATATCGGTTGCTTTACCAATATTGGGCGTTGCTAGTTTTAAGCTTTCTAGTTTTTGCCACAAGACAAATAAATCCGCTTGTTTAATATCAGCTAAAACTAAGTTTTGACGATGTGTTGTACGCACCATACCAAAGCTGTATTCATCTGCTAAACCAGCAATTGCATCAAGCTGTACATCGGTGCAATCTCCTGGCGGACTATCTGGCGCTTTTAAAGAAATATAAACAGCACGATAGCCGTCTATTTTATGCTCAGCCGTATTATGCTTGACCCAAGTTGCAAAGCGACTATCTTTAGCTAAATGTTCGGCATAACTGGTATCTTGTGCTGCATCTGCCTGGTAAGCAGGCAATGCAAACTGAGCTTGCATTGCAGTAATATGCTCTGTAGGAATAGCCAGTTGATCTTTAATCAAAGCCCATTCAGTATCAACTTGCTGGCTAAATTCAGCCAGCCCAGTTTCTCGTACTAAGATTTTAATGCGCGCTTTATATTTATTATCGCGTCGTCCATTTAAGTTATAGACGCGCACGATAGCCTCTAAATAAGAGAGTAAATGCTCTTTTTCCAGAAAAGGCTTAATCATTTGGCCAATCACTGGAGTACGACCTAGGCCGCCACCAACAAATACTTTAAAACCAACAACACCTTGCTCATTCTCAACTAAATGCAAGCCGATATCATGAAATTGTGTCGCCGCACGATCAAGCTTCGCACCACTAACCGCAATTTTAAATTTACGTGGCAAATAAGCAAACTCAGGATGCAAAATAGTCCATTGACGAATAATTTCGCAATAAGGACGTGGATCTTCTATTTCATCTTTACAAACACCGGCCAACTGATCAGAGGTTGTATTTCTAAGGCAGTTACCGCTTGTTTGAATGGCATGCATTTGTACGCTTGCTAATTCTTCAAGAATATCAGGCACCCTTTCGAGTGCGGGCCAGTTAAATTGGATA
Source organism: uncultured Gammaproteobacteria bacterium (assembly GCA_965365945.1). Classification (GTDB taxonomy): domain Bacteria; phylum Pseudomonadota; class Gammaproteobacteria; order Methylococcales; family Methylomonadaceae; genus Methyloprofundus. The sequence continues at coordinate 17,325 of CBDUDP010000029.1, forward strand.
TTTTGGCGGGTAGTAAAATGACAGTAGCCTTTATCATAATCACGCGCAATAGACCCTAATTTTCTGACTTGATCGCTAGACAATAAGCCATAAGGGCCAGCAACACGTAATAGTGGCGCATGAGTTTGGATATAAACACCGTTCATTAGACGTAATGCACGATATTTGTCGTCAGGAATTTCACCTTTTAAAAAACGCTCAGTTTGATCACGAAACTGGGTCACGCGTTCATCAATGATTGTTTGATCTTTATTGGTATATTGATACATAGAAATGCACTTATGTAGGCGGGTTGAGCTTAAACTTTTATGATATACCGCCAGCGATTAAATGACAAAGTTAATTGGTTAGTGATATTATTGCCGGTTGAGTTTCACCATAATTAAAACAATTAAAATAATTTATAAATTAAGGGCTAGGGGGTCGTTTTGTTACGTTTATTATTCATTTTTGCTGCACTGATGGGCATGCCACAGCTGGCAATGGCCGAGGAAGCCATTTCTAACTTGGGCTTAACTGGAACTGAGCGGGGTATATATACTGTTCTAATCTTTATCATCGCCTATGGCTTTGTTATGGCTGAAGAATTTACGGGCTTACGTAAATCTAAACCCGTTATTATTGCTGCAGCCGTTATTTGGGCGCATGCGGCTGTTTTAGCGGCTGAAGCTGGCGTTTCTACCGAAGCGCTACATGAAGCGTTTGAGTTCAACTTAAAAGAATATGCAGCATTAATGCTGTTCTTATTAGTTGCTATGACTTACATCAATGCCATGGCTGAGCGTAATGTGTTTGAAGCCTTGCGTTCTTGGATGGTTAGAAAACAATTCGGCTACAGACAGCTATTTTTGATCACAGGTGTCGTTACGTTCTTCTTATCAGCGATTGCAGATAACTTAACCGCCGCTTTATTAGTTGGCGCGGTAGTATTGGCGGTTGGTAAAGACAACGAAAAATTTATTGCTATTGGTTTTGTTAACTTGGTGATTGCCGCTAATGCGGGTGGTGCATTCAGCCCATTTGGTGATATTACTACTTTAATGGTATGGCAAGCGGGTTATGCTGAATTCTTTGATTTCTTCAACTTATTCATTCCATCAGTGGTTAACTATGCTGTCCCTGCTGCTATTATGTATTTTGCTGTCCCCGATGAGCAGCCACCCACTACACATGAGGACGCGGTTGTTTTAAAGCCAGGTGCTATTCAAGTGTGTGTCTTATTTGTATTAACTATTGTTACGGCAGTTAGCTTTAAGCAAGTACTACATTTACCGCCTTTTATGGGTATGATGGCTGGTCTGGGCGTATTAATGGTTTATGGCTATAGAATACAAACATTATACAAATCAAATGTGGATGATGATCGACATAGCCCGTTCGATATTTTTGATAAAGTTCGCGATGCAGAATGGGACACTTTATTCTTCTTCTTCGGCGTGGTTTTTGCTGTAGGTGGTTTAGGTTATATCGGTTACTTAGAGTTACTATCTGAAGCGATGTACGATGGCTTAGGTCAAACTCCAGCAAATATTCTTGTCGGTGTGATGTCTGCAATTGTTGATAATATTCCAGTGATGTTTGCGGTATTAAGCATGAACTTAGATATGGATTTATATCAGTGGTTATTAGTGACGTTAACAGCTGGTACAGGTGGATCAATGTTGTCCGTTGGTTCTGCAGCTGGTGTGGCACTAATGGGTTCTTCTAACCATAAGTACACATTCTTTAGTCATTTAAAATGGACTCCTGTGATTGCTGCTGGTTATGCGGCGAGTATTGTTGTACATTACTTGATCAATGGTTAAAGTCTAAGGCAGTCAGTTTAAAGCTGAATGCTTTATAAAAGGGAGTAGGATGCAAATTCTACTCCCTTTTTTTGTGTCATATCTTTGTTGGAGGGGCTTTTAGCTGCGATATAATCGCCTTATGTCGCGACTCCCACTGAAACCTAGACTAGTATTTTAAGCCGGTACAGTTTATGTATGTATGCACCGCAACCTTGTTACACCGAAAGGTACGCAGTGCGTACCCTACCTTAATGTTTCGCCTTAAGTGTAAGCCCGAAACTTACAAACAATGCCTGGATATTTATGACTGAACACAGCTGGAAACAAGCCTTTTCTGCTTACCTACAACCACGAGTATTGGGCATGTCCTTTCTCGGCTTTTCCGCTGGGCTGCCTTTTTTATTAGTATTTTCCACCTTATCAGCATGGTTACGCGATGCTGGCGTCACCTTATCTGTTATCGGTTTTTTTAGCTGGGTAGGCGTCACTTATTCAATAAAAGTGGTTTGGGCGCCTGTTGTCGATAGCCTAAAACTTCCTTTTTTAACGCACTTATTGGGCAAGCGTCGTAGCTGGATGCTGCTTGCACAAATCGGTATTGCTGCCGGCTTAATGGCTTTAGCCGAATTAAATCCACAAACACAAATTGAATTAATCGCAGGCGTAGCGGTATTTATCGCGTTTTGTTCTGCCACACAAGATATTGTTATTGATGCCTATCGTATTGAAGCAATACATCCCGAATATCAAGCAGCGATGGCCGCTATGTACGTCTTTGGCTATCGCATTGCTCTATTAGCCTCAGGTGCTGGCGCTTTTTATATCGCCGATTTTATTGGCTGGAATGCCGCTTATTCAGCAATGGCATTACTGATGTTTATTGGCATTACAACAACTATGCTGATTCGCGAACCCAAGCACCAACAAGACGCCAAAACAAAGGAGTTAGAGCATAAAATTGAAAACGCCTTAGGTATTCATGAGAAAAAAAGCTTACTAGCGAAGTTGAGTGCTTGGTTTTCTGATTCAGTCATCAGCCCTTTTGCAGAATTTTTTATACGCAACGGTAAGCTAGGCATCTGGATTTTGAGCTTGATTGCTCTATATAAAATGAGCGACATCACCATGGGCGTGATGGCCAACCCTTTCTATTTAGACTTAGGCTTTAGTAAGCAAGAAATAGCTGATATAAGTAAGATATTTGGCTTTTTTATGACTATCTTTGGCGCGTCATTAGGCGGCTTGTTAGTGATTCGTTACGGCCTTATGAAACCGCTTTTACTAGGCGCAATACTCGTTGCTACGACTAACTTACTATTTGTACTGTTAGCAGTATCCGAGCCAAGCCTTAAGCTCCTAGCCCTAGTCATCAGTGCGGATAATTTAAGTGGCGGCATCGCCACCTCAGTGTTTATCGCCTATTTATCTAGCCTAACCAATACTGCCTACACAGCAACACAGTACGCACTATTTAGCTCACTAATGACCTTACCTGCTAAATTATTAGGCGGACTATCAGGGCTGATTGTTGATGGTTATGGCTATCATATGTTTTTTCTCTACGCCTCTTTCGCGGGCTTACCTGCGATCATACTGGTAATACATTTAATGCGCTTACAGCCTAAGCAGGAACAATAAAATAAGAGGTAAATTTTTTGTGGGAGTGGCTTTAGCCACGATTAAGCACCGATTTGAGGAGATAGCGCTCTAACTTACATCTTATAAATAACTAAAATCCTGCGCCCCCTTAATCCAGAGGTATCTATACAATTTTTTGACATTAAAATACAACGAGTTGCAAGTCAGGATAGCCCCTCCTGCTGGAAAGAGCTGGGGGGGGGGGGTAAAATCAAGGCTTTATCTATTTCCCCTCATCCAGCCTTTCCCTCTTGAGGCTTTTAGACTTGTGTAGATACCTATGCGCCCTTAATTACAGTGCATAATCATAATCAACGATCAAAGGTGCATGGTCTGAAAATCGTTCATCTTTGTAAATGGAAGTACTCAAAACTTTATCTTTAAGTTGCTCACTAATCACATGATAATCAATACGCCAACCGACATTTTTAGCCCAAGCCTGTCCTCTATTTGACCACCAAGTGTATTGATCCGCTTCTTGATTAACAAGCCTAAAAGCATCATGCCATGATTCTTGCTCAAATAATTGCGTCATCCAAGCACGCTCTTCAGGTAAGAAACCTGAATTTTTCTGGTTAGCTTTCCAGTTTTTTAGGTCTATTTCTTTATGAGCTATATTCCAATCACCACACACCACATAGTCACGCCCATCATTAGCACGCTCTTGCAAATACGGCATAAAACGGTCCATAACGTCGTATTTAAAGGCCTGCCGCTCCTCTTTGGATGAGCCAGAAGGGAGATATAAAGAGATAACACTAAGATTGCCGATTTGCACTTCTAGGTAGCGGCCTTCGCTGTCAATATCGTCAAAACCCATGCCCTCGATAATTTTATTTGGCTTGTGCTTACTATAAATAGCCACTCCACTATAGCCCTTTTTTATAGCGCTATGATAATAGCAATAATAACCTTCGGGATGAAACACATCCGCTGTAAGCTGGTCAGGCTGGGCTTTGGTTTCTTGAATGCAAACGACATCTGCATTTTGTTGTGCGAGCCAAGGAAAAAAACCTTTGCGCTCTGCAGCGCGAATTCCATTAGTATTTACTGTTATAATACGCATATTTATATAATCGTTACTTGCAGACATTTCGTTAAAGAAGTATTATACTCTGTTCAAAATTGTATGTTAGTCGAATTTTAGACGTATTAAAGGTCACTATGAAACCAGAAATTCACCCAGAATATAAACAAATAACCGTTACTTGCGGTTGTGGTAACGAGTTCACTACAGGCTCAGTCTTAGGTAAAGATTTACATATTGAGGTATGTTCAGCTTGCCACCCATTCTATACAGGAAAGCAGCGCGTCGTTGATACGGCAGGTCGTGTAGATAAATTCCGTAAGCGTTATAGCAAATAAGCTATTTTTCGCTTCACGGAAAAGCATTAGGAAACAATCAATGACACAAGACACATTCACCATAAAAGATAACTCCACAGGAAAGGAAGCTGACTTCCCTTTACGTAGAGGAACTATTGGTACGCCCGTTATTGATGTAAGTACGCTACATAAGCAAATGGGTCTATTCACATTTGACCCTGGCTTTATGTCAACAGCCAGCTGCAAAAGCTCGATCACTTACATTGACGGCGAAAAAGGTGTCTTGCTATATAGGGGCTACCCGATAGACCAATTAGCTGAAAATTGCTCATTCTTAGAAGTCGCTTATTTATTAATGAATGGCGAACTAGGGAATCCAGTAGAACAAGCTGAATTTGAGCATGAAATTGGTCAGCACGCGATGCTTCACGAAGCAATGCGTAGCTTTATTGATGGTTTCCATTATGATGCTCACCCTATGGCTATGATGGTCGGAATTGTAGGTTCTTTATCTGCTTTTTATCATAGCGAATTAAATATGGATGACCCTGAGCATCGCCGCATTTCAGCGATGCGCATGCTAGCAAAGATGCCGGTTATTGCAGCCGCCTGTCATCGTCACTCTATTGGTTTTCCTTTTGTTTATCCTCGCGCCGACCTGAGTTACTGTGAAAACTTCCTAAATATGATGTTTTCTTTGCCCTCTCAGAAGTATATCGATAAAGATAATTATATTAGCCCAACTGCCGTTAAAGCGTTGAACCTATTATTTATCTTGCACGCGGATCACGAACAAAATGCCAGCACCTCTACTGTGCGCTTAGCCAGCAGTACCGGCGCTAATCCTTACGCATGTATTGCAGCAGGTATTGGCGCGCTTTGGGGGCCTGCTCATGGCGGAGCCAACGAGGCCGTATTAAGTATGCTAGAGGAAATCGGCTCAGTTGATCGAATTCCTGAATATATAGCTAAAGCTAAAGATAAAAACGACCCTTTCCGATTAATGGGCTTCGGGCACCGAGTTTATAAAAACTTTGACCCTCGAGCGACAATTATTCGCAAAGCATGCTATGAGGTTCTTGAGCAAATACCAGGAAATGATCCGTTATTTGAGCTTGCTTTAGCACTGGAAGAGTACGCATTAAAAGATGAGTACTTTATCGAGAAAAAATTATATCCGAATGTTGATTTTTATTCTGGCATTATTTATAAAGCCTTGAATATCCCAGTTGATATGTTCACGGTAATGTTTACCATTGCTCGCACATCTGGCTGGGTATCTCACTGGCTAGAAATGATGGCCGAACCTGGGCAACGCATTGGCCGCCCAAGACAGATTTATACCGGGAAAGACTTCCGAGATTTCGAGTCTCAAAAGAAATAATCCACATCCTCTAAAAAGCAGCTATCAGCTGCTTTTTTTATACCCAAAAATAACCACTCAAGCTCTCCAAAAAAATTAGCTATTCGTAATAATTTGCTTGCACCTGAAATTAACGCGCCCACTAAAAACCTCAAGAATAAGCCACAACCCATACCCTGCCTACACAGCTCACTCCCCAACAAGGAAGAGCTGAACTGACTAAAATAACGCCAAAATCGCACAATATTAATAAGTTTTGACTCGATGGAATAAGGTATAATTAACGGTTTTTTACAATAAAAATAATAATATTTTACTAGAGGTCTTTAGGTATGTGTTGGAGTGGGGAAGCGTCAGGGGTTTTAGCGACTGTTGGACTGGCAACAGCAACTTATGTTGCACTAAAAGGGGAGTCTAAGGAGTTATGGATTCCATTAACATATTTTGCATTAATGGAGCTGTTACAAGCAGCGACTTATGTCTACATAGACGACTGTAGTTCCCCGCAAAATCAAATACTTACACTGTTTGGCTATCTTCACATTGCCTTTCAGCCATTCTTTGTCAATATGGTGGCAATGTATTTCATCCCCGAGAGCGTCAAACTAAAAATAAGAACGACAGTTTATACCTTATGTGCAGTTGCTGCTTTAGCTATGATTGTAAAAATGTTCCCATTTGCATGGGCAGGTTTATGTAATATTGGTCAAGAAGGCTTCTGTGGCGAGCAAATTTGTTCCGTTTCAGGCGCATGGCATATTGCCTGGCAGATGCCGCTAAATGGCATTATGTCCGACCCCGTTTCCTGGCTACCAGGATTTGAATGGGGCTTACATGGCTTTGTCTATATTTTAATAGCCTTTTATTTACCTCTTATTTATGGATCATGGCGCTTTGTTGGCTTTCATTATTTAATTGGCCCTATGATTGCAGATATGACGACTGATGACCCTAATGAATTTTCAGCGGTTTGGTGCTTATTTTCTATTGCTTTATGCGTTTCGGTTATTAAGTCACCGATTAGAAAATATTTACATGTTAAAAAATGGCCTTACTATCAACGTACGGTCGGTGATGCTTTGTAGTTCGCGAAAGCATTGTACAGCAAAGCTATTAACTAAAGGTTAATAGCTTTTTTATAGGCTGAGTAGGGCAAAGTGATTTAAGTAGTCGCTTTGCAATACTCAGCCTTTCGTTTTTATAATAATAACAATTTATTCGAGGTTTGGTATGTGTTGGAGTGGAGAAGCATCCGCAGTTTTAGCAACAATTGGACTGGGAACAGCCGTCTATGTTGCCTCTAAAAGAGAGTCCAAAGAACTTTGGATTCCGTTAACTTTTTTTGCGTTAATGGAACTATTACAAGCCGCGACTTATGTTTATATCGATGAATGTAGCTCGCCAACCAATCAGGTACTCACGCTCTTTGGCTATCTACATATTGCATTTCAGCCATTTTTTATCAATATGGTCGCGATGTACTTTATCCCTGAAAGCGTTAAGCTAAGAATCAGAACAACGGTTTACACTTTGTGCGCAGTCGCGGCATTAGCAATGATCGTTAAAATGATGCCATTTGCATGGGCAGGACTTTGTGTTATTGGTACCGAAGCGGTTTGTGGCACACAAGTGTGCTCCACGTCTGGCGCTTGGCATATTGCATGGCAATTACCCTTAAATGACATTATGTCCCCCCCTGTTTCTTGGCTCCCAGGATTTGAAGGTGGCTTACATGGTTTCGTCTATCTTTGGGTAGGCTTTTATATGCCATTTCTTTATGGCTCATACCGTTTTGTTCTGTTTCATTTGCTGGTCGGCCCAGTGCTTTCAGATGCATTAACAGACGACCCAAATGAGTTTGCTGCAGTCTGGTGTTTATTTTCTATCGCCTTATGTGTCTCGGTTATTAAATCGCCTATTAGACAATATTTACATGTTAAAAAATGGCCTTTTTATCAACGCACCATTGGTGATTCTTTATAATTCCAAACGGAATTAGCACAAAAAACCTGAGCGGAGTTTTTATTCACAATAAACTCCGCTCTTATTCTACTTACGAATAAAATAAGCAATTGCCTTTTGCTCTAGCTGTGCTAAAGTTTTTATAATTTCTTTATTAGCAGCTTTCCTCTTCTATGTTTCTTTTATCTCGCAAGCTTCAATTAATCGCCGTTGCCTCGGCACTAAGCCTATCTACGCTACCCGCTAATGCTGACACTCTTTCGCAAGCCATAAAGACAGAAACTGCAATCCATAGCGGCGCAGTTAAATCACAGTCTAAAATTAATACATTAGATGACCGCACGCGCAAGATGTTAGAGCAGTATCGCTCGGCAACCCGCCAAACAAAGACCTTACTCACTTATAATGCATATTTAAAAGACTTACTCGATTCTCAAGAAGCAGAAAAAGTCTCTTTAGAACAACAATTGCAAGAAATTGAAATTACGCAACGCGAGATTGTGCCACTGATTTTAAATATGCAAAGCAGCCTAGAACAGTTCGTCCAGCTTGATTTACCGTTTTTACCAGAAGAACGTCAACACCGTATTGCTAGCCTAAAAGATATGATGACCCGCGCCGACGTGACTAATGCAGAAAAGTTTCGCCGCCTAATCGAAGCTTATCAAATCGAAAATAGTTACGGCAACACCATCGAAGCTTATCGCGCCAATATCGAATTAAATGGTGCAATTAGCTCGGTAGATTTCTTACGTCTTGGTCGTGTTGCTTTGTATTACCAACGCCTTGATGGCAGTGAAACTGGTTTTTGGAATAAAACTGAAAAACGCTGGGAACCTTTAGCTGATGAATATCGCAACCCGATACGCCAAGGTTTACGTATTGCGCGCAAAGAAGCAGCACCTGACTTATTAACATTACCTGTTTCTGCAGCAACGGAGGCAGTCCAATGAAATTAATGCCTTATTTTTTATTTATTTTTTTACTATCAAATAGTGCTTGGGCTGAACATCAAAACCTAGACCAACTATTACGCGACGTAAAACAAACTCAATCGATTGAACGCAAAATTAATCGTGCTCGTGAAGCTGAATTTCTTGCCGAGAAACAAACGCAACAACAATTATTAAATGCCGCTGAAGCCGAATTGGCCAAACAAGAAAGACTAAGCACCCAATTAAAAGAACACTTACAAAGCAATGAAGCATTACTCAGCAAACTAGAAACACAGCTTAAAGACAATAGTGGTGAGCTTGGTGAATTATTTGGCGTTGCTCGCCAAGCTGCTGGTGATTTAAACATAGACCTCTTAAGCTCGCTAGTTTCCGCGCAATATCCAGATCGTACTGACAAATTAGATAGTCTCGCTAATAGCAAAGCCCTACCCACAATAGACCAGCTAGAAACCTTATGGTTTACTTTGCAACAAGAAATGACTGAAACCGGTAAAGTAGTTCGCTTTAAACGCACTATTGAAGCCGCAAATGGCAATAGTGAAGAAGCGGAAGTAATTCGTATCGGCGCGTTTAACGCATTAGCAAAAGGCGAGTATTTACGTTATTCACCAGAAACAAAAATGCTAGTTACCTTAGATCGCCAACCAGCTAATAAATACCTAAATTTTGCTATTCCTTTTAGTCAAGCCACTTCTGGTCAAATGCCCATAGCTATTGACCCTACCCGTGGCGTCTTACTTAGCATGCTAATTCAAACACCAAGTACGCAAGAACGTATCGCTCAAGGTGGGGTCATTGGCTATATTATTCTGGCTTTAGGTGGTTTAGGCTTTACCTATGCCTTAATACGCTTAATTATTTTGATGCTGACTAGCAGTAAAATACAAAAACAAATCAACAACCCTGAGGCAAGTAATGACAATCCTCTAGGGCGAATTTTAGGGGCGACTGAGCAAAGCTCCGCACAAGACATAGAAACCCTTGAGCTGGTACTTGATGAAGCCATCACCCGAGAAGTTCCTGCTTTAGAAAAAGGCCTGTCGTTAATAAAACTTCTTGCTGCCGTTGCGCCTTTATTAGGTTTACTGGGAACAGTAACCGGTATGATCGCGACCTTCCAAGCTATTAGCTTATTTGGTACGGGTGATCCAAAATTAATGGCGAACGGTATTTCTCAAGCCTTAGTCACTACTATGTTAGGTTTGAGTGTCGCTATGCCATTATTATTTATACATAACTTACTCGCTTCACGTAGCAGAACATTAGTGCAACTTTTAGATGAACAAAGTGCCGGCATCATGAGTCGTCGTGCAGGTAAATAATGTCTGAACAACTAGAATTTCTGGAAGATATTCACAATTTCCTGTATTCAGGCGGCGATGTATTATGGCTGATTTTAGGTGTGGCGATTATTTTATGGTGTTTAATTATCGAGCGCCTGCTATTTTTTAAACAACTGTACCCGAAAATACGCACACAGTGCTTTGAGAACTGGGATCAACGTGAGGATAAAAACTCTACGTATGCCCTATTTATTCGCAAAGCAATGATTTCTGAAGTTATAATCCAAATGCGCAAAGGTGTCCCACTAATAAAAGTGCTGATTGCTTTATGCCCGATGTTGGGCTTATTAGGTACGGTCTTGGGTATGATTCACGTATTTGATGTTATGTCGGTTACCGGCAATGGTAATGCTCGCGCTATGGCGTCAGGCATTTCTAAAGCCACTATTACTACAATGGCTGGCATGGTCATTGCCATATCTGGCCTGTATTTCAGTAAGCTTATCGAAGAACGCGTCAGTGATGAATCACATCATCTGGCAGATTTATTAAAATATCATTAATCACCTGATACTCATTATGCGCCGTAGAAGTAGTCGTTCCTCCGTTGATCAAAGTGCAGATATAGATATGACGCCGATGCTGGATATCGTCTTTATCATGCTAATTTTCTTTATTGTTACATCATCATTTGTTAAAGAGTCGGGCATTGATGTTAATCGCCCCAGCGCGCAAACAAGTGAGACCAAAGATAAAGCCAATATTGTTGTCGGCATAAAACCCAATGGTGACGTCTGGATTGATAAACGTCTCGTTGACTTTCGAGCAGTGCGCGCTAATGTTGCGCGTTTACTTGCTGAAAACCCGTTAGGTTCAGTGGTTATTGTTGCTGATAAAGAAACAAAAACAAATGCTTTAGTCCAGGTTATTGATCAAGTACGGCTTGCAGGCATAATGTATCCTACTATTGCCACGCAGTCGGAGTCACAGTGATTCGTATTGCCTTCTCTTTATTTTCAGGAATAGTTATTGCCCTCGCGCTGTTTTGGAGCATGCAGTATATGGTAATGAATAATCAACAAGGCTTTAAAAAAACTGACAATTTACGCCTGACTGACTTTGTTCGTTTAAAGCAAGAATCGAAAATTCAAACTAAAGAAAGACAAATACCGAATAAGCCTAAACCTAAAGAACGCCCCGCTCAACCAAAGATGAAAGCTTATACCGCCCAAGTGTCTAAAGTTACTGCGCCAGATATGGATATGCCAAACTTGGATATTCCCTTGCATACCAGTAATTTTAGCGGTTCGGTACTCAGCGGCCAGAATATAAAAATGGGCGGAGGAGCCATCAGCACCAGCGTTATTCCACTGGTAAGAATTCCACCACAATACCCTATGCGCGCGGCAAACCGACGTATCCAAGGCTGGGTAAAAGTAGAATTCACCATCACTACAAAAGGTAAGGTGAAAGATGCTGTAGTGATTGATGCAAAACCAAATTCAATCTTTAACCGCGCGGCATTAAAAGCGATTAAACGCTGGGTATTTAAACCTCTTATTATCGCCGGCGAAGCCCAAGAGCAGCGCGCGGTGCAAACTTTAGAATTTAAGCTATCTCGATGAGAAAACGTATTTATCAAAGTCTAAAGGTGGCGTTTATCATCCTAGGATTGCTTGCTGTAATACCCGCACAAGCGGAAGAGAAAAAAGCACCACCGATTTCTTCGTGGCTATATAAGCAATTAACTAAAACCGAAAAGCTTATTAGCAGCCAAGCTTATCCACAAGCGCGTAAAAAACTAGAAAAAATTATCCCTGAATTAAAAGATAAAAGTTACGAGCAGGCACTCGCCTTGCGTAGCTTGTCTTCTGTTTATGCGCTAGAAAATAATTATAGGAAAGCCGCGAAATCATTAGAGCAATGCCTCGCCACCCAAGCCTTACCTGAGAAACAACAGCAACAAGCCTTGCTTAATTTAGGTCAGCTATATATGGCTACGGAACAATATCAAAAAGCAGTTAATACCTTACAACCTTGGGTAGAAAAAAATCCAACGCATTCTAATCAGCAAGTTTCTGTGCTACTAGCTAATGCTTACGCGCAATTAAAACAATACCGCAAAGCTTTGCCTTATATAGAGCGAGCGATTAGACAGTCAAAAAAACCACAAGAAAGCTGGTTTCAACTCAACCTCGCGCTGCATTATGAATTAGAAAACTACTCGGCGGCGGCAGCTATTTTAAAAAAACTGATCGCCAATTACCCCAATAAAAAAGCTTATTGGCTACAACTTGCAGCAACATACCAACAATTAGGTCGATTTAAACAAGCACTCAATATTCAAGACCTCGCTTACAAAAAAGGCTACCTCCAAACCGAAGCGCAAATTTTACAGCTGTTTAATTTATACATGTACAACAAACAGCCCTATCAAGCAGCCAATTTATTAGCCAAAGAGTTAAATAGTCAACGGGTCAAGAAAAACTCTGCACATTGGGAACTACTTGCTAGCGCATGGACCAATGCGAGGGAATACAAACAAGCCATTGCTGCGCTAGAAAAAGCTTCAGCCCTAAATAATAAAGGTGAACTTTACTTACAGCTGGCTCGTATTCATGTTGAACAAGAACTTTGGCAAGATGCCATTGCTGTTATCAATAAAGCACTGAAAAAAGGCGGTTTAAAGCAAACTGGAGAAGCTTATATTTTATTAGGTATGAGCCTTTATGAAACAGAACAATTATCGGCAGCTAAAGCCGCATTTAAAAAAGCTCGGAAATACAAAAAAACCAGAAAATCCGCAGCCCAGTGGTTAAATTATGTGGCAAATAGTAATAATCCGGCATAAACTTACTTGATAACGTACTCTCCTTGCATTTAGCATAAAACAACACGAAAGACAGGTGTAAGGCCGCAGAAAATCTTTTCTCAAGGAAGTTAGACTTTATGCCAGCAAAAAAACGCAGTTCATACTCACTACACTTCACCATCAGCTCATTATTTATTAGCCTTACGTTAATATTTGGCGCAGCACTCAGTTGGCAACACTATAGCAAAACATCAGAACTTCTTATAGCCGGCGGCGACCTAGTCTTTGAACAAATCAATCGAGAACTTACTCTCAATTTTGGTGGCTTACTTAAATCAAGTAATCAAAGCATTAGCCTCTTGGCTCTATCACCGATTACTCAAGCAAACTCTTTAGATGAACGACTAAAATCACTCCCCCTATTCAGTACGGCACTGAACAATGAAGATAAGTTATCGGCCATGCAAATTGCTTACCCAAATGGCGATTACTTTATTATGCGCCCGATTAATTCTGAACTTCTGCGCCAGACCTTTAATACACCTCAAGATGCAGCTTTTGTGGTGGATAATATCAATACCGATGCACACGGCCAGCGTAGCTTAGTACGAATTTTCTATACCGCTCAATTGTTAGAGTTGGGCCGAGATCCAGCGATTGAAACAAACTATGACCCACGTATTCGACCGTGGTATACACAAGCAATAGAACAGTCTGGATCCAGTTCAACCGCTCCTTATTTGTTTTATTTTATTCACCAAGTCGGCACAACGCTAACACTGCAAGCACCAACTAAAGGTGTTGTTATTGCTGCAGATGTAACGCTGGGGCAGCTATCTAACATCCTCATACAAAATACAGCAACGCCCAATACCAAAATCGTTGTTTTCGAAAAAAATGGTGACGCACTGGTTTATGGCGATATTAATCGCCTTATTATTGAAACGACAGAAGGCAATTTTAAAATAGCTAAGCTCGATGAGCTTGGTAGCGATGTGCTTGCCTTTTTGAGTAAAGATTTGCAGCTAGTCTCACAACCGCTTAATTTTATGTTCAATCAGCAAAAGTGGCTCGGAGCGATACGCGAAATGCACATACCAGGAGGGCTTAACCTTTTTGTCTTAATGGTTTCCCCAGAAGATGAATTATTAAGTACAGCGATCAAAATACGCGATCAATCAATACTTCTAGCGGCCATTATTATCTTAATCGCCATCCCTATTATTTGGTTTTTTGCGCGACAAATATCCAAACCTATACGCTATTTAGCAGGTGAAGCAGGACTCATTAGCCGCTTTGACTTCAGTAGCCCCATTACAACTCGCTCCGCTATTACTGAAGTAGAAGAGCTTGCTGTAGCGATGACAATGATGAAAAGCACCATCAGCCAATTTCTCTCGCTTATTCACTCACTTGCCGGCGAACAAAATTTAGATGATCTATTGCAGAGTACAACGCAACAAACCACCCAAATTAGCCAAGCCGACGCCGCCTTAACTTATCTTTATGATGATCAGAAACACTGCTTAAAACCCAGCTTTATGCACATGGGTACGCTGGATATTAAGAACCTTAGCGACCTGCCTGAAATTCCGTCTGATGAAAATAATGCACTGGCTCAGGCCTTAAAGAAAAAAGAAAGCAGCCAAATAGAGCTATCAGTAGATCAGCCCAACCCATTAAATCCTTTACTCGATAAGCTAGAGACTGATGCCGTTAAAATCATAGCTCTGCCATTACGCAATAGAGATGAAGAAACTATTGGCTTACTATGTCTACTGTACAAAAAGCAAAGCACTAATCAGGACAATGAAGAGCATTTAGCTTTCGTACAGCAGCTCTCAGACTTTGCCGCAGTTTCTTTAGAAAGTCGGCAATTGCTTATGATGCAAAAAGCCTTACTCGCTTCATTTATTAAGCTAATTGCCGGTGCCATTGACTCTAAATCACCTTATACCGGCGGTCACTGCGCTAGAGTGCCTGAAATCGCCAAATTAATTGCTCAAGCTGCCTGCAATAGCACAACTGGGCCTTATAAAGAATTTCAGCTTGATCAAGATCAGTGGGAATCACTGCATATCGCAAGCTGGTTGCATGATTGTGGCAAAGTTACCACACCAGAATATGTGGTCGATAAATCCACTAAACTGGAAACTATCTACGACCGGATTCATGAGGTTAGAATGCGCGTTGAAGTACTAAAAAGAGATGCGGAAATTGACTATTGGCAGCAGATAGCTAAAGGAGCTGACCCTCATTCTCTGCGTATTAATTTAATATCTAAATTACAACAGTTAGATAATGATTTCGCCTTTATTGCTGAATGTAATGAAGGTGGAGAATTCATGGCTCCAGAAAAAATTCAGCGCCTTGCAGAAATTGCCGAATACACCTGGGTGAGAACCTTAGATGATCGACTTGGCGTTTCTTGGGAAGAAAGCCAACGTCAGCAAAAAACAGCGGCTAAAGCTCTTCCTATAAAAGAAAAATTATTAGCTGACAAAGCAGAGCATATTATCGAGCGTGAGGCAGGCGATAAGATTCCACAGGACAACCCTTGGGGGTTTAAGCTTGATGTACCTGAGCATAAATATAACCGAGGCGAGCTGTATAATTTAAGCATTGAAAAAGGCACGCTGACCGAAGAAGAGCGCTTCAAAATCAATGACCATATTGTACAAACGATTATCATGCTGGAAAATCTACCTTACCCTAAGCATTTAGCGGATGTGCCTCTAGTGGCTGGCAGCCATCATGAAAAAATGGATGGCACAGGCTACCCAAAACGCTTAACTGCCGCAGATATGCCAATAACCGCACGCATAATGGCTATCGCTGATATTTTTGAAGCGTTAACGGCTTCTGACCGGCCTTATAAAAAAGCCAAATCACTCAGTGCAGCGCTTCGTATTATGAGTCATATGGCAAAAGATCAGCATATCGACCCTGAATTATTTCTCTTATTTCTAAACAGCGGCTGTTACTTAGAATACGCGCAGAAGTCCCTTGATCCTGAACAAATTGATAACGTTGATATTAGTGAGTTTGATATGAACCATTCGTAAAATTAGCGTATGAAATCGCGGCTAAAAGCCCCTCCCACAAATATTTCTCATAATGGAAGAACCTAAAAGCTGATCCAAGTACTGCTATTTATATTTTTTAATCTACGTGTAACATCAACTTCTAATCAGCACTCACTGGAAAGGCTAGGTGCTTATAAGTTCCTTTACGGATATTAAAAAAAGCTAATTCAGGCAAACTCATTAAGATGCCCATAGCACCTTTTTTTAAGCTCCCCCCCGAATCAAATGGCCAAGTAGCACTGCCATAAATCCCCATGCTAGCTGCGGTAATTAAATTTAACGTACCGAATAGCGGGCGTGACCATACTTGTTCATTAGTAAAAAACAGAAAGGGCGCATCTAGCTCATTAAACTTATAGTCTTGAGCGCTCAGGGTGTTAAATTCCCGTAGGTAAACGCGCAGATTATTTTCTTCGGCATACATTTTCTCTAATTGTTGTTCGCGAAAAGACGCTAATACTTGCTGGTTGTGTTGCTCTGCTATATTTGCAAAGGATAAATAGGGGATAAAGGCCGTAGGGTCTTTATTTATACCGTTTAGTAAGTTAACTAACTGCTCTGCATCAACTTGAGAAGTTTGGATGGCAGCAAAAATTTCAGTGACGCAATTGTGCGTAAATAAATCATAGGGGTAAAGCGCCTGCATCTGCAGAGTAAGATCAGCTTGGTAATTTATTAACCTAGTTTTTGCTGTTTCTACTTCTTGAGCGTTTAATTTTGGTAGCAGATATATGGGCAAAGGTGCTGATTTTGAGGGTAATCTTTGTTCGCCTGTGGTTCTGATTTCTTGCCGCTTATTTAATCCACGTTCACGCTCATAGTAGTAATTACTCAATCGCTCAAAATGGCTGTAGTCTTTTTCGGTAATTGCTTGTTGGCTAAAGAGTTGCTGTTTTATTTCAGTAATTGAGCTTAAAGCATCTTGCTGCTGAGCCTTAAAGACCGTTTTATAGATTTCTACTTCAGCAGAAGTAATGCTCGGGCTGTTGTCTGCATAAGTATCGAGAAAAACCCAGTGACCGGAATTAATCGTATAAGAAAGACTGATAATCCGTGCATATAGTACCAATGCAGCGCTGCCTGAATCAGGCCGTTTTGAGTTTACTAGGCTAAGCAAGTTATCAATTAAATTAGCCTGTAATTGCGCTAACCTCTCAATTTCTAGACCGGATAGTGAAAATAGTTGATCTTCGGGAGAAAAATAGCTGGATTCCTTTAACGGGCTGTTATTTTCTAGAATTTGTAGAAATAATAATTGGCTAACGCTATCAATATATTGCTGGGCAAATGAATAAGGCACGGGGATAAAGGTATCTTTTCTTAAGTGTAAAGCGTTTTCAGGCCAAGGTTGCAGCTTAATTTTAGCTAGTTTTTGTTTCAGCTGAGTGGTTTTTTGAGTTAAAAAGGTACCACCTAGTCTATGTTTTATTTGTGCATTAATTTGCAAACTATTAAATGTAGCTATTTTTATAGGATCGGCGTTTTGGCTAAATAATCCTGCTCCGCGAATAGTTAATAGTGAGTTAAAGTCTATCGTTTTTGGCTCTAATAAAGCGAGATTTAGTTGAATCTCTTTAAGCAGAGTATCTTGTTGTTTTTGCTGTAAAAAATACAGATTAAAGTGATCACGTAACTGGGCGTATTGCTTGGGCTCAAGCTCTATGTTGGTTTGATAAAGGGTTCTATTTTCTAAATATCGATATTGGAAGTCAAAACCTGAGCTAGCCTGCTTGACTAATCGAATGATGCCGCCTGGGAAGTGCTGAAAATGGAACGTTTCCTTGCTGAAACGGAGTGCCGTATGACCGCCGCTAGCTGTGCCTTCGCTGGCATTAATATAAAGATAGTTTACCGCTTGGGCGTAAAGGTTTTGCGCGCAGATTAAGCTAAAAATTAAACATAAAAGAATTGAGTTAAAATTGGGCGGACTAAAGCCCGCCCGACAGCAACTCTTACTGCTGCTCATAACCTTTTTGAATGATTAGCATTCTGCTTTCCTTAGAGTCTGCTAAACTCTTTTTATAAGTTTCGTAAACACTTCCTGTTAATTTGGCTTTTTTCAATGCACGACCGATACCGATTAAGGTGTTTTCATCATCTTCCCAATTGCTAATGCCAGCTTCGGTAGCGATTTCAGAGATCCCTTGAACATAAGCTGCACGTTCAAACCCTGCTGTTGAAAGGTAAGCCGTAGTGTAGTCCATGATTTGAATTTGATATTCTTTATCTGCATCTTTAGATGACGACGAAGGACTACTAATTACTGAGCTAACAGAATCAGAGATGCTCTTTGAACTATCCGAAAGACTGCCAGAGCTAGCGGAAAAAGAACAGCCTTGTGACAGACCGGCCGCGATAAAGATAGGGAGTAGGTAAGATTTAATTTGCATGGTAAGCCCTTAGTTATGGTATTTTGTTCTGCTATATAACGAAATAGAAATATAATGATAGATACTTTATGCTCTTTTGAACATAAAAACTCTAATATAAATTAAAATCGTAGTTTATAAAAACCTCGTCACTCCCGAAGTGTACCTAGTCAAGCGTGGGCACAAGCTTTATCGAGAATCTAACCATATTCAATAGATTCCTGCCAAAGACCTACAGGAATGACGAATACGAAAATAGTATCAACTAAAAACTGCACATTTCAAAATGGATAGAGTTTAGTAAGGATTATTTTTTTGCTAACAAATCGAACAATCTGGTATTTAGCGAATGCGCTATTTCCAGCTTTTAAGCTTACGCTAGATTGCGTAAGTCTATTTTAAACTAGAGGTATATATGACTAAATCCGCTATTTTATTTGCAGATGCCAAAACTGTTATTCCAGGAGGCGTAAATTCGCCAGTACGGTCTTTTAGTGGCGTAGGTGGAACGCCTGTTTATATTGATCGAGCAAAGGGTGCGTATCTTTATGATGCTGAAGATAAGCAATATATAGATTATGTAGGCTCATGGGGCCCCATGATTGTGGGTCATGCACACCCAGATGTACTGCAAGTAGTAAATGAAACAGCGGCAAAAGGTTTAAGTTTCGGTGCTCCAACTGAGCTTGAAACTTTAATGGCGAAAAAAATATGTAAATTAGTACCATCAATCGAACAAGTACGCATGGTTAGCTCCGGGACTGAAGCTACTATGAGTGCTATTCGCTTAGCACGAGGCCATACAAAGCGGGATAAAATAGTAAAATTTGAAGGCTGTTATCATGGTCATTCGGATTCATTATTGGTTAAAGCGGGATCCGGTGCTTTAACCCTAGGTGTACCAAGCTCACCCGGCGTGGCTGCTGCGGTAGCGGAAGATACAGTTACCTTGGCTTACAATGATAGCGATGCCGTTAAACAAGCCTTTGCTGAGATTGGTAAGCAAGTTGCCGCGATTATTGTCGAGCCAGTAGCAGGCAATATGAACTGCGTTTTGCCCGCCCCAGGTTTTTTAGAAACCTTGCGAGAGGTATGCGACGAATATGGCGCATTATTGATTTTTGATGAAGTGATGACCGGTTTTCGTGTGGATAAACATTGCGCGCAAGGGCTATATAATATTAAGCCGGATTTAACCACTTTAGGAAAGATTATTGGCGGCGGAATGCCTGTAGGTGCTTTTGGTGGTTCGCATGAAATCATGAGCTCTTTAGCTCCAGTAGGTCCTGTTTATCAAGCAGGGACTTTATCGGGAAATCCGGTAGCCATGGCGGCAGGCTATAAAACTTTAGAATTGTTATCAGCATCAAAATTTCATGAGCAATTAAGCGCTAAAACTCGCGCCTTAGCGGAGGGGATACAGGCTAAAGCAATTGCCGCAAATATTGGTATGTCGATCAATGTCGTAGGTGGCATGTTTGGCTTGTTTTTTACTCAAGAGGATCATATTAGTCGTTTTGAGCAGGTCATGCGTTGTGATCAAGAGCTGTTTAAACAGTTTTTTCATGGCATGTTAAAAGAAGGCATATACCTTGCACCATCTGCTTTTGAAGCAGGGTTTGTTTCTGCTGCGCATAGTGATGCCGATATTGCCGCCACTATTACTGCGGCTGAGCGTGTATTAAATCAATTATAAATAAAGTCAGAGAGTGGGGTTCATAACCCACCCTCCCTGCTATGCCTACCTATTTACCTACAAAAAAAGACCTTTTTTCGCGCTTTTCTGCGACTGAACGCGTTTTAATTCATCAAGCGATTTCAGTCGTCGAAAATTTACCCAATGACGATACCAAACGCCCGCTAGGGCTTGATGTCGCATTAAATTTATTACCGCTCAATGTTGATTTGGAAACGATTTTGGCGGCCATTTTAAGTGACTGGCGTTTAAACAACTACCCTATAAAAACAGAGTTTGGCTCTATTGTCGCAAGTTTAGTGGCTAATGTTAAAGAACTTAATGGACTCAATATCTATTCTGAAAGTATTGCAACTAAAGCGGCTCAAGTTGAAATATTAAGACGCATGTTATTGTCTACCGCTGATGATATTCGTGCGATTTTGATCAAACTTGCCTATCGTTTGGCACGATTAAAAAAAATACCCCAAGAAAATGAAGACATGCGCCATTTTATTGCGCAAGAAACCCTAGACCTCTATTCTCCTATTGCTAACCGCCTCGGGGTTGGACAATTAAAATGGGCCTTAGAGGATTATGCGTTTCGCTATTTAGAGCCTAGCCATTACCTTTCTGTCGCGAAAGCATTAGAAAACAAACGCATCAATAGAGAAGACTGTATTGCTGGATTCATTACGCAATTGCAAGAAAAGCTAAAACTTGTCGGAATCAAAGCGGAAATCAAAGGCCGACCTAAGCATATTTATAGCATTTGGCAAAAAATGCAACGTAAACAGCTACCCATAGAAGAACTATATGATTTGTTAGCTGTACGTGTCATGGTTAATGAAACAGCTCAATGCTACGAGATTTTAGGCCTAGTGCATCAGCATTGGACTAGCATTCCTAAAGAATTTGATGACTATATTGCTAATCCCAAAAATAATGGCTATCAATCCTTACATACCGTTATTTTGACCGAAGATGCGAATCGCATAGAGGTGCAAATACGTACTAAACACATGCATGATTTTGCTGAGTTAGGGGTCGCTGCACACTGGCGTTATAAAGAAGGTAGTAATCAAGATATTGCGACTGAAAAAAGTATCGCAGCATTGCGTCAACTTTTAGAGGAAACAGAAAACGACAGCTTACTAAAAAATTTTCGTACCGAACTATTTTGTGATCGCGTTTATATATTAACACCAGCCGGAGAATTAATTGATTTGGTAAAGGGCGCAACGCCCTTGGATTTTGCTTACGCTATTCATACTAATATAGGGCACCGCTGTCGTGGTGCTAAAGTAAATGGCCGCATTGTTCCCTTAACCTATATTTTGCAGACCGGCGAACAAGTTGAAGTTTTGACGAATCATGACATTGCGCCCAACCCCAATTGGATTGATCCAAATCTAGCCTATTTAAAATCCCCTAGCGCCATTCAAAAAGTAAGAGTATGGATTAATCAGCAAAGTAAAGATAAGCATAGCTTGATTGGCCAGCAAGCTTTAGATAAAGAAGTAAAACGACTAGGTTTAAACAAATCTTACTTAAGCCGCTTATTGCAACGCTTCAAATTAAAGGGCGTGGATAAGTTATTCATTGCTTTAGGGCGTAAAGAGATTAGCGATAAGCAATTAAGTCTGGCACTGCAAGAACTTAAGAAGCATCCTAAAAAAGTAGCGGGTAAGAAAAAATCCTCGACTAAAGCGCATTCAGTGGAAATAACCGTTGCTGGATACGATAATATTTTGACCCATTTTGCACACTGCTGTAACCCAAAACAAAATGATGATGTTATCGGCTTTGTCACTCATGGGCACGGCATAGCGATTCATAAACTCGCTTGCACACATATTTGTGAGCTTAGCGAAGAACAGAAAAAACAGTTAGTTGCCGTTACCTTAAAGGAATCGTAAAGTCAGTAACTCTTAGCTTTAAAAACAAGAAGCATAATCCAGCATAATATCTTGGCAAGCGAAAAAAATTCGCGGGTAATCATCACGGATCACTAGTTTCAACGCATACTCAAAAAATACAGTGAGAGTCATAAAGCGCGCGCCGGCAGCACTGATTCGTAATTTTGTATTGGAGGAATTACGCCACACGCAAAGCGTCCAAAAAATAGCTGGGGTTAACAAGATAAAATGAACTTCATCCCAACTGGATACAGTGAAGTTCCCCTGCATCGCGAGCATGTCAGTAAAGTATAAACTGATATTAAGTAAGATGAAAAACGGCCAGAAAACGACCCATAGTTTTAGCGGGCCAATCCAGGAGTAGAGTAAGTAGTTATAAAACGAAAGGCCCTTCAACTCTATACATTCCTGCTCTTGAGTTGACGCTATAAAAGGCAGCGTTAAATAGATAACACTATAAATAAGCAAAGCTATTAATAGTAAATCTAGCGAAGACCCTAACTGTATATAAGTGAAAAAGATCGGTAACGAGTGGATAAACATGCAGCTTTACTCCCAGTATTTTTGATCGTTATAAACAAGAGTGGACTTCCTGCCTACCCTTTCTCTGACTCACTTTAAATCCTATTTAACCTCCAATGCTGTTGACTCAAGTTCAACTCCTTCTCCAGTGAGAGAGGACTAAAATCAACAGCATTGACCTTAACCCCTCCCGCCACTAAATAATTGATAAGCTGGATTATTGGTTTCTTCTATATAACGAAACCCTAAAGCGTCGAAGCATAACTGCACGGCTATCTTTTGCGATGCTTCAATTTGTACGCCAATCAATACCTTACCAAATGCTGAGCCGTGATTACGATAATGAAATAAACTGATATTCCACTGGCTACCTAAAGAAGTTAAAAAGCGCAATAAAGCACCAGGTCGTTCAGGAAATTGTAAACTATAAATAATTTCATTTAACTCGCAAGGCGCGTGACCACCTACCATATAGCGGATATGCTCTTTCGCTAGCTCATTTTGAGTCATATCCGTGACGGTAAAGTCTTTACCTTCTAACTGACCAATGATTTCAACTTTATCATTTATATCACCACTACTGCTGATACCGACAAATATCTGTGCGCTACTGTCATCAAAGTAACGATAATTAAATTCAGTAATGCTACGTTTACCTAATAACTTACAGAAAGCTAAAAAACTACCTGGTTGCTCAGGAATCTTTACTGCTAATAAAATTTCTCTGTGTTCACCCACTTGCGCGCGCTCGGCAACATAACGTAGGCGATCAAAGTTAATATTAGCTCCACTTTCTATTGCAACTAAAGCTTTATCGCTAATCTTTTCTCGTTCAACATATTTCTTTAATCCTGCAATTGCCAATGCGCCAGCAGGCTCGGGTACGGAACGCGTATCATCAAAAATATCTTTAATCGCAGCACAAATCTCGTCAGTATTAACAGTAATTACTTCATCGACTAAAGTTCTAGCCAAACGAAACGGCTCTTTACCAATCTGCCTTACCGCGACACCATCAGCAAACAAGCCAACTTGTTTTAGTGTTACTCGCTTATGGGATTTTAATGCTTGTTGTAAGCAATTAGAATCATCAGGCTCAACGCCAATAATTTTAATATCGGGCCGGACAAATTTTGCATAAGCCGCAATGCCAGCAATTAAACCACCACCGCCCACGGGTACAAAAATAGCTTCAATAGTATCCGTTTTTTGACGTAAAATTTCCATCGCTACCGTACCTTGGCCAGCAATAACCTCCGGATCATCGTACGGATGCACAAAGGTCATCTTTTTTTCTTTCGCTATTGTTTTGGCATGTGTATAGGCATCATCAAAAGCATCACCAAATAGAACAACTTTAGCCCCGCGAGCGCGCACCGAATTCACTTTAATTTCAGGCGTAGTTTTAGGCATAACAATTAAAGCCTTGATGCCTAATTTTTTAGCTGATAAAGCCACGCCTTGCGCATGATTCCCCGCTGATGCTGCAATCACACCGTGACTTCTTTCTTGTTCCGTTAATGACGCAATTTTGTTATAAGCGCCCCGTAATTTGAAAGAAAAAACTGGCTGTAAATCTTCACGCTTTAAAAAAACCTGATTATTAATACGCTCAGATAAGACCGGAGCAAAATCCAAAGGACTTTCTTCAGCAACATCGTAAACTTTAGCGCGTAATATTTTTTCTATGTATTTTAGGGTCATTGAATTAAAGAAACTGTGTTCAGTTATTGATGCGTTACCTTATCTGTTTTCTCAATGCCGAGTATTGTTTATCGAAGTGACACCTTGCTTCCAAGGAGTCTAAGTCTAATACATGTATCGGTTGGGTAGCGCTATGCTTGGCTTAACTAGGAAAATAAGGAATTAGACAAGGGAAATTTATTGCGCTAAATACTTTTAAGGCGCTTAATCTGTCGGCGAATTGCCGAGTTTAGAGTGCCTTCTTTATAGCGCCCTTTGAATATATGTTGGATTCGAAAAACATTAGGTATATCAATACCAACCCCTTGGCTACGAAGTAACCAGCGAAAAGCCCGGTCTTCATAGGCTTTACACCAGTGTTTCGCAGGTTTTTGATAAATACTAATACTATTACAATAGCCACAGGAGCGAGCTACATCGCCATGGGTTATTTGTAATGGACCTGTTGCACGATTAACATTCATAACACTAAATGTATTAGTGTCAATATCTAATAACTGAGGTTCCGCTCCTTTTACTAGGATAGGGTCGTCTTCAGCTAATAAGGTGGTGATATGTTCAGCCTGAGGGTATAGTAATGCATCTTTTCTGCCTTGTACTGCATCTGCCAAGCTATCTAAGCACTGCTCATGAAAGACAAGGTCACAATCAGTAAACCAAATCCAGTCTGCTTTAGTGGCAAGCGCAGCTTTATTGCGACCTATACTACGCCTGAATAACATTTCTTTAGGTAGTTCTTGCCAGTTCCAAGTAACGTTAGTAACTTCCTTTTTGCCAAAAAAATCTAGCATTGCCACTGTTTTTTCATCTTCAGTTGAGTAAAAAATAGTGACAGTAAGGTCAAGTTTAGTAGGTGGATAATTTACTAAAGAGCTTAATTGGTAATCCAATAAATAAGCATAGTTCCAGCAATGACTTACAAGCTCTAAACTTAAATGGCCTGAATTAGATGCTTTCTCAGAGTCGGAAGGAACTGTAGGCAAAAACCAGTTGGCAGGTATTTTTCCACTCGCCGCAAAGCGAAAAAAATATTCTAAAAAAATATCACTCCAATGAGCTTTCGCCAACTTTGTGGGCGATTTTTTATTATCCATATTTATTTTGAACCAATAGTTATAAATTTATAGCGTCATTTAGGTTAATTATCATAAAACTGCTTTATGATACCTGATCTTCACTTTTTAAGTGATAGCAATATTATAGGTACATAAGCCCTTAGCTCGGCAATAGATGAGAGGCCATCAAGCCAGTGAAGTTTAATTACAAAACAATTAGCATAGTATCGATTATGCTTGCAATCATAATCACAACGGTCATATTTGTAAAAAGAACAGCGCCGCCTTTGCAAAATAAAGAGGTATTAAGCATTGCTGAAAAAATTGTAAAAGTTAAAGTATCCCCTTTCTTCAATTTCAATGATGATGTCATGAAACTAGGTGTTATCCAGCACGTTGACCGGCAATACACTTATGATAGTATCCCTGAAGAGCTATTAGGTGGTTTGCTTTTTCAGGGCACCCACCGGCCTCCGAAGGGAACAGCAATAGAATTGGAATTGCTAACACCTGCTACAATTTATTTCTTTTTTCATCATCAAGTAGATGGTGGCTACTCTAAAATATTTGAGAGACTCAAGAGCTGGAAGCGTTCTGGTGAGTTTCCGCAGTATGATATACACAATGGGGAGCACGGATTAAAAATGGTGATGTATCAACTTGAAGCTAATGTTGGAACCTATTACATACCGCCGACAACTAAAGAGAGAGCATGTTTCAGTACCCTATTTCAAACGGGAGAAAAAACCTTTAGTCGTATCTAGTTGAAGTAGCGTTAATTCTATCAATAGCGCGCTAAATACCTATACGCTCGGTTAACCTTTTATCTCTTAGTATCGAACTTTTATGCTGTTTAACTCATATATTTTTATTTTTGTTTTTTTGCCAATTGTTCTAGTGGGATTTTATGCTATAGGGGCTAAGAGTCATCATCGTATTGCAAGTTCTTGGCTAGTGGCTGCATCACTGTTTTTTTATGGTTGGTGGAACCCCGCGTATCTGAGTATTATTATAATTTCCATGCTCTTTAATTATGCCGTGGGAACAGCATTATCAGAAAAAATCAAATCAAAAACTCTATTAATCGTGGCTATAGCGATTAATTTATTAGCGCTTGTTTATTACAAATATTTTAATTTTTTTATAGATAGCCTCAATGTATTAGCTGATACGGATATACATTTAGAGAAAATAGTGCTGCCCTTAGCTATTTCTTTTTTCACCTTTCAACAAATTGCATATTTAATTGATACTTATAGGGGGGAGACCCGGGAATATAACTTTTTAAGTTATTGCCTTTTTGTGACATTTTTTCCTCAGTTGATTGCTGGCCCTATTGTTCACCATCGTGAAATGTTGCCGCAATTTGCCAAAAATAGCCTATATAAACTTAATTATCGGCATCTAGTTATTGGGCTTAGCATTTTTACTTTGGGCTTTTTCAAAAAAGCAGTGTTAGCTGATGGAACAAGTGAATATGTGGGCCTTTCTTTTTCTCTAGCTGAAAGTGGCGTTCCACTGACATTTTTTGCAGCTTGGGCGAGTTCATTATGTTACGCCTTTCAGTTATATTTCGATTTTTCAGGTTACTCTGATATGGCTATAGGCTTGGCAAGGATGTTTGGCATTGTATTGCCTATGAATTTTAACTCCCCATATAAAGCAAAAAATATTACTATTTTTTGGCGACGATGGCACATGACTTTATCGAGGTTTTTAAGGGATTATTTATATATACCCTTGGGAGGAAACCGTAAAGGTAAGGTTCGGCAGCTAATAAATTTGATGCTCACTATGGTTCTAGGAGGGCTATGGCACGGAGCTGGCTGGAATTTTGCGATATGGGGAGGGTTACACGGATCTTTTTTAATTATCCATAATATATGGCAAAAATTAGGCATTAAGTTGCCTAAGCTAATTTCATGGTGGCTAACGATAAGTGCCGTAATTTTTGCATGGGTTCCTTTTCGAGCAAGTAGCTTAGAAGGTACCTTAAATTTGTGGCAAGGTATGTTAGGCATGAATGGCTTCTTGCTACCTAAATGGACCACCCATTTTATGTTTGGTTTAGACTCTTGGTTGGTGGCACACCATGTGGCGTTCGCGGGTATACTGCAACAAGTAGGTTCGGTTAAACTTATGGATGTTCTATGGTTTGTTCTTTTATTTATTTTGACCTTTTTGATGCCAAATACTCAGCAATTAATGCAGCGTTATCGCCCCGTTTTTGAATCAAGAGATCAGTATAAAAATACGCGACAAATACTTTACTGGCAGCCAACATTATTGTGGTCAGTTTTTATTGCTTTTTCCTTTGTTTACTCAACTTTATCATTGACACGTATCAGTGAGTTTTTATATTTTCAATTTTAATCTGAGAAGCAAATGAATCACATTTTTGTTGCCTATAGTCGGCGGTTTTTTATTATTAGCACCTTATTGTTTGGATTATCAGCTGTATTTTGTTATGTAGTTGACCCTTTCTCTGTTTATGGGAGAGTCTATTTTAAGGTGGGGAAGGTTGTAAATAGTCCTGCTTTTTCATCACAAATACAAATGGGGAAAGCTATCGGAATTAAACAATATAAGCCCGATACGCTCATTTTGGGGTCATCGCGTACTGACTCGGGGTTTTCAGCCAAAATCACACAAGAGTTTCTTCCTGATAATAAAGTTTATAATGGTGCCTATCCGGGCATGACTATTTATGAGGTTTTGCGTTATTTTCAGCATGCCAACGCTTCTACCTCTCTTAAGCAAGTTTTTATTGGGTTAGACTTTTTTCAATTTCATGGTAGTCACCGACCTAATAAAGGCTTTAGTGAAGAACGCCTGGCTGTTGATTTCAACAACACTCCCTCAGAAAATAACCTTAACGACCTACAATCCACTTTATTTTCTGGAGGTGCTTTGTTTTATAGTATAAAAGCATTGACCGGTTTAAATAAATGGAAAAAAGTTTATTTGCCGAATGGGTTTAAAACAAAAGGATATGGGGAAGGCTGGATAGATACATTTTCTAATAGTGAAGAAAAGTATGTACATAGAGTATATACGACCCCTAATTTTACCTTTGTAAGTTTTGATAAAAAATTCACGACTTTTGATTACTTTAGAAAAATCATTCAATTAGCCTATGACCAAGGCATTGTTGTTAATTTCTTTATTTCTCCCTCGCATGCACGGCAGTGGGAGCTTATTAAGCAGCTAGGGCTTTGGAATAAATGGGAACACTGGAAGCGGGAGATGTTAGCCATTACCGAACAGGAAAGCAGAGCTTATCAAAAATCTCCATTTCTTATTTATGATTTTTCAACTTATAACAAGTACTCAACAGAAGCGGTTCCTCGCGCTACGGATACGCCTATGACTTGGTATGCTGACTCATCACATTACTCTCAAGCTTTAGGTGATATTATTTTTAATAATATGATAAATGGCGTAGAAAATAACTTTGGACAAATCCTTAAAACGGAAACAGTGGGGGCTCACATAAAAGCCATACGTCAAGGGCGAGAGCAGTATATTTTAGAGCACCCTCAGGATGCTGCGGACATAAAAAGCTTAGTTGCTACTAGATTGTAAAATATAAGCGAGATTTAGTGTGCGTGATTTTTTGTCACTTAATTATAATGATATGGATTATTCAAATAGCGCCTTGACTTTATGGGCTGGAGTTCATATTCTGCTGTTACTTTCTGTAATCTCGCAGTTTTAACAGCGAAACCTCATTTTCTGCAGGCTCTTAAATTTAAAGGTAAACTTTAGCATGCGAATTAACTACCTCATCAAGGCGTTCCTAAACATCAATAATGAATAATAAAAAAGCTTTAGATGTGTTATTTCTTTCTCGAACGGTGAAAAAACATCGCTATTTTAATTTGCTTGTAGAAAATGCCTTGGCTGATTTTAACTGTAAAGTTATTTCCTATCATTTTTTACCAAAAGCTTCGAGTGCTTCTATAGTTGCGATTAGCCCTATTGACCTTGAAGAAATCATTGATAAGTTCCTAGAGGAGCTCTTTAATGCTAGATCAGGTTTTTTGGTTGAACAGCTATTAAAACCTCTAGTGAGTGTTTTGAGTCGAAGGCAAGTGCCAAGAATTTATAACCGACTTTTTAGTTTTCTTGAGCAGCAACAACCAGCTTGCATTAGCATATGGAATGGTCACAAATATCGAGATAACATTTTGAAAGCCGTAAACAAACATTTTTCCATCCCTGTGCTTTATTTAGAAAATGGCTTATTGCCCGGTAGTACTACTTATGACGATCAAGGTATCAACGCTTTAAACAGTATTCCCAAAGACCCAGAATTTTTTAAGGATGGAGACTTTGGTGAATACAAATCACGTACTATAGTCGGCCGCCAATACAAACGTAAAGTCTCAGCCTCACAAAATACGCTTCCTAAAAAATATCTATTGGTGCCCTTTCAAAAAGAAAGGGACTCGCAAATATTGGAAAACTCACCTCATATTAAATCAATGACTCAGCTCTTTAATTTGGTCAAAGAAGTAATAGATGCCAGCGTCCTAAGCGATGTTCATGTAATTTTCCGCGCCCATCCCAGCTCTAAAGCATCCTATATAAGTCTGCGAGACACTGCAAGTAAACACCCTAAATTACATTTTGATGAAAGCACTCCGCTAAATGATGCCATTGCTAATGCCACTGCAGTGATTACTATTAATTCTTCGGTTGGCCTTGAAGCTTTATTACTAAATAAAAAGGTGATTGTGCTGGGGGATGCTTATTATTCTCTAAAGGGCTTAGTGTTAACAGCACATGATTTTGCAAGCCTGACTTCAGCCATAAAAGCATTGCACAATTTCACTATCGATAAGGTGCTTAGAGATAATTTTTTAGCTTATTTGGCTAACTTCTACACTATTGAAGGCAGCTGGGGAAGAGCCGATGAAACACACTTTAAAGCAGTTAACGCAAGATACCATGAATTTTTTACAAGTCACTCTCAGCAAAGCACCTCAACTCGAGCACGCCCATGAATAAACAAGCATATTTGAATATGAACAACAATTCCTCGGCTAACTCGAACCGGCAGAAACGATCTTTTATGGTGAGCCATAAAGGAAAATAAAATGACTAAAAACCTTACCCTCTTTAAAAAGGAAAACAAAGCGTCCAAACTTACTTACTTGAGCTCAATAGTCTTATTTTAACTCATGAAAAAAACGCTAATTGTACAAACCCATCTGCATAAAAACAGGACTGGAGTTACATCTTGCATAGAACAACTCATTCCAGAAATTAGGGCTAAATATGATGTTATTTTAGTCGGATCAACAATAAAAACAGACGTTAAGCGATTTACTCTTATTCAAGGAGTAAGGTTTGCCTTTAATTATATTAAACAAAATGGCTTCGTCATATGGCATGTACACAGGAATAACGAGTTACTTGTTGCCCTGATCTTTAGAATTTTTATAAAAGAAACCAAAATTATAGCTACTAGACATGGAGCTAAAAAACCTAGCTGGATCTCTAAATTTTTATATGCCAAAGCTGATAAAATTATTACGCTTAACCAAGAAATGTATGAGACGTTAAGTCTGACATCAAAGTTAATTCCTCATGGCATTAGTCTCGATTGCTTTAAAAATAACCCTATAAATAACCCTATAAATAACCCTATAAATAACCCTATAAATAACGAATATAATAAAAAGAAATATATAGGCATAGTTGGAAGAGTTAGGCCACTTAAAGGTCAACTTGATTTAGTTAAAGCTCTTATTCCTATTTTTAAGGAAAATGATGATTGGGATTGTTTTATAATAGGAAAATATAGACCTGATTACTATCGTAAGATATTAGAAGTAATTAAAGAGTCTCAGTTAAATAACCGTTTTTTATTTACAGGTGAAGTTAATAATATATATTCATATTACCAGTCTATGGACATTAATGTTATAGCCTCTTATACAGAAGGAAGCTCAATGGTGCCATTAGAAGCAATGTTATGCCATACAGCGGTTATTGCAACTAGCAACGTTGGGACTAATTCATTATTAATTAAGCCAGGTTATAATGGTGAACTATACTCTCCAGGGAGCATAGAAAAACTAAGGGATAAATTATTAGAATTAATCACCAATGAAAATAAGGTGTATTTATATAAGAAAAGGGGCTATGAAACTATTTGCAAGAAATGGAGATCTGATATTGAAGCTAACGAAATAATTAATTTATATAAGGAAGTAAGTGATGCTTAACCATCCCTCCCCTCTACAAAACAATATATTAAATACTTTATTTTTTATAATCCCCGGGTTTATTTTAGTGATTCCCGGAGCTGGTGAAGCTCCTTTTGTGGTAGTTGCATTATGGAGTATAATTTATTGTTATAAGGAAAAAATAAACCCCTTTAAGTACGATGCAACCAAATCATTTTCCCTTATTTTATTTGGTTATTTTTTTATTTCCTTTCTTTCTGTCATAGCATCAGATCCATCTCTTTATGCTTTTAAACGCTTAGGCACTAATTTTCATTTTCTAATCGCTCCTTGGCTAGCTGTTTTTCTTTTAAAAAAATTAAAATTTCCAATATTATCAAACGGCATAAAAGTAGGTGCGGCCTTCGCAGGAATTGTAGCTCTTATCCAATATTTTTACTTGGGCACACGAGCTGGCGGTGTAGTCAATGAAATACTTTTTGGGGATATTGCTTTATTATTAGCCTTTTTCTCATTAATAAATTTTTTTAATGAATCAACTAAAGAAAGAATATTCAGCTTTATTAGCTTTTCTTTCGGCCTTGTTGCTGTAGTACTTTCTTTATCCCGAGGCGCTTGGATTACTGCTCCAATATTATTTTTAGGTTTAATTTTTATTTGGGGTCAACAGAGAGTTATTTCAAAAAAAAATCTTATATTAGTTTTCATAATGGCAATGAGTATTGTAATAATAGCTGGACTAACCCCTCAGATTCAATCAAGATTTCAGTTGATGAATAATCAAATCATAAATTATAAGGGTAGTAATTTTTCATCCGTTGGTGCGCGTATTACTCTATGGAAAGCGGCATTAGATGTTTTTCCTAACCATCCAATACTAGGCTATGGCCTACATAACACCAAATTAGCTGCGAGTGACTTTTTTCAAGATAAGAAATTAAAAAAACGCATTTCATATTATGATCATTTTCATAATGAATATTTAAATACACTAGTAGGTAAAGGAATAGCTGGATTGCTTAGTTTGTTCGTTTTATTTTTAATGCCTATACGGTTATTTTATAAAAATATTAATTCTGATAATAAAAGTAACTTCTCAGGCATAGGGATAATGCTTTGTACCGGTTATATGTTTTTCGGACTAACTAATATAACTTTTGGCCATGGGATATTTAATACTTTCTTTGTATTTATATTAACGGCTTGTACTAATGCTTCTTGGAGCGATCCTCATAGGAAGAACTGTAAAAGCGATGACACTTGAATAATAACGACTTAAACATAATTTTATAAAAAAATGGCAAAAAAGACTAAAAAAAACTCAGGTTTCAATATCTATACACGTTTACTCAGGTACGTAATCCCCTTTATTAAATTCTTTATAATTAGCATCTTTGGGTTCGTAATTGTAGCTATTGCACAGCCTTTGTTTGCGGAACTTGTTAAATTTATTATTGAAACGATAGAGCATGGAACGAAGGCTGACAATAAGTACTTGCCTATTTTTATTATCGGGCTTGTTTTATTTAGAAGTACCGGAACCTTTTTTGGCAACTATTTTTTAGCGAAAGTCTCGGTTAATGTTGTACATAAGCTTCGGCAGGAGATCTTTAATCACTACACTCAGCTTTCCATAGAATATTTTGACGCGCAAAATAGCGGCCATTTAATTTCCTTGATTACTTATAATGTCGCAGAAGTAACACGCGCCGTTACTGACTCCGTAAGAACCTTTATTAGGGAAGGTTTAACGGCTATTGGATTGTTAAGCTATCTACTGTGGCTTAACTGGCAGTTAACGCTGATATTTTTCGTTATCGCACCTTTTATTGGCGTGTTAGTGACTAAAGTCAGTAAAAAACTAAGATCGCTAAGTAAAAACGTACAAGACTCCATGGGCGATATGACGCATATTACTTCTGAGT
The DNA here is from genome assembly GCA_965365945.1 of uncultured Gammaproteobacteria bacterium. Classification (GTDB taxonomy): domain Bacteria; phylum Pseudomonadota; class Gammaproteobacteria; order Methylococcales; family Methylomonadaceae; genus Methyloprofundus. The sequence continues at coordinate 50,904 of CBDUDP010000029.1, forward strand.
TAGTAATGGGCAGCCGCGTTGTTAAATGTTTTGGTGGTTCTGATTATGAAATAAAGCGCTTTAAAAAGGTCAGTTTTTTTAATAAACAACAGTCACAAAAAGTTGCCTTAGTCGCTGCTATTCAAAACCCGATTATGCAATTATTAATTGCATCTGCATTATCAGCTTTACTTTTCTTAGCTCTCACTATTATGGACACAGCCAGTACTGGTGATTTTGTTGCTTATTTATTAGCTGCATTTATGGTTCCCAGACCAATTCAATTACTAGCTCAAGCAAATAATGATATTCAAAAAGGGATTGCGGCCGCAGGTGATATTTTTAATGCATTAGATGTAGAGCCTGAAAATGATCAAGGTACTGTTGAAAAAGCAGCAGGGAAAGGCGTTTTAAACTTTCAGAATATTTCTTTTAGTTATCCTAATTCAAAAAAACTCGCGCTAAAAAATATTAACCTTTCTATTGAAGCAGGAGAAACTGTTGCTATTGTTGGCGCTTCAGGTAGTGGAAAAACAACCTTAACGAATTTAATACCGCGTTTTTATGATTATTCTCAGGGGCGTATTTTAGTTGATGGTATTGAAATAAACCAATATACCCTAAGTTGTTTAAGGGAGCAGATTGCTTTAGTGACGCAAAATATTACTTTATTTAATGATACGGTTTTTAATAATATTGCTTATGGTGTATTGGGTGATGTTGAAGAGGCGGCCGTATTAAAGGCTGCGGAAGACGCCTACGCAACTGAGTTTATTAATGCTTTATCGCATGGCATACAGACGGAAATCGGTGAGCATGGCATACAGCTATCTGGTGGACAAAGACAGCGCTTAGCTATTGCAAGAGCCTTATTAAAAAATTCGCCTCTTTTGATTCTTGATGAAGCTACATCTGCTTTGGATACGCAATCTGAACGTTATATTCAAAAAGCTTTAGAACATGTCATGAAGCATAGAACTACAATTGTTATTGCGCACCGCTTATCAACTATAGAAAAAGCAGATGTAATTTTGGTTATGGATCAAGGTGAGATTATTGAGCGCGGGCCACATGCTGAATTAATTGCTAAGCAAGGTGCTTATGCGAAATTGCATGCGATGCAGTTTACTGAGAGTGCAAATATTACTTGATGCAGAAGGTCTAAATAGCTCAGACTTATACTAGGATATGTAGTTTTTAGTCTGCATGTCACTGGATACGTAACTCAAGAGGGCTGGTTCAGCTATTCTATACGCTTTATGGCTACCCAAAACAAGCACTTAAAGAGGGTCTCGCGTTAAAAATTCATAGCCCGTATGAAACGCCAGTGGAATACGTTCAATGCCCGTATTTCACTTTGCACTCTACGAGTCTCAAAGCTTCATACGGGCGAAATATCTATTGCCTCGCCAAGTCCATTTTTTCCTAATACCACAACGCCCTCCTCATTTCCTTAAAGCTAGATACGCATGAGGAGAACTCTGGCTCCACTTTAATTCACTGATGTACCAGTGCCTTGCTCGTCTTTAACGCCTTGGGCAAACTTCAACTTCAACTTATTAAAGGCTGACCATAAAGTCGTATCCATGACGACTTGGTTACCAATAGATACAATGACTCGCGTTAGCTCAGGCATCTTGGTTTTAGTAGAAATCATGTAGATAGGCTGTACATATAAGATGGAGTTATCACCCATCGGCAAAATCACCATACGCCCTTTTGCTACATTCGATCCATGCTGATCCCATAAGGTAAATTGCTCTGATATTTCAGGGTTTTGATCAATCAATGCTTCCACTTGAGCCGGCCCATTAACTTGAGTATCTTTACCAAATTTATAGATTTTGATATTGGGCTTGTAATCTTTATTGTCACAACTTTCCGTATCTAACGTACCAGCAACCCCTATCATACTTAAGTTACTACGATTAATAGGTGTCATGGGATTAATCATAACGAACTCTTCTCTATCGTTACACCGACCGAAATCCATAGTTTGATAATAAGGCATAACAGACTTTTTATTTACTTTAGCAAATTGCCAAGTTTCTGCTTGCTCATAAAATAATTCAGGCTTTGTTTGGTGATATTTAGAATAAACCATCATTTGCATAAAATAGAGCTCACGCGGATAACGTAAATGCTCGCGTAACTCATCCGGCATGCTGTCTAAACGATTAAAAACGCCAGGATAAGCGATGCGATACGCATCAATAATAGGATCTTTCGTGTCCGAAATATAATACTTTACTGAGCCATCGTAAGCATCTACAACCACTTTTACCGAGTTACGAATATAGTTAAAATGTGCTGTACCCGATAGAAAACTATCACTAGCAAATTTAGACACCGGATATTTATCAGACAAGGTATAAGCATCTTGAATCCAATAAAATCGGTCTTTAGTAACGACTAAGTAAGGGTCTTGATCTAGATGCAAGAATGGCGTAATGGTATTGATTCTTTCAATAATATTACGCCTTAATAAAACCTTACTCTGCTTAGAAATATTAGTGGAGAAAAAAATCTTCTCTTCACCAAAATAAAAGGCAAATAATAGCTTTCTAAACATTGATGGAATCGGTATTCCTGCTTGCCCTTGATAAGTCTGGTTCGCACCTTTATCTGATCCAGCCAAACCCATAACATCCAAGTCATTAGGGACAACCGCATAATTATACTTTTCCTGACCAAAATAAATATCTGGCGATTTAACGGAAAAGCCGACATTGGACTGCATATTTAAATCACGTAGATACCATAAAATGGGCTTTCCTGCGTCTTGCGCAGCTGGTGTCACTACCGCACCATAGCCATGGGTATAGCGTAAATGAATATTTTCCCAATTCTTAGCTGCAAGTGGCAATTTATCGGGGTTCAACTCGCGAGCGGACAAGTTCACTTGTTGTATATGATCATTCAAGTAGTAACGATCTTCATCTACGCTTTCAAAATGGTAATACGGCCGGATACCTTGCAACTGCTGATAGCCATCCATTAAGTACTCTCTATCCCACACAGGAATATTTTCAAAATGCTTTTGAGTACCCCATAATTCAATATCTTTTGTTGCATCGAGCTTAACTTGGTAGTCAACAATATTAATATTTTTTAGGTCATAAGCATCGAGAGTTGCCTTAATATTGCTTTCCATAAACTGCCCTTCCGTTAATACTGGATTAGGCTTAACAATAAGTGAATTAATCAAGCTGGGAATAAGCGGTATATTTTGTAAGCCTAGAGCCAATAAAAAGCCGCCAATACCGATAAAAATAGGGATTGCTGAGCGATGTTGTGGAGAGAAAATGTAAATCACAACAGCAACAAATACTGCCACAATAGAAACGATGCTAAGCCAGATTAATGGCAATTGATAACGTAACTCGACAAAACCTGGGCCAAAAAACACCGGCTCATGTGAATTGACATATAGTAAAGAAAATCGATCGAGAGCAAATCCCCAAGTCACAAATAAGACAATAAAGCCGATTAAAATCGTTAAATGGATTTTAGCGCCCAGAGGGTATTCTTTATTCTGATTAGGGACAAATACATGTTCTAACCAATACAGTGCAGTTACTAGGAAGAACAGAATAATAGACGTATTCAGTAGCTCTTGCTGAATCAGCATATAAACAGGATATGAAAATAAATAAAAACTCACATCAAGCCCGTAAACAGGCTCTGTTACACCTGCAGTACTACCAAAGAAATATAATAAAGCCGACTCCCATTGGTTATAGAAAGGAATCGCGATAACAATCGCTAAAATCAAGGATAAAGGCGTATAAATCCTTACTGATCCATACATGAAAATATCAGCAAAAGATTGAAAGCGTTGTCGCTTATCAGCGCTCACAAGTATTTCATCAGGAGGGCTTAAACCTAAGTAGCGCGATGCAATCCAGAAATGAAAAAAGAAAATACAGAAAAATATAAGCGTTACACCACCGGAAAAAATAAATCGGTAGAGTAATCTTAGCCAAAAGTAGCCCTCAAAATTAAGCGAGCGAAACCACCACAGGTCGACAAAGAAATCGAGAAAGACAAAAGAGAATAAAACATAGATGATGACAGCTAATACTGACGACCCTATTAAAAAAGCGGGTAGCAATTTCCAGTTCCGCATGGAAGCCTCTTAAAAATAAAAAATGTTATAAACTATTATAGCAAGATCATGATCATTACATTTTTCATTTAAATGATCACTAAGCCATAAACTTATTATTCTCTCCCAATCCTGTATAGTTCCCGTGTTCTAGAAACTGTAAAAGTATTCAATAATATACGTAATAAATACAGGATCCGTAGATACTCTCTTCAAGCACCAGCTTTATTTTAAATAAATCCTAAAAATACTTAGGAATAAGTTGCTTCAGAAGG
>CBDUDP010000030.1:0-52749 GCA_965365945.1 uncultured Gammaproteobacteria bacterium
GAAAGTAGGTAAAAGCTACAAATTTAAGACTAAAACCCTGTCAAGAACTTTTTTAATTATTTACGCTGAGTAGTTACATTTATTTTTTAATAAAAATACAGTGCCACTGTCAAAAGGATATATTTCATAGGCCCAGTTCTTCGGTACTTTAATATTACCTGCATCTGGCCCAGAACTTAACTGAATAAAAACTATTTCTTTTTGCCCTTCCAGTTCACGTCTCATTTTATTTAGCATTTCAGTTGATTCGACAAATCTGACTGGCCGCCTAGTTAAATAAGATAAATGCGGTTTAAGATTTTCGAAAAACATCCCTTTTGAATCAGCTATTTTATGGTAACCTGAACTAAAGTCACCTGCTAAAATAGAATTTTTGGGCAACCTCTTCTCAAGAAACAATGCAACCGAGGCCTCCCCGTTAAGTAAGTCTTGTTGCTCTTGCCCTTCAAAATATTTAGCACTTTTCATACCTAGCGCCAGATGTGCTATAAGTAACAACGAAATAATAAAATAACTTATTATTTTACTAACTTTACTCAGATCCTCCGTTAACTGAAGCCCTCCAGAAACAGCAGCAAGTATCACGCCCGGAAGAAAACCTAACATTAAATAATCATGATTATAGGCTGCGTTTTTAATTAGAAATCCCAAAAAGATACCTGGAAAAATAAAACCAATAACCCATTGATTCTCTATTTTCTTGTACCCTCTGAAAATCACTAATTTAACCAGCCAATAAGCAACTAGAATACAAACTATTTGACCAAAGTATTGCCAAGCACGCATTGCTTGCCGAACAATTAAATCCCACCAAGAAATAGATAAACCCGCTCCATCCACGGACTTACTGCGTTCCATAACCCGCATTAATGGATAAAAAAGTCATTGGAAACAAATCCTTGATGAATTATGACACTAAAAAAACCCACTATAATTGCCAAGGAAAATATAGTTAGAACTTTGATTTTTTCAGCAATTAACTGTTGGCCAAATAAATATAACTACTATGTTTATTTAAAAAATATTCTAAATAACAAATCCATCCCGTTAAGCCTAATGAAATCGCAATAGAAAAAAAGCCAACATCACTGCTGCCATATTTAATTATAAATGGGCAAGAAAAATACAAAATAACCAAATATAAATAACATTTTGAACCAAAAAACCGATTAGCTATATTTGCAAGCAGAAAAAAGTTTAATAAAGTACAAAATAAAGGTATTACCCTTACCGCCCAAGGGGAGCCATTAAAAATACTCAAAAAGAACGAATGAAAAACCCCTTCTAAAGGTCCAATTGATTTATAAAAATCAACTCGCCTGTATCCATAATACCTTCAGCATTCATAAACTTTGTAACTGTATAGCCCAAGTCTAAATGCATCATTACAAATCAATAAAATGTGGCATCGCTCCACCTAGCATGTCCGTACGCAAAAGGTTCGGTAAAGTCATGAATTTTATATACAATATAAGTAATTATTACCATACCTATAAGAAATCTATTAGCCCTCGATGTTACCAGACAGTTTTTTATATTTACACTCATAATTTATTTATGCCATTTTTTAATTTCTCAGTTCCTAAATTTCACCGCACCTTCCAAGGCATTCGCAAGCTCTGTTTCCATGATTTTCAATGTATACCTTCTTCAGCACGCTGAAGAAGGTATTGTCCGTATTTATTTTTGGCTAACGGTTGTGCTAATTCAATCAATTGTTGTTTATTTATATAGCCTTTATCAAAAGCAATTTCTTCAATACACGCAATTTTCAATCCTTGGCGCTTTTCAATAATTTCGATAAATTGTGATGCCTCCAGCATACTTTCTTGTGTTCCTGTATCGAGCCAAGCATAACCTCTCCCTAATAATTGAATTTTTAATCTTTGCTCATCTAAATAAAGTTGGTTTACTGACGTTATTTCAAGCTCACCTCGTGCGGAAGGTTGAATAGTAGTTGCTTTATCAAGCACATCATTCGGGTAAAAATATAAGCCAGTTACAGCGAAGTTACTTTTAGGTTGAGCTGGTTTTTCCTCAATGCTGGTTACATTACCATTTTTATCAAATTCCGCAATACCAAAACGCTCTGGGTCAGCAACACGATAGCCAAATACCATTGCTTTGTTATCCTTTTTTACATTTGAGAGAGTGGTAGTTAGTATTTTTCTAAGGTCATGTCCATAAAAAATATTATCGCCAAGTATCAAACATACATCATCCGTACCGATAAAATCTTTGCCAAGGATAAAAGCTTGTGCAAGGCCTTCAGGTGAGGGTTGAATAATATACTCAAAATTTAAACCAATCTCAGAACCATCGCCAAGTAAACGCTGAAAATTTTCTTGATCTTCGGGAGTTGTAATGATTAATATTTCAGTTATTCCTGCCATCATTAAAACAGATAGAGGATAATAAATCATGGGCTTATCGTAAATAGGAAGAACCTGTTTGGATACCCCTTTCGTTAAAGGGTAAAGACGCGTACCAGAACCACCAGCCAAAATAATACCTTTCATCTTTTACTGTTCCTTCAAGTTGGTTTAAATATAAAATTTGCTGATTACCCACAAGCTTCAGCCATTTTTAAAAAGTGTCTATACCCAGTCTACATTGAGACTCGTAGTTTATGAAAACTCTCGTCATTCCCGAAGTTTTTTATCGGGAATCTAATTATCACCAATAGATTTCTGCTAACGAATGTCATATTATTGATATAGTATCGGCTAAAAATGTTGCTATTTAGGAAACCTTAATCACTCCCAAACAAGTCACGGGTATAAACTTTATCTACGACATCTTTAATATCATCTGATAATCTGTTAGCAACAATAACATCCGATATTTTCTTAAAGTCATCGAGGTTATTAATAACTTTCGAATTAAAAAATTCCTCCTGCTCAAGAACAGGTTCATAAATTACCACCTCTATTCCTTTGGCTTTAATACGTTTCATAATGCCTTGGATAGAGGATGCGCGGAAATTATCTGATCCGCTTTTCATAATAAGCCGGTAAATACCGACTATTTTAGGGTTACGGTTTATAATAGAATCAGCAATAAAGTCTTTACGAGTACTGTTAGCATCTACAATCGCACCAATTAAGCTATTCGGCACTTCTTTGTAGTTTTCGCGTAGTTGTTTGGTGTCTTTAGGTAAACAATAACCACCATAACCAAAGGAAGGATTATTATAGTGATTACCAATACGGGGGTCGAGCCCAACACCTTGAATAATCTGTTTACTATCGAGTCCATGCGCTTCAGCATAACTGTCAAGCTCATTAAAATATGAAACTCGCATGGCTAAATAAGTATTAGAAAACAATTTAACCGCTTCGGCTTCAGTTGATCCTGTGTAAAGTACGGTGATATCTTTTTTAAGCGCACCTTCAACTAATAAATTAGAAAAATTCTCTGCTCGCTCTGAACGTTCACCGATAATAATGCGTGAAGGGTGAAGATTGTCATATAACGCACGCCCTTCTCTTAAAAATTCAGGAGAAAAAATTATATTATTACAACCAAATTCCTTACTTATTTGTTCGGTATAGCCTACAGGCACCGTTGATTTTATAATCATAACGGCTTTAGGGTTAATCGCCATTACATCTTTAATCACTGCTTCAACAGAGCTTGTGTTGAAATAATTCGTTTCTGTATCGTAGTCGGTAGGTGTGGCAATAATAACAAAATCAGCATTTTCATAAGCTTGCGCTTTATCCAATGTTGCCGTGAAATTAAGCGCTTTGTTTTTTAAGAAATCTTCAATTTCTGTATCAACAATTGGCGATTTTTTTGCATTTAGTAAATCAATTTTTTCTGGGATGATGTCTAATGCGACTACTTCATTATTCTGTGCAAGTAGCATTGCATTAGAAAGCCCTACATATCCTGTTCCAGCTATTGCTATTTTCATTTATTTTCCGATTTTATTAATTTTTAACTACCTATCAATATAATATGGAGCTGAGATGTTTCAGCGGAGTGCAGTCGCTTTAGATAAGTACAGATGCATAATTATTTTAACATTTATATGTTACGTGTTTACGTAGGATGGGTAGAGCATCTTTTTGCGAAACCCATCATTCTGCATAAGGTTGATGGGGTTCATTGCATGCATAAAAAGCAGGCATTCCACTCTAACCATCCTACAGAAATGTTAAATTAATTTTTACTAGGTACTTATTACTACTGTTGTGAAAATAGCCACTGCTCTTTCACTCCTGGTATTAAACCCCGCCTTAAGCCTATAATCTTTGAGTGCAATGTAAAGTCCGCCCTACATTTCCTTTCCTTGAAACCACAGCTCTAACATCATCAGTATCCAGATTAATTCACCATAATATGCGGCGTGAATACTTTGATGCATTTTAATCGTATGGTCGAGAAATTCTGCTTTAAAATACGGTCGTTTTTTTAAGCTATTAATACTATCATAAGCTAACTCTTTTAAAGGCTGATAATCTTTTAACCAAACCCCAAATGGTAAGCCAAATCCATGTTTAGATTTATTAATAATCTTTTCTGGTAAAAAGTCTTCCATAGCTTGTTTATAAAATTTACGTAGCTGTTTAGCTTGTAGTTTATCGCTTGATGGAATTTTACAAGATAAATCGATAATCCCTTGGCTTAATAAAGGGTATCTAACAGTTACACCCGCCATTTCACACATCTTATTGACTTTAACCAAGTCATTATCGTGCAAGGTTGTTTTCCAGTCCATATATAGCATGCGATTTAAGGTACTCGCTTGCTCTGGCCGATGATAAGTTTCTCGTAATAAGTCTAGGGGCTGCTCAGTATTAATCTGCTGTAAAAAATCAGCTTGAAATATTTCACTGCCCACATGACGATGCAAAAAATTATAATCCTGCAAACGATCTGGTAAGGGTATTTTAGCCTGCTCTATATATCGCTTAGCTTTAAAAAATAATTTTTGTTTGGCTAACAAAGCAGGTAAGTGGTTTAGTACTCCCTCCATGCTATTGCCAATAATATTGGGTACTTGTTGGTAATAATCAAAGACCAATTGCTGTGCATAGCGCTCATTACCAGCAAATATTTCATCCCCCCCATCACCACCTAACATAACGCTAATGCCATTATCCTTTGCCACTTTTGCACAATAATAAGCCGCTAATGCTGATGAATTACCAAAAGGCTCATCATAATAAGCGGCAATACTGGGAATGGCTTTGACTGTATCTTCGGGAGTTAAATAATATTCAGTTTGCTGGGTTTTAAAGTGATCTACCGCTATATTAGCAAATTCAATTTCATCGTAGCCCTCGACTGGAAACCCCATAGAGAATGTTTTGGCTTTATTAGGATAAACTTTGGATAAAGCGCCTGCGACACTAGAACTGTCTAATCCACCGCTTAAAAATGCGCCCGTTTCATTTTCGCCTACAGATAATCGCGTTACTGAGTCTATTAATTCTTGCTGTAACTCTTTGCCCATTTCCGCAGCAGAGCTAGGCATATTTTCTTGGAATTTAGGCGTCCAATAATGTTTTAGCTGGATTTTCCCTTCTTGATAAACAAGAAACTGCCCGCCTTCTAGTTTCTTAACCTGTTGGTAAATTGTATTGGGGCTAGGGCAATGATGAAAATAAACGTAATCGTAAACTGATTGCGCTGAAATATCGGCTTTCACTTCGGGGTGAGCAATCACACTATCAGCTGTTGTACCAAAAACTAAGCCTTTATTAGTCAGGGCATAATACAAATTGCTTAGACCAATGGGGTCTGTTGCTAGCATCAGTTTCTTTTGATCAGAATCGATAATGATCAGTGCTTGCTCAACGGGGTTCGATTCCAAAAAGGTATCACCTTTTTGTTGGTAATGACTAATAATTTCTTCAGCCGAAGTAGTTAGTTCCGTATTACCCGCATTAACTAATAACGTACCTTGAGCATTATATATTTTGTGTTGGTTAGCAGCTAATGCATAAAACGTTGAACTTTCAATCGTCACATCTTTCGTTGTAAAACTTGGAGCATTGCTAATATGACTTTTTAATAGTCGCTCTGCATCCATAGATTTTATTGTTGTATCTACCCATCCAACTACTAATGTCATGTCCTATCCTTCCCAAAATACCGCTATTTTTACATGTAGCGGCGGATTTTAGTCCGCCAACTCTACCTAGCCACACCACCACGGTGGGCAAAAAAACGCTACCCACCCTACGAGTTATAAACTCGCCCCATCTTAAATTCGAACCTACAAAAAAATCGGCACCCTTCATTCCTCAGTTTACACTTTTTCTCGTTCCCAAACTCTGTTTGGGAATGCATGGCTAGAAGCTCTGCTTCACAATTCGTTGAGTTGCTAATGGCACAGCGGAGCTGTTAAAACATGTATTCCCAAGTAGAACTTGGAAACAAGGTGTAAACTACTTTTGGCACTATATGAACGATGCCAAAAAATCGTTTTGTAATTATGCCTCGATACTTATTATTCCATGACATTCCGATTCTATTGAGACTAGGGGTCATATGAAACCACAAATTTCAATCTTTCATTAGCGAACTAAAGTCCGCCCTACAGTATTGCTACATGACTTATTACATACCTGAATTTGCCCGATTTTTCTTTGGCTATTTCAGATACATATTCAACACTTATCTGCACATTTTTCCCTAAACGTTGCTTAAACTCACTTTGAATTTTTGCATCATTTTCTTGATTATACTGTTGATTTTTGACAATCTGTACTGTTGTCTCATCTACGCTATGTTGGGTGATTTTAAAAGATTCTACCCCACCAATATCACGTAATACATAGATAAGTGCCAACCCATGTAGTACTGTGCCATCTTGAGCAATAATAAAGTCTGTCGTGCGCCCCTGAATTTCTTTTAATAAAGGCAACCCTCTACCACACCGACATTTCTCATCACTTAAAACCCCAACATCGCCTGTTCGATAGCGAATAAAAGGGAAGTCCTGTGTCGCTAAATGTGTTACGACGATCTCACCGGCTTGATCATAGGGCAATACATTCCCATTATTATCGATAATTTCCACAATAATGTCTTCAGCCGTAATATGCATCTGTCCTTCTGGACATTGATGTGCAATAAACCCCGCATCGCGACCACCATAACCATTAGCCACGGGGCAAGCAAAAATCTGTTCTATTTTAGCGCGCTGATGATCATAAAGACGCTCAGACGTAACAAAAGCTACTTTAATCCCTAGATCATTTAGCACCTGCCCTGTTTTTTCAGCATGTGTAGCAATATGCGCCAAGGCAGAGGGATAACCAAAAAGCATTTTAGGCTTGAGTGTTTTAATTTGCTGAATAAACCCATCTATCTTGGCTGGTGACATTTCAAAAGCAGGAATTAAATGAGTTCTTAATAATTTATCCCTGACTAATTTAATTTTGTCTTGCCCACTCAATTCTATAGGTGAACCCCAGATAACGGCTTCAGGGTCACCTATATCAACGCCCCACCAACGTGTTGCACGCCATTTTGCCGCAACATCATGACTTACACGCTTATTACCTATATAAAATATAAGCGGTTCACCACTTGAGCCTCCGGTATTAAACTTAGCTAACCCTACGGCATCATCTGCTTTTAACTGTTCGCTATGTTCGCGGATTAAAGGCTTAGCCGTTAGGGGAAGCTTTTTTAAATCCTCTAAAGAAGTGACGTTATTCGGGTTGAATTTTAATTGATTAAATAGCTGTTGATAATAAGGTACATGCTGCTCAACATCGATTAAAAAGGTTTTTAATCTTGCTGTCTGCAATGCTTTTAATTCTTGAGTAGAAAACCACTGTGTTTTCTCCAGCTCATCACGGATACGCACAGTATCATGTTTTTTTAAACGTTCGTGTAGCGGAAAAATAATGTTTGCAACTAGCTTTGTATATAAGCTCATATTAGTTCACTATCTTCTTAAATTCTTCAACTAAGATTTCTACACGAGTATCCCATGCGTTATCTTGTGCATATTTAACAATTTTATTTTTACCCCAGTGCTGATCTATAGCTTTTAATAATGCACTGCTTAAGGCTTGTGGGTCAGCAAAAGGAACAACTATACCTAGCTCATCGTTATTAACTACTTCCTTATTACCACCAACATCTGTTGTCACTACAGGCAAACCACAGGCCATAGCCTCTAAAAATACATTTGCCCAACCTTCATTAGCAGTTGCTAAAACAAATATATCCGCACTAGATAAAGGCTTCTTAAGTTCTTCTGAATTTAATGCCCCTAAAAAACGAACATTATTTTCAAGTTTTAACTCATCAACCTGTCTATGCAATTGCTCTTTAATATTACCTTCGGCACTTTCACCACCAACAATTAAATAAATTAAATCTGGATATTGCTTTAATAGCTCAGGTAATACTTCAATTACACGATGAAAGCCTTTGCGTTCAACGAGTCCACCAACAGAAATCAAGACCTTGGCATTATCGGGAATATTTAATACTTCTCTTTGTGCTTGTTTATCTAATGGATAAAATTTATTAATATCAACTCCATTGCCCACTACACGTATTTTACTTGTATCTGCACCTAATACCCCAACATGCTGCTTAAGGGAGTTGGCAACTGAAAAAATTCGTGTCGTATTGCTAAGCGCTTTTAGCATTCTAACTTTACGCCCTTGCATTTTAGCTAAAGGTACTTCAGTGCCACGTAAAGTAATAGTAACCGGAACTTTCAGCCATTTCCCGAGTAAAGTCGCCGCATAGCCATCAGGATAAGCAAAATGGGCATCAATAATATTAAATTCGTTTTTATGTTTTATTAGTGTAAACCAACTACCTAAGGCCATAAAAAAACCATCCCACGATTTAAATAGACCTGGAATTGATAAAAAACGAGGAAAATAAACCTGTACGCCCTGCTGTAGTTCAAATTTATCGGGCTGTGGCCTAAAATGTGGTTTCCAATAGCGAATAATACCTTGAAAGGGAAACCACGGCACAGGTGAAACCACAATAATTGGTAATTCCTTCCCTACTCTGAACATTCTTTCACGAATAAAAACGCCTGCATTGGGGCGCTTCTTACTCGGAAATAAAGAACAATAGACGACTAGTTTTGGCAGGCTCATAAACTATTTCAGCTTATTTAGTAATGGAAAATAAACTTGCTGATAGTTGCTAACGCTTTTAACCCAATTTCTTTCTTGTTCGACATACTGCCTACCTGCTTGGCGCATTGCCGGCCAACTTTCAGGATGCTCTAATAAATCAAGAACACAACCCACTAATGAACTGACATCATTAGCCTTAAAAAGCATACCATTTCCTTGGTCTTTAATTAATTCTTTATGCCCACCCACATCAGAGGCAATAACCAACCGTCCCTGTGCCATTGCTTCTAAAGGTTTTAAGGGAGTGACTAATTCAGTTAAACGCATCGCCAATCGTGGATAAACAAATATATCCACTAGGTTGTAATAATTTTGGACTTGGTCATGAGGAACACGCCCTGTAAAAATGACAATAGATTCTAGCTGTAATTGTTTAACCTTATCTTTAATTATTTTCTCCTGAGGCCCACCACCAACTAATAGCAAGCGCACATTAGATTGTTGTTTTAAGATTTCAGGCAATGCATCGAGTATTAATGGAATACCTTCATAGGCATAAAAAGAGCCGATAAAACCAAGAACTGTTTTATTTTGCAAGCCCAATTGTTGCTTAAGCTGAGGCTTAGCTTCTTGTCCAAAAGTGAATTTCTCTATATTCACGGCATTGGGAATGACGGTAATTTTATTTTCTGCTATTCCTCGTTGAATAATATCCTGTCTCAAGCCTTCGCAAATACAAGTAATAGCTTGTGCCTGCTTAAAAACATAGGTCTCTAGCGCCTTAGTAATCCGATAACGCAAACTACCTTCACTCGTTGTCCCATGATCTACAGCCGCATCCTCCCAAAAAGCACGACATTCATAAACGACGGGGATATTGTATTTTTTACCTGCTTTTATCGCTGCTAAGCCATTTAAAGCTGGTGAATGGGCGTGCAAAATATCCGGCTTTATTTCAGGAATAATTTCATCTAAACGCGCTGTTAAGCTTTTAACAATAGCCCATTGATTAAACACAGGGAGTTTAGCGAATAATCCAGTAGGTTGTTGAGAACGGTAAAAACGTAGTCCATCTACTTCCTCAATAGCTTGTTCAGCAATGCTATGTTTTGCAGACGTTACATGAGAGGTTTTCCAGCCCAGCTCTTTTTGTTGCTCAAGAATGGCACGAGTACGAAATGTATACCCACTATGTAATGGAATGGAATGATCGAGAATATGTAATATTTTCAAATTTTGGGTCAAAACGTTCAGCTCTGTCATACTATATTAATAAACTCAATTTGGTTGGAAACGCATAATTCACTCTACGAACTCAGTCAGGAATGCACATTTAATAAAATCCGAAATTTTAAGTTATACCAACCCCAATAAATAACCACTGTAATAGTCGTCATTCCCGAAATCTTTAATCGGGGATCCATGCCGTCACGCTAGATTCCTGCTAAAAGCATGCAGGAATAACCGTTTCTCTTGGTTATATAAGGTTAAGTAAAATCTATTGGAATTGGTACTTATGAAGCACGGAAACAAGAATGTATTAATTTTTATTGAGTGCATTTAACTCAACTGCACTAAGCCCTGTTATCTGAGATACTTTCTCAGTCTGCATACCAAAACTAAGCAATTGTTTTGCTATTATTTTAGTTTGTTCCATTTTCCCGAGTTCCATTCCCCGTTCCATTCCCTGTTCTATTCCTTGTTCTATTCCTTGTTCTATTCCTTGTTCCATTCCCTCTTCTAGCCCTTTCTCTACTCCCATAACAAAACTAGGTAATTTTTCTATTTCAACATGTAACATTTCAAACTCCTGCCGAATATCAAGATCTAAATTCCGATTGCTAGCCAAAATCTCCAGCATACTGATATACTCGCGCAATTGCTGTTGATTACCTTGAGTCAAAGCAATCAAATTGCGCAATACCTCATGTACTACTTCATACTTTTCCACACCATTAAAATCACATAAAATCGCCATGACCACAGCATCTGGTGTTTGCTGGTTAAGAAACTCACGGTAATTCTTTCGATGCATATCTATAACTGAATAACGATACTGTAATTGCTCAGTATCAATACCTTTATTCATACTTAATGGCTCGCGACCAATATACAACAAATATTGAAATATGGTTTCATTTGGGTACTGTAGACGTAAATCAGTAAAATAACGCAACATACGCTCAGGCATAATACGCTGATTCTGATTTTGTATTTCTAGGTGCAGTATAAAGGTTTGTTGATTTTTATCTACAACGCGCGCGCATAAATCAGCACGCCGATCTTCTATACGTTGCTGTTCCGTTTCCAACAATTCTGCACTTTGTAATTCCAACCCAAACAGATAAGTCGCAACATCAACTAAAATGCGCTTAAAAATCTGTTTAGAAATAATATCTTTTTCACCCATTAATGTTCTGCTTTCCCTGTTACACGCATCCAACTCTTACGTAATAAATGCGGCACTAATAAATACATCGGCATCCGTAACCAATGAGAACGAACATATAACACCCAGCGAGAAAAACCAGTCCATTGATCATCACAACTATCATGATCTGGCATTAACGCCCTTATCAATAGAAAGTCCATTATAGCTCGCCTTGATACACTAAATGAGATATCAACGCTGTCCAATACCTCTTCAGGTATAGGCGTATTAAAAATCAATTTAGAGTAACGAAACGCATAATATAAAGCTTCACTTTGCTCTATCTCTACCGCTCTCTCTAATAACTTATGCCAAAACCTTTTATTTTTTGAGAACTCTCTAAATAACAAATCAAGATCAGAAACATCACGAAAACCATGCTCAAACTCACCACCATAAAATAGATGAATAGCACTATGTAAAATTCGATCTTCAGCAGCTAAGACCCAAATCCCATCGCCCTTTTCTTGGACAAGATTTGCTAGTAATTTATCAGCGTTTGGACATTTATGACTGGTAAGAGGCAAGATATTATGGTGCACATCTAAATTTGTCCCGCGTTTAAAATGCCTCATTGGAGGCAACTCATGCATCCATTTTCGATAGTATTCTTGATCGTACTTATCTAACTTCTCAAACAACCACCCATGATTAGAAAATGCTTTTTCGGCAACTTGTAGTTGTTCTTTTTTTACTAAAATATCAATATCTGAAAAAAGTCTACCTTTCCCAGCATCATTATCAGCTTGTACATAAGCCGCACCTTTTAATAAGATAAGCGGAATATTATGTTTATTTAATGCTTTTTGAATAAGGTATAACTCCCACTGAACAGTATATGTAAACTGTTCAATGTAAATAATAGCGGAATTAAAATGATTTAAAGGTTTTTCAGGAACTTTTTCGTATAAGCCCTTAGCCTTCAATAACAAAGCTAACCTAGCTAAAACACCTGCGCTACGTGCCTGCCTAACTAATAAATCCCACTCTGACAAATTAAGTGTCAATACAATATCTGGGTGGACAAAAGCATTAATTAAAACAATCTTATTAGGTGCAACCATATCTATTTTTCTATTAATTTTCTTCAACTAATGATTGAAATAAATCAACGGCTTCATCCAAACAACTATATTCAAACTTATAACATTGAGCACTAGCGACTAGGTCACATAACAAGTTAAAACCCTGACTACCTAACACGTTATAATTAAATGAGTTTTCAGCCAGCTCAATAAGAGCCTCTCCTTTTTCTTTTTCTATTAGCTGAGTCGGTTTAGTAGCTAAATAACGCGGGAAAACCACCCATTTTAATTTAGCTCTCTGAATTCGCTGAATAAAGCTCTGTTTTGATGGCTTCATATGCGCCACAGTCCCTTTTGCAGTATCTAAAAATGACTCACCGAACTCTGCACTAGCAGAGAATTCTGATATTACCTTTATAGATTCATTTTTCAAACTAATAGGTCGTACAACAGGGATTAATTCTAACGTTTTTGTATCTATTACTGCCATTTCATCTGATAATAAACGCCACCCCGAACTCACTAATGCAGCACATAAAGTGCTTTTACCTGCCCCTGGGTATCCTGGTAAAATTAACGCTTTATTATCTTTTTCAACCACTGCGGCATGTAACAATAGGTATTGGTAAGTATGACTGGCAATACACCAGTTCAATCCCCATTCAAAAAAAGGAAAGGCTTGAGATAGTGGAAGTGGCTTAAAGGGTGTTTTTCCATCAATATAAAACTGCACCTGCGGTCTGTAGTGTTTCCTTATACGACTGGGTGATGCAATTTTAATATGAAAATCAGAGAACTTTTCAGTATCCTCCATTGGCTTCAAAGAATATTGATACATATTATTAATAGAATTAATAACAGCAGGAATATCTGTTTCTAATTGAACATCAAAGGGCGGTATTGATATATAAAACACGTTTAAATACAGTTTAATGAATACACTTAATAATGCCTAAATCGGTAAATTTATCTAATGTTATTCTAATAAAATCTTGCTCTTCACTTGCGGAAATATCTTGCATATTAGCCATAGTTTCACACAAGCTCTCGAAAGTTTGAGGTGCCTGATTAATTAGTTCAATAAGCCTAAATGCCATTGAGTGAACCAATAGAGTTTCTCTTGATTGGTTTGAATAAACAAGACATTGATTACCCAATTGCCTATATTGCAAGCCTTTATGTAAGGAATAACGCATATCTACTAAAACTTAAGGAAGAAGTCCTTCGTTACCTAAATTTACATTGTTCAGAGCTTGAAAATCCGCAGCTAGTAAATCTATATTACTTGTACTACAATTTCCGCTATTGTCAGCACTGTATGCTGTACTAACGTAAGTTGTTATATTAGCCACAGTTAATGAGTAGTTAGGAAAAGTCCCCGCATTTAATACACTGGCAATAGCTTCCTTTAACAGTATTTCTAGCTGAGTTACAAAAGTTGCATTACCAGCACAATGCTCCTTCCCAGAGCCTGTATAGACTACAGCAGTTCCATTAAAAAGATTCTCAAATGTATCTGTTGACAGAAAAAAACCACCCAAACTAAAAAAAGTATTAAGAATTTCTGTTTCTAGTCCAACCCACTGACCTCTATTTGTATCCCAGTAACCAACTGATAAAGCACTATTATCACACGATTCAAAAGGCCCAGATAAATTACCAGATAACATACCTGAAGCACTACAGGCCACAGCTGCCCAAGCAGGTCGGCTACTAAATGACATTAAAACAGGTGCGATCAATCCTGCTTTTGTTAATTGTCTACGACCTTTTGAAACAGGTAAAAGTTCAGGTACTTGCTTATTAGAATCTAACTCGTTATTTTTTAAATCTTTCATACTAACTCCTCATCGCGCCTTAAACCAAAATTAATCAATAAATAAAATAAAAAATCTTACACTAACATAAACTTAATACTGCACTTAAACATTAAACAGCCAAAAAACCGTCACATACTATCTCGTAAAAATGAATCAAACATCAGCAATGACCACATTGATGTACTATTGTCTCTAATTCCGCTCTGGTGCTGATCCACTAACTTTTTCAAAAATTTCTGATCAAAAAGCCCGCAACCCTGCATTGCTTCACCCAGTAAAGATTCTTGCACTTGACCTTTTAGTGGTCCTCTGAACCAACTCGCTAACGGCACACCAAAACCCATTTTTGGACGATATAAAATATCATTAGGCAAATAAGGCTCTAGTCCTTTCTTAAAAAGATATTTACCTTCTTTTTTATGTAATTTTAAATCAGGAGGCAATTTAGCTATCCACTCAACTAATTCATGATCAAGTAGTGGTACACGCACTTCAAGCGAATGCGCCATGCTGGCTCTATCTACCTTAGTTAAAATATCACCCGGTAAATAAGTTTTTATATCTAAATATTGTACTAGAGACTGAGCATCCTCGCTAGATGCATTTTTCATATGTCGTCTAAATACATCGACCGCTTGATAGCCTTGAAGATCATTCTTTAATTGTTCACTAAACAGTGATGCACGAATTGCATTGGAGTTCACAGAAACACTATGAAAGTAACCTTCTATTGAGTCACGAGCGATGGATTCAAAAGTAGATTTTGCGCGAAATATTTTAGGGGCCCAATCTGCTTTTGGGTAAACACTCCCCATAAAGCCAAACAGTGGTTTACGCAATGCATCCGGCATAATAGAGCGCATGCGATCTTCATAAGTATGCCAACGATAACGCCGATAGCCTGCGAGATGTTCATCACCACCATCTCCGGATAACACTACCGTTGCCTGTTTTTTAGCTAATTCACATACTCTATACGTTGGTAATGCAGAACTATCAGCATAAGGCTCATCATAAATACCTGCTAATCTACCAACTAAACTAAAATCTTCGGGATCGACCTGCTCCACTCGATGCTCTGTATGATATTGGCCCGCAACTTGAGCTGCAAATTGAGATTCATTAAACTTAGGATCACCAAAAGAAATAGAACAAGTATTGACTGGATCATCCGTCAAACCCGCCATCATGGCGACTATGGCACTGGAGTCTACCCCTCCTGATAAAAACGCACCTAAAGGCACATCCGCAACAGTGCGAATTTTTACAGCTTCCCGTACTCGCGCTATTAGCTCCTCACTTAACTCACTATCAGAACCTTGCAATGAATTATTAAAACTAACATCCCAATATTGCCTTGGTTGATATGCTTTAGCACCACGCCTAATAGTTAGACAAAAACCAGGCTCTAATTTATACACATCTTTATAAATCGTTTTAGGATCAGGAATATAACCAAATCCAAAATAATCCTCTATGGCCGCTGGATCCATTTCTTTGGGTAGATCAGGGTGTTCTTTTAAAGCTTTTAATTCGGAAGAAAAAATAAACTGACCATTTTTAGTTTGTGAGTAGTATAAAGGTTTGATACCTAATCTATCTCGCGCCAAAAATAGAGTTTGCTTTTCTCGATCCCAGATAGCGAAAGCAAACATACCACGCAAACGCAAAACACAATCTTCACCCCAAGCTTGCCAAGCATAAACAATAACTTCAGTATCACAATGAGTTTTAAAGGTATATCCTAAAGCCTCTAACTCTTTGCGTAATTCAGGGAAGTTATACACTTCACCGTTATACGTTAAAACCACATTACCATCAGCGCTATGCATCGGCTGTTGTCCACTGGATAAGTCGATAATCGATAATCGCCTATGACCTAACCCCAAGCCTAGCTCTATATGCAAGCCGCCCTCATCAGGGCCTCGATGAAATTGACTTTCATTCATTACATGCAGCAATTCACGATTAATCTCACGCTTTCCGCTTAGATCAAAGATACCTACAATGCCACACATATTATTTCCTTTTGAATCCTAATGAATCGTATACTTCAGTATATTTAGCAACCATTGCCTGAATTGAGAAATTTTCTATCACTCTTTGGAGACTATTTTCACTTAGTTGTTGCCTTTTGTCTTTATCTATCAATAAACTTAACATGGCTTCTGCCATTGCTTTTGGATCTGAAGGGGGGACTAATAATCCCGTTTCTCCCTGCCTTACTAATTCTGGGCTGCCGCCCACTGCGGTTGCTATAACTGGTAATCCCGTTGCCATTGCTTCTAGGATTGTATTAGAAATACCTTCCGCTTGCGAAGGAAGTACAAAAATATCTAATAATTGCATAATATCAGCAATATCTTGCCGCTCTCCAGGCAACCATGCATATTGTAATAATTGGTGTTTTTCTAATAAATCTATCGCTTCCTGCCTTAATGGCCCATCGCCAATCAAGATTAAATATACATGTCCATTGAGTTCTTGGTGAGACTGCATTAGCCTAATAAATGCAGTGACCAAGGTTATCTGGTCTTTCACTCCATGCATTCGTCCGACCGTACCGATATAAATATTTTTTTTATCAAATGATAGAGGGCAATCAAACAACGTAGACTTTACCATTGCAGGGTGAAACTTTTTAATATCCACGCCATTGCAAATTCGCTGTAGTTTATATTTTGGTATTTTTACTTTTTCAACAAGGTAATTTTGCAAATGCAAAGATAAGGGGATAAATACTTTTATCAAAGGGCTTAATAGTCGCCTTAAGTACTGATATTTTTTGTTATTGCCTTCGGGGTCAAAGGTATCCCAGCCATGCTCACTGTGAACTCGATACTTTACACCCGCTAAAAATGCAGGCACCTGATATTCGATTGCAGCTAAATTACGCGTATGAATAATATCGACTTTATGTTGCTTAAGTATTCGATAAAACCTTATAAATGAGCGCCAATCTTGCCCATCCTTTTTTTTCAAGTCTATTATCTGTACATCTTTGCGTTTTAAACGCTCACGAAACTGGGTACTTCCTTTTAAGCAAATAATAATATGCCGGTACTTATCAACTGGCATATTATTAATTAAATTTATCAACCCGTTTTCTAAGCCACCAACACCTAGGCGGTATATTACATGGGAAATAAGTGGGGGTTGTTGTTCGTTTTTTGCCACAGCAATACCTATTCTTGTTTTTCTAATGCATTAACTGTTCAAGTTCATCCGGCTTCAATTCGTTAATTTCAGCAATAAAATGAAAT
Organism: uncultured Gammaproteobacteria bacterium; assembly: GCA_965365945.1. Taxonomy (GTDB): domain Bacteria; phylum Pseudomonadota; class Gammaproteobacteria; order Methylococcales; family Methylomonadaceae; genus Methyloprofundus. The sequence goes on from CBDUDP010000030.1 coordinate 17,617, forward strand.
ATACAAAGTTGAACTAGATTATCAAGTAAAGCACGATAACCTAGCTCAATAGCATTACCGCTTATGCATAATAAGTATTATACCAAGCGGCAAATTTTTCAATGCCCTGCTCAATCGTGGTATTTGGCTTATAACCGACATCTTGCACTAAAGCTTCAACATCAGCATAAGTATCAGGTACATCACCCGGCTGTAATGGCAATAATATTTTTTCAGCTTTTTTACCCAAAAACTTTTCTAATGTCTCAATATAGTCCATTAACTCTACAGGGCTTTGATTACCTATATTATAGACTCGCCAAGGTGCTTTACTGGTACCTGGGTCTGGATTTTTACCACTCCAATCAGGGTTAGGCTCAGCAACATGATCTAATGTTCGAATAATACCTTCGACGATATCATCAATATAAGTAAAATCACGGCGATGCTTACCATAGTTGAAAACCTGTATGGGCTTTCCTTCCTGAATAGCTTTAGTGAACAAAAACAATGCCATATCAGGACGCCCCCAAGGGCCATATACGGTAAAAAACCGCAAGCCTGTAGTCGGCAAGTTATATAAGTTACTATACGTATGCGCCATCAATTCATTCGACTTCTTCGAAGCAGCATACAAACTTAAAGGATGATCGACATTGTCATGCACAGAAAAAGGCATGCTTTCATTAGCGCCATAAACAGAACTACTAGACGCATAAACTAAATGCTCGACATTATTATGACGACAGCCTTCTAAGATATTTAAAAAACCGACAATATTGCTTTCAATATAAGCGTGTGGGTTTTCTATAGAATATCGAACGCCAGCCTGTGCAGCTAAGTTAACAACACGCTGTGGCTGGTGCTCTTTGAAAAGCACTTCCATTCGCTCTCTATCAGAAATATCTGCTCTGACATCAGTAAAGTTTGGATGATCTTTTATTCTACCTAAACGTGCTAATTTTAAATTAACATCGTAATAGTCATTTAAATTATCAATACCAATAACTTCATCACCTCTTTCTAATAATTTTATGGCGAGGTGATTACCTATAAATCCAGCTGTGCCGGTAACCATTATTTTCATCGCTTATAACCGCTCATCTGTGAGTTCAGCAGAAAATAGATACTTAAGATCATAAATAACTGAGTCTGGCTTACCCAATGCCCTGACTTGCTTAATATCCATTTGTTTAAATTGTTCATGAGAAACGGCTAATACAATAGCATCAAACTTACCATCCTCTAATGTTGCTATCGGGTTTATACCATATTCTGCTACTGCTTCTTCTGGATCTACCCATGGATCATAAACATGAATATTAACACCATAAGTTTCTAATTCTTTGATGATATCCACTACCCGCGTGTTACGTAAATCAGGGCAATTTTCTTTAAAGGTTAAGCCCATAATCAACACATCAGACTGTTGTACATGAATACGTTTTTGTAACATTAACTTGATCAACCGCGATACTACATATTCACCCATGCCATCGTTAATGCGTCGTCCGGATAAAATAATTTCCGGATTATAACCAATCGATTGTGCTTTATAGGTTAAATAATAAGGATCAACACCAATACAATGCCCACCCACTAGGCCAGGACGGAAAGGTAAAAAATTCCATTTAGTTCCTGCAGCAATTAATACTTCTTCGGTATCAATGCCTAAGCGATTAAAAATTAAGGCTAACTCATTAATTAAAGCGATATTGACATCACGCTGAGTGTTTTCAATGACTTTAGCTGCTTCAGCTACTTTAATACTACTAGCTTTATGCGTACCGGCAGTAATAATACTATTATAAAGCTGGTCAACTTGTTCAGCGATAGCAGGCGTTGATCCCGATGTCACTTTCAAAATATTGGTAACTCGGTGCTCTTTGTCACCGGGATTAATACGCTCCGGACTATAGCCAACGTAAAAATTTTCGTTAAACTTCAGACCAGAAACCTGCTCCAAAATAGGTATACAAACTTCTTCTGTTGCACCGGGGTAAACAGTTGATTCGTAAATAACTATATCATTCTGCTTAATCACCTTACCTAGTAAAGCACTCGCTTTTTCTAGTGGACTTAAATCAGGCTGCTTATACTCGTTAATGGGCGTTGGCACAGTAACAATATAAATATTACAGCTTTTAATTTCTTCAATATCAGCGGTATAACTTAGTTTATCAGCTTCGGCTAATTCTTCATCGCTCACCTCTAAAGTATGATCATGACCTGATTTTAATTCATCAATACGCGGCCTGTTAATATCAAAACCAACTGTTGTGTATCTTTTACCAAATTCAACTGCAAGAGGTAAGCCCACATAACCTAAGCCAATCATGGCAATTTTCATATTTTCTAACACCATTTAATCCTGTTCCCAGATGCCTCGAGCATCAATAATAATTTTTTCCTGCAAAACTGACTGTTTTACCTGTTTAAAAACTGTATGATCCGTTAATGTTACAATGATATTTGCTTTTTCAAGGCTTTCGGCCAAGCTTACTAAGCTCACATTACCTGCTTGTAATTTAGAAGGTAACTCTCTAATATGCGGCTCAGCAATAAAGACCTCCCCAACCGCTTCTTGTATCACTTTTTGCGCAATACCAACAGCGGGACTCTCTCTTAAATCATCAATATCTGCTTTAAAGGCTAAGCCTAGTAAAGCTATTTTAGGGTGCTTAAACTCTTCGGCAACTTGTCTAATTTTATTCAATACATATTCAGGCTTACTATCATTGACTTCTCTAGCTGTACGAATCAAACGTGCCTCTTCGGGTGCAGAGTCAACAATAAACCATGGATCTACGGCAATACAATGACCGCCAACACCAGGTCCAGGCTTTAAAATATTAACACGCGGATGCCGGTTAGATAATTTAATTAGCTCCCAAACATTAATATTTAATTTATCACAAATAATAGATAACTCATTTGCAAAAGCAATATTCACATCTCTAAATGAATTTTCCGTTAATTTTGCCATTTCTGCAGTACGTGCATCCGTAATAATGCAATTAGCTTTAACAAAAATACCATATAAAGCTTTGGCTTTGTCTGCACAGTAAGGCGTTAGACCACCAATTACTCTATCATTCGAAACCAACTCCTGAATAACATAGCCCGGCAAAACACGCTCTGGGCAATGAGCCACTTGAATATCCGCTTGCTCACCTGCTTGATGCGGAAATTTCAAGTCAGCGCGTATCTCTCTCATCCACTGAGACATTTTTTCGGTTGTGCCAACGGGTGAAGTGGACTCTAAAATAACTAAATCACCTTTTTTCAACACAGGAGCAATTTTTTTAACAGCCGCTTCTATATATGAAACATCTGGTTTATGCCCATCGGTAAAAGGCGTTGGCACCGCAATCATAAAAACATCTGCCGGCTCAGGCTCTATCGTGGCACGCAGCTTCCCAGTAGTAACAGCACTTTGCACTAACATATCTAAATCAGGCTCTACAATATGAATTTTACCTTGATTTATGGTATCCACAGCATGCTGCGAAACATCAACACCAATCACTTCAACACCTCGTGAAGCAATAACCGCTGCCGTTGGTAAACCTATATAACCTAAACCTATCACCGACACTTTACTAAAAACGGTTTTATGCATATGCTGCGACTCCCTCTATAATTCGCTGACTAGCTTGGCCATCCCCATAAGGGTTATGAGCAAAGCTCATTGTATGATATTCATCTTGGTCATCTAAAAGTAATGAAACATTCTGAATGATTTTTGTTTTATCTGCACCCACCAATTTTACAGTACCTGCAACGACAGCCTCTGGCCTTTCCGTGGTATCACGCATAACTAGCACTGGCTTACCTAAAGAAGGAGCTTCTTCCTGCACTCCACCTGAGTCGGTAAGAATAACATGCGCAATACTCATTAAATAAACGAATGGTAAATAATCTTGCGGCTCTATAAGATGAACATGCTCAATATTTTTTAACAGCCTATTAACTGGCTCACGTACATGCGGGTTAAGGTGTACTGGGTAAATAATCTGTATATCATCGCGTAAAGCTAACTCTTTAAGCGCTTGGCAAATATTTTCAAAACCATCACCAAAGCTTTCACGCCGATGCCCAGTGACTAAAACAATTTTCTTTGCGCTATTTATAAAAGGGAATTGGCTTGCTAACTCGGCTCTTAACTGAGTATTATTTTTTATCGATTCTTGCACATGCTGCAAGGCATCAATAACCGTATTTCCGGTGACAATAATATTGTTTTCAGCAATATTTTCTTGTAATAAATTATCACGCGATGCACTTGTCGGAGCAAAATGTAAATCAGTTAGCACAGCCGTTAATTTTCGATTCGCCTCTTCAGGCCAGGGCGAATAAATATTATGTGTACGCAATCCTGCTTCAACATGCCCAACAGGAATCTTTTGATAATAGGCTGCTAAACTAGCGGCGAATGTAGTAGATGTATCGCCATGAACTAAAATTCTATCAGGAGAAAACTCTTGTAATATAGGCTCTAAGCCCATCAGAATAGAGCAAGTGATACCTGTTAGACCTTGATTCTGCTTCATAATATCCAAATCGTAATCGGGTTTAATTGCAAATAAATCCAAGACTTGATCTAGCATATCTCTATGCTGGGCAGTCACACATACTTTTGTTTCAAAGCGCATATCATTTTGAAAGGCTTTAACGACAGGCGCCATTTTTATGGCTTCAGGTCGCGTACCAAAAATAATTAAAATTCTTTTTTTCATTATCTCAAACCTTGAGTTTAATCAATGGTGTCTGTTTCGATTATATGTACTAGCCGCTTAAGACTCGCATCCCAACTGAAATTCTTTTGCACAAATTGCCGGTTTTCTTCTACATAAAGATTTGTCTGAGTATTATCTAAAAGCAAAAGTACTTGCTTTGCAAAATCTTCAGCACTTTCCTCTATATAAACCTCTTGATCGGCTATTTTTATTCCTTCAATTGCCTGTGGCGTAGCAACTATTTTTTTACCCATTGCCATAGCTTCTAATACTTTATTTTGAATACCTCGCGCGATAAGTAAGGGCGCTACAACGATAGATGAAAACCTCAAATAGGGCCGAATATCTTCAACTCTTCCAGTAACAAAGACACCTTCCGTACTAGCTAAATGCATCACTTGTTTTGTTGGTTTGGAACCCACTATATAAAACCGTGCATTTCGACACTGCTGTTTTATTATTGGAAAAACTTCACGCACAAACCAAGTAACGGCATCAACATTAGCCCAATAATCCATTGCTCCCGTGAAAACAATGATATTTTCGTGCTCATTATAAGGCGTATTATAAGGTTCATTAATACTAAAATATTCCGTATCAACGCCATTATTAACAAAGCTGACTTTTTTAGAATCAATATCGACTAAGCTGGTAAATAATTGCGATTCTTCCTGAGAAACAAAAATATTCATCTTCGCTGATTTAGCAACTCTAGAATCAAACTCTAACAACGTCTTTGCTTCACGCTTATAAACCCAGTTCATCGGCCATTTTTCTTTTTGTGAATATTGTAACCATTTATCAGAGTCAACATCTACAAAATCAATCACACAATCGGTTTGATGTTTCTCAACATATTGAGCCATAACCGAAGAAAAAATAAAAATTTTTTCTATTTTATTATCCCTAATCGTTTTATCAACCCATTTCTGTACTTTATAGTTATGATAAAAAGGTACAGAAAGCGCTTTTTTTGTAATTAACCCAGATAAACTCTTTATTTTAGCTAAAGATGGATTAAGATTAACAAAAAAAGAGCTCGCAGTTAAATCTTCAACTTTATCAATATACTGATAATCTTCTGCATCATCGATAAATGCGGCCAAATGAATATTATAATCATTACTTAGGCCTTTAAGAAAATTATATGAGCGAATTTTATCCCCTTTATTAGGTGGGTAAGGGATTCGATGCACTAGGAATAATAAATTTTTCATACAACTTCTCTTTTCTAATTTTTTACAAAATACATTTAAAGCGATACAATCAAAACTATGAAAATCCCCCGCTTCAATATAGTTCTTTCCAAGCTAACCAGCTTCCTATTATTTCTTGTTTTACCTGCTTTTGTAAGCGCAGCATTAGTGACAGCTGATCCGCAAGTTGATTTTCCTGTACAAATATCGAAATCTCAACTCAACGCTAGTTCAATCAAGTCTAAACAGATAGAACCCTATCACCCCAAAAGTTATAACACTACTGATTACTCACCACTCTTTCTTATCTCAGCAAAGACTGAACAAGTACAACAAAAAACAAAGCTCTATGACCTCAAAACTCAAGGTAAAAAATTATTAAATGACTATCAAGACAACGAACTTCTATTCGAATCTTTAAATACACTATCCCAAGCAAAACAACTATGGAGCGATGCAGACTCATTAGCCACTGACTTCGCCCACGATATTATATTTTCCTTAGAACTGGATACCTTAATACAGTCTGAAATATCTGCAACACCCACACTACAAAATCACAAAACAGGATTTAACACTCAAAACACAAATGCAGTGAACTACAAGCTCTATAATACAAATCAAGATGGATCAGAAAATGCATCGGTACAAACCTCCGATGAAATTAGTATTTTTTTAAGTGGCTTGCTACATATAAATACACTGTACTATCTAGCAGCCATATTAATCTTATTTAGTTTTTTACAGTGGCTTATACCTTTTATATTGCGTCTTTTTCCTTAGCCTAAATCCTTCGCTAATAAAGGCCCTATCATTTGACTCATTCCCAAAGGAAGCCTTTTCCAAGCCGCAATAAAAAACCGGTACTTCGGATTTAAAGGGTTAATATCTGGCATTGAATCCGCTTTAACCAGCTCGAATTCATAAAATAATGCTGCCTCTTCAAAGCCCCAGTGCTTTTTAAATCGATAGGAACCGGTACCAATTTTACTACGCCCATAATCAAATACTTTCACACCCTTTTCAACTGCTCGGCGCATCACTTCCCAATACATAAAATCATTAGCATATAAGTTTCTGGCTTCAGCTGTGCCACCACCATAATACGGCAATACTTCATCTCTAAAGTAGAAACTCATCACACTAGCAATAAGCTTCCCTTCGTGCTCGATAGAGATCACTTCACATTGCTCTTTAAATACCTCTTTTAGTATTTTAAAGTATTTCTTAGGAAAGACTGGCGTACCTAAATTACGCACACTTTCTGAATAAGCATCAAACAAGCGCTCAGCATCATTATCAATCACACTAACTAAACCTGCTTTTATGCCTTTTCTAACAACTGCACGCTGCTTTCTAGGAATAGCAGCTAAATTCTTATCTACATCAGGATCTAAGTCCTTTCTAAAGGTAACATACATACCTTCTTTATAAGGTCTATCCGGATTTGTACGCTCTCTATTTCTAAATTCAATATGGTCAACACCTAGCTCCTCTCCCAATCGACAAGCCTCTTGGTCAAGTGCTAGTGCCGCATCAGCATTATCAGCAACGACGCCACCATAAACACAAAAAGCATTAGATACTAAGGCATTACCAAATAACGGGCTTTTAATATGTACTAAAGGCAAGATACCGGTTATCTGAGCTTGCTGCCACGCATAAAGATAATAAGTTTTATGGCCAAAAGCACGTTCAATCACTTCTTGCCATTCAACTTGATGAAAGAAGGTAGCTGCTGGAGTTTTCTCTACATATTGTTGCCAGAGAGATTTTTCTGAATTGTTTAGAATTTTTATCATGTTAGCAAAAAATTAATTGATCTTTGTAGGAGCGGTCTTTAGCCGCGATTTCGACGCATAATTCGCGCCTAAAGACCTCTCCTACACTTATTTTAAAAAAATAGCTTGCATCGTATCCCATTCGAAATCAGTTAATAAAGATTTAATACGCCCTTCCATTCGCTGCAAATTCAAATAGTGGCGAAATTTCGCTTTGAATGCTAAATTTTCTTGCCTAGGCTGCTTCGCATCAATTTCCCAAGGATGAAAATAAAAAATTCCAGATTGTTGCTCGGTATTATTGACTCTATTAAATGCCCATCGAGAAATAAAGTACGGATACAACCTAAAAAAGCCACCGCCGCCACAAGGATAGTTCTTGCTACCCATTTTTAATGTGCTAATGGGTATTTCCTTAAAATCACTGTCTTCTATAGGATGATAAGCAAAACGCGGCGCTTCCGGCATGCCATATAAATCATGCTTTACTGGGTAAATACTAGAGCTGTATTTATGCCCTTCTTCAGCCAAAATATCTAACGCCCAAAGATTGTCGCGACCTATAGAATAACTTGCGGCTCGATAGCCTTTTATTTCAACACCGCCGACCTCTTCTAATAATTCCTTCGTTTTACGTACATCAGCTCGAAATTGCTCAGGCGTTTGCTCTGTTACACGAATATGTTCATAGCCATGACTGGCAAGCTCATGCCCTTCACTAACAATTCGTTTAACTAACTCAGGGTAACGTTCGGCCACCCAGCCCAAAGTAAAAAAAGTGGCTTTAACATTATGCTCAGCAAAAACATCAAGAATATGTTGAGTATTATTTTGTACTCGATGCTCTAATGTGTCCCACTGTGATTTTTTGATATACGATTCAAATGCAGAAACTTGAAAATAATCTTCTACATCAACTGTCATGGCATTTTTCATATTACTTTATTATCAGGCCTTGTATTTTTTTAGAAATTCATAAATAAACTAGCTGTTACTCTATTTTCCATATACGTGTTTACGGCTAAATCTGCTTCTTGCTGCACAAAACGATATTCTATACTTGCATTTAAGAGTCTACTCCTACCGAACCGAAGAGGTATAGTGCGGGTCATCCTTGCTATAAACTGATAACGGTCTTGATTCACATTAACATCAGTAGGTACTTCTACAGTATCTCCGGTAATGCGCTGCCATGACGGTGAAAGAAGAAGGCCGGTTCTTAACGAAAACTGCCAATTCCATGATGCATCAGCCCCATAAACAGTTTGCTGATCAGCAGTTGAGTTTTGATACTCTCTTTTTTCATAAAACCCACCCAACTGAAAACTACTCTTTCCTGTTGTATAAGACACTGAAGCATTTGCAACTCTTCTAACCAGCACATCATTCGTTAAGGTAGGCAAACTTGCATTAAAAATAATAGGCTGCCCATCATTACCTAGCAGCGGATTACCCCCTGCATCAACAAATATAAATGGGTTATCTTCTAATAATATTTGCTGAACGGTTGTTGTGTCTTCTGAATACGTAAAATTCCATGATGATCTTTTTGTACTATGATTCAAAGAAGCATTCCATGCCCCTCCCGTATTTAAACCTACAGAACGATCATTATAACCAGCACTTAAGTGTGTACGTCGGCTCAAACTAAGATTAGATACCACATGCCAGTTATTACCATAACCCGCTTCAATATCAAAATACCAGTTCGGCTTCCATTGCGCTCCTACCGTATAAAAAACACCATTCGTGTTAGTATCTAGGTTTTGAAAACTATTATTAGCATAGCCAACTGTGCCAAAGAAATTAAATCGCCTATCCACCCAGGCTCTTATCGTGGCGGTAGTATTTTGAAAGCTCACATTATCTTCATTATCTCGGAACTGGGTTGAATTATCAAAATTGGCATTCCAAGTGATATGCTTAAAATCACTGCCACTGATTAAACTTATGGACTCACTCAGGTTCATGGAATTGGCTAGCTGTTCAGCATTATCATTACCTACATAATCAAAATCTATACTGACATTAGCATCAGCAAACTGCCCAAAATGTGGGGTCCAATTTACTGAAGTACCCGCTGTCCATACATTTGTTCGTGCATCCAAATTATTAATATTGTCACCACCGCGTAGGTTACTAATATTTGCTTGGCTATAGCTACTTCGAGCGGCGACATTAAGCCGGTTACGTATAACTTGGTAATCGGTATCAAGTTGCAACTGATGATTAATTTGTGCTTGCCTATCTCCTCCAGCATTAAAGAGATTTTGCATGCGATAATCAAAATTGGCATTTAAACGTCCACCATTAATACCTCTTACAGAAATACCTGGACTAATTTCTGTAACAAATGCACCTTTTTCTAGCCCTTTAGGGGCTAAATTTATATTATCTGAGTAAGTTTCTTGAAATGTTAGGCTAGGCGTAAATCGAAAGTCAATGGCTGATACTGACGTTTGGGCAAATATAGTATAAGTAGCGCCAATTAACACGATAAGTCTACGCACTTTATTATAGTTTTGCCTTTTAGTGCCCATACTGCCCATAACCGTAATAATCTAACTTAAGCTCATGCTTAGATTTATTCAATAATGCTAAGACTACATCGACAGATTCTAGTTTTTTAATGGCATCCTGCACTGTACTTTGCATTGTAGTCTCTGCACTAATCACAAAAACAACCTGCCCTACTAAACTAGCCAGTACCTCTGCTTGTGTCGCTGCTAATAAAGGCGGGGAATCGAAAATAACAATACGATCAGGGTAACGCTGGCTCAATTCATCAACAAATTCTGCCATTTTATTACTGCTTAATAACTCAGTTGAAAAGGCATGACGCTTTCCAGCGGGGATAACTTGTAGACCCGGTAAATCCGTTTTGAAACATATATCAGAAAAGTCTACATCATCACTTTCTAGGTACTCTATAAGCCCTAGTGATTCAGTAACGCCCAGTCGCTTAGCTAAAGTAGGTTTGGAAACATCAGCATCAATTAATAAAACATTTTTATCTCTTTCATTAGCAATACTGAGCGCTAAATTAATAGCACTAAATGACTTGCCTTCTCCCGGTATGCTACTTGTCACTAGAATAAGATTTGCTCGCTTTATTCCTTTAGCACCTTTACCAAACGCATTAGTAATTAAGGGGCGTTTAATCATTCTATATTCTTCAATCAAAGCTGATTTCACTTGCTCACGAGATAAATACCCATCAGCAGCCAGTGTATCCCAGTCAAGACTAAACGTTTGCTGTTTATTTTCTATATTTGATTGCGGTCTAACCTTGCTTTCTGATTTTTTATTTTCGATACTTTCATTTTGTACAGATTTTTCTAAGGCCTTCTCTAAAATATCCATTCCGTTTCTTCCTCTATCGAAAACTCAATACATTACTCATTACCAAAAAGTAAGCGAGTAAAAGTCCAAAAAAAGAAAACCAAAACAAAATTTGATTGATTTTCGTAGACTTTTCTCCCTCTTTTAATTGCATAGACACACTTCCCAACACAGGTAAGCCCGTTACCGTTCTAACTTGCCGAGTTGACATAAACGTGGGTCTAATAAAATAAATTAAAAAAGCCAAAACCAGCCCTGTGAGCAGACTCACTATAAGCGCAGCTGAATTAAACAGCTTACGATTAGGTCCAGAGGGAGAAAGCGCTTTACTCGGTGCATCAACAACTTTAAACCTTAAGATACCTTGACTACTGTCTGCTTTTTCAGTCATAGAGGCTTGCTCTCTTCGCTGAATTAACGTCATATAGTTAGATTTAATAACCGAATAATCCCTATCCAAATTTTGCATTTCTGTTTCTATGCTCAACCTAGTATCCATTCCCTTTTGTATTTCATTTTTCCTTTGAGATAATAAACCTATTCTTGAACGCAAAGAAGCACGTTGAGCTTCGGCATTATTTAAAGCAATTTTTAAAGATTGTATGTACGGGTTATTAATAGCCCCAGAACTCATAATACTATCAGTGGGCTCAGGCATACTCTCTAAGCGCTGCATTTTACTTTTCTGCAAGTCTTGAATTGTAGTCTTTATACTTAACACATCTGGGTGCTTTCCCGTATATTGCAATAAAAGTTCATCCATCCGCTCCTTTAATATTGCAATTTTTGCATCTTCTGGCGTGGATTCAGTGCTTCCCATATCAGAAAGCCCCCACTCATCCTCAACTTCGTCACCAGACTCTAAAGCCTCATCCATCTGTCTATTTAGCACCTGCCATCTGGAGTTAACCTCACTTAAAGCCATCTGGGCTTCCTGAATCTGTGCTTTGATAGAGCTTAACGTCCCTAGCTGCCCTCCTCCTTGGTTCGGTAAAAGACCAGCATTAATTCGCTTAAAATTTTCTCTAGCTTTCTCTGCATTCTTTAATCGAGCTTCATATTCACTAATTTGTTCTTCAATAAACTGCTGTGCAGAACCCGTATCAGATATTCCTCTTTGTTGCGTCTGCTCAGAAAAAACAGTCAGTACAGCATGAACAATATCCTGTGATTTTTTAGGGTCAGAGGATTCATAAGAAATGGTAAATATGTCATTTCTTCCGCCTGAAATCTTAACATTACTTTTTAAATTTTGAACTATTGCTTGTTTTTTTGCTTCGTTCTTAGAGTCAATATCTAATTCACCCAATTGGGCAATTTTCTCCAAATTAGGACGCGTAAACATAAGTTGCCGCATCACTTGAACTAATCCACGCGTACTAGATTGTATTGCCATACCACGCAATAAAGGCCTCAGCATCGAGCCACTATCAACACTCACTTTTGCCTCAGAGCTGTATTTATCAGGCATAGTACTGACAAAGACCCACCCAGCACTACTAATAAGCCAAGCAGTAATAATGATCAGCCATTTATATTTTAATGTCCCTTTGACATAAAATAGAACTTCAGATAATTGATCTTGCATTCTTTACCTTTCAAATAATCTATATTTACAAAAAATAACAAGTCAATTACCTATTATTTCAATATCAAAAACGAATTATCATATTTTCCATAACTGAAAAATATGATAGATAACCCAAAGCTATTAAGGAATATTCCTTTTTATTTAAAAGAAGGCTTCTGGAATTACTAAAATATCACCTGGCATAATTTTAACATTAAGAGACATGTCTGCATCTTCAATTAAATCATCCATTTTCACGCCAAACTGTTGTGGCTTGCCATTAACATTTCGAATAATACTTGCTCTATTACCATCAGCAAACTGCCCTATCTGACCAATAATAATAACTAGATCTAATAATGTCATTCCTTTTTGATAAGGAACAGTTTGCCCACTATAACGACTACCTCCACCGCTACCTCCACTGCTACCTCCACTGCTACCTCCACTGCTACCTCCACCACTAATTTGGCCTACTATACGTACTTGCTGCTCATACACGCCTTGAAACCCTGTCACCATAACAACTACTTTGGGGTCTCTAATATAAACACCTAACTCCTTCTCCATAGTTCGTGCCATTTCATATGGTGTTTTACCGATAGCAACTACATCTTCAACAAGAGGGAGAGTAATTTTACCATCAGGTCGCACAGGAACCGACATAGAGACATCGGGGTGCCCCCAAACAAAAATATTAACATTGTCTCCAGGGCCGATTATATAAGTGTAATCATCCGATAATGTTGCATCATTTTTTAATGGGGGATACGAGCACCCTGCAAATACTAAAGAACACATGATTAAAATCAGAACCTTATAACTAGGTTGTGCCATTTTTTTTCCTCTATATTTTATATAATTCATATTATTACTAAAGAGCAAAGGGGAGGTAGTAATACATGCTCCTAAGCACTGATAAAGCTAATGTCCACGCATTGTATTAATAATTTTCTGCTTCATTTGTTCTGCTACTTTACGTTCTGGAAATAAAGCACCTTGCTTTGCTAATTCAATAGCCTGATCTACCTGCACCAAGGCAGTACTATTATTCCCATTTTTATATTCAGCTATACCTAAATGATACCTAAAGACAGGAGTATTAGGAGACTTAATAATGAGTTGTTTAAATATTTTTACTGAACCCTTTATATCACCATTATGTAATAAAACCCATGCATATGTATCTTGATAATAAGCCTGTTCAGAATTAGCAAATGATTCCGTTAATTGCTGAGCGCGCTTTAAATTCTCTGCTGTAGGATAGTTATCAACCAATAAAGTAGCTAAGTTATTAGTCGCAACATCTAATTCAGGGGCATTAGCAATAAGTTGCTCATAAATACCTATAGCTAACTTAAACTTTTTTTGCTGTTCATAGAGTGATGCTAGTGCTAAAGATAACCTTATATTCTTAGGGTGCACTTTTAAACCGTCTTGGTAAACAGATATTGCTTTATCAGTTTTACCCATAGCTATATAAACTGTAGCTAAATGGTGTTGCGCTAAAGCGATTTGTGGTTGACCCTTTATTAATTTTTTTAATAAAGAGATAGCTTTAGTGTACTTTTTATCTTTTACATATAATTCGGATAATAATAAAACAGCGGCCACATTACCTTTATTTTCTTTAATTTTGTTCTGCAGAAAACTGAGCATTTTTGATCGTTTATTAAGCTTTTCATAGCATACGCTTAGATTCTGTAACACTTGTCGTTGCTGTGGAAATTTAACCAAAATCTCTTTATAAGCCGCTATTGCTTTCTCATACTCACCTTTCCCTTGCAAGATATTCGCTTGATAAAATTTAGCTAAATTTTGACCTTTAGCTAATCTAGCGAGTTGGGAAACAGCTTTACTCGCTTCATCCCATTTCTCTTCCAACAAATCTAACTGAACAATCTTTTGTATAAAAACTAAATTTTTTGGTTCTTTTCTTAAAGCCTTCTCAATTAATTCTCGCGCATATTTTGTATCTTGCTGCGCCATTAAATGATTAAACGTAGCTAAAACAGCTTGAGTATTTGCAGGATTAATATTTAACGCTGATTTAAATGTATTCTGTGCTTTTTGTCTATCACCTTCAACTAAATAGACTTGCGCCATTAAAACCAAAGCTTCATCTGATTTAGGATAGCTCCAAATAATTTTATCTAAATACGCATGTGCTTGCGCATATTGCTCTTTAACTAATAAAAGACGTACTTTTAATAATTTCGCATCAACACTATTGGGTGAATCGGCTAGTATAGTAGTTGCAATGTTTTCAGTACTCGCATAATCACCCGAATCGAATGCAATTTTTGCTAATAAAATATTAGCTTCCATTCCAATATCTGAATTTCCTTCTGCTGCTACCACTTGTTGGAGCAACTCTTTAGCTCTTGGGCCATTACCTTTAGCTAACATCCATTTAGAAAAATCAAATAACTGCTTGGGTTGATTAGCGAGTTCGTCACTAAATACTTGAATTTGAGCATCAACCTTTTCACTAGCTGTAGCAGCAAGAAATTCTAATAATAAGACTTTGGGTGTTAAATCATTCGGTTTTGCTATTACTAGGTTGCGTAATAAGCCCTCGGCTTCATCCACTTTCCCTGATTTAGCATAGACCTTAGCGAGTGTAATTTTATAGGTATCATTTTTAGGGAAAAGAGCGATTAATGTTAAATAGTCCTTAATAACCGCATCAACATCGTTTTGTTTGGCGTGAATTTGGACTTTAAACAAATGCAAAGCAACATTTTTTTCATCTTCGGCAATCGCTTTATCCATCAACGATAAAGCCTCTACTTGTTTATCTTGCTGCATTAAAATCATAGATTTTAATGTCAAGGCTTCGACATGCACAGCATTTGTTTCTAAGATAGAATTGATAATTGCTAAAGCTTCATCCTGTTTTTTCTCTCTTAACAAGGCCGACGATTTTAAAACCAAGGCTTCTATGTCTTGAGGATTTTTGACTAATAAAACATCAGCATGCTCATGCGCTTTATCTACTTCGCCCATCAGCAATTTCAGCTTGCCCAGTTTAATATGTGCTTGTTGGTGCTCAGGCTCTAGCTTTAAAGTCTTCTCTAAATTATCCTGCATTGCATAATAGTTTCTGGCCTTTTCATCCAATAAGGCCAAGTAAAAATAGGTTTCTCCGGTCGATTTATTTCCTTGCTTAGCCGTTTTTAATTCCAGCTGGGCGGCTGCAAAGTCACCTTTCTCCAGTAATTCCTTACCTCTTTTTAGATGGCTTTCTGCGGCTTCCTCTTCAGTTTCACAACCCACCAAGGCTAAACTTAGTGATACTGCCAAAATACTCGCTGTCACTTTATTCTTTATATGAATATTACCCATCATCTACATCCTATAGTTTTAACTTAGCTTAATTACTGTTTTTTATTTTTACTCTTTATTTTCAATTTAAGCAAATGCACCCGGCGACCATCTGCACGCATGACTTCAAAGCGAAACCGGCCCTCTTCCACTTTTTCACCTTTCCTAGGCATATGCTCTAAACGACCAACAATAAATCCACCTACTGTATCAAATGCTTCAGTATCAAAATTCGTTGAAAAGTACTCATTAAAATCTTCTAATGGCGTTAATGCTTGAACTATATATTCTTTATCATTGCGTTTAGTTATATATTCCTCATCAGCGTAATCATGCTCGTCCTCTATTTCACCGACAATTTGCTCTAACACATCTTCAATGGTGACTACGCCAGCTACCGCGCCATATTCATCGACAACAATAGCCATATGATTACGCTTAGCTCGAAACTCTTTTAATAACACATTCAGTCGCTTACTTTCCGGCACAACTGTCGGCGTGCGCATCAACTCTTCAACCTTAATATCTTTATTATTAAGCGCATGAGCCAATAAATCTTTAGCTAATAAGATACCAACAACTTCACTTTTATCTTCACCAATAACAGGAAAACGAGAGTGACCATACTCAATAACGGTTGAATAAATTTCAGCTAATAACGCATCCTTTTTTAGTACGATCATTTTTTTTCGCGGCACCATAACATCTCGTGCGCGTTGCTCAGAAACATTTAAAACACCCTCTAACATTTCTAAAGCATATTTATCAAGAAGATGCTTTCCTTCAGCTTCCCTCAAAATTTCAAGTAAATCTCCTCTATCTTGAGGTTCACTACTCATGATTTGACCTATACGTCCCATCCAACTTTTTTGCGGAGGTTTAGTACTATCCGCGAGCTCGTCAGCCATTTACTTCTTTCTCCTGATAAGGATTATCAATGTGCAATTCTTGTAACAACACAACTTCTTTGCTTTCCATTACTATAGCTTCATCATCTGTTAGATGATCATAGCCTAACAAATGTAAAACACCATGTATAACTATATGTGCCCAATGCGCGCTTAATGCCTTGTTTTGTTGCTTTGCTTCTTGTTCTAACACTGCTGCACAAACCACTAAATCACCTAATAAATCAATCCTTTCAACCCCACCTGGCAATTCAAAGGGGAAACTTAAAATATTAGTTGGGCCTTGCTTAGCTCGGTATTGACTGTTTAGCTCTGTCATTTCCTCAGTATCAACAATACGAATCACAACTTCAGCATCTTGACTATAATCAGCAAGCGCTTTGTCTACCCACAACTGAAAATCATCATCACTAGGTAAAGAGTCTAGCTCAACAATACGCTGAATATCTAATTGTCGTAATTGCATTAATTATGCGCTCGCTCGTAATTCTCGTAAGCAACCACAATACGCTGTACTAAGGGGTGACGTACGATATCTTTAGCACTAAAAAATGTAAAACTAATACCTTCTACTTTTTCTAACACCTTAAGTACATGCTTTAAACCCGACATCTTATCAGTGGGTAAATCAATTTGCGTAATATCACCCGTAATGACGGCGGTCGAACCAAAACCTACACGGGTTAAAAACATTTTAATCTGCTCAGTCGTCGTATTTTGCGCCTCATCTAAAATAATAAATGAGTCATTCAATGTCCGTCCACGCATAAAGGCTAACGGCGCAACTTCTATAATTTTACGTTCAATTAATTTTTCCGCACGCTCAAAACCTAACATTTCATACAAAGCATCATACAAAGGGCGTAAATACGGATCAACTTTTTGTGCCATATCACCAGGTAAAAAACCTAATTTCTCGCCTGCTTCTACTGCCGGTCTAACTAAAACAATACGTCGAACTTGCTCTGACTGCAAGGCCTCAACGGCACAAGCAACAGCTAAATAAGTTTTTCCTGTTCCTGCTGGCCCGACACCAAAATTAATATCATGGCTTAAGATTCTTCTCAAATAATCTTTTTGATTTGCACCTCGTCCTTTGAGAACACCGCGTTTGGTTTTAATAAACACTTCGGAAAGTTCATCATCAACAGCATCTTGAGCAAGATCTTCTATATGCGCATCCTGCATCGACAAATGTATATGTTCAGGAGTAATTTCTTCATGCTCGGCTTCAATAAAGAGCTTATGCAATACTGCTTCTGTCCCTTTAATCGCCTCTGTAGTCCCAGTGACATTAAACTGGTTGCCACGATTGGCAATCTCTACTTGCAAGCGCTGTTCAATTTGTTGTAAATTCCCATTAAACTCACCACATAAATTAGCTAAGCGTTGATTATCAGCGGGCTCTAAAATTAATTCTACCGTTTCTGTACTCACGCATTAAGCCTTATGAATGATTTTATCAAGAGAGGACTCAACCGCTCGACCTCTTAAAGAATTGGGTAATGCTTCAGTAATCAAAACATCAACAAACTGGCCAACTAGACGTGGGTGACCAATAAAATTCACAACACGATTATTTTCAGTACGCCCGGTCACTTGTAATTGGTTTTTCTTAGAAAGTCCTTCTACTAAAACCGTTTGCACGGTATTAATCATGCCATTAGAAATAGCCATGGTCATTTCATCTAAGCGTTTTTGTAATATGCTCAGTCTTTCTTTTTTAGTATCACCGGTGGTATCATCAGGGAATTCTGCCGCTGGCGTACCAGGGCGCGCACTATAAATAAAACTATAAGAGAAATCAAAACCCACTTGCTCAATTAAATCCAATGTATCTGCAAAATCTTGATCTGTTTCACCAGGGAAACCAATAATAAAATCAGAAGATAAACTAATTCCTGGACGTACTGCCTTAACCTTTTCCATGGTTGCAAGGTAATCCGCTCGCGTATGCCCTCGTTTCATCATTGCTAATACATTGTCACTACCGCTTTGTACTGGTAAGTGTAAATGACTGACTAACTCAGGAATAGCTTCGAAAGCATCGACTAATTCATCGGTGAATTCAATGGGGTGTGAGGTCGTAAAGCGGATACGATCAATACCATCAATTGCCGCAACAAAATGCAATAACAAGGCAAAATCAGCTATTTCGCCCTCGTCCATTTCGCCACGATAAGCATTAACATTTTGTCCGAGTAGGTTGACTTCACGTACACCTTGTTCAGCTAAGCTAGTAATTTCTTCTAATACACTTTGTACTGGGCGACTAATTTCCTCACCACGCGTATACGGTACAACACAGAAGGTACAGTATTTACTACAACCTTCCATAACCGAAACAAAAGCCTTTGGCCCTTCAGCACGAGGCTCAGGTAAAGCATCGAACTTTTCAATTTCTGGAAAAGAAATATCAACCACGCGTTTTTCGCCACTGCGTGCTTTATTTAATAATTCAGGTAAGCGATGTAATGTTTGAGGACCAAAAACAATATCAACAAAAGGCGCTCGCTTTTGAATAGCGACACCTTCTTGACTAGCAACGCAACCACCGACACCAATAATCACATCAGGGCGCTTGTCTTTTATCTTGCGCCAGCGCCCCAGCAAAGAAAAGACTTTCTCTTGCGCTTTTTCTCTAATAGAACAAGTATTTAACAACAAAACATCCGCTTCTTCAGGTGCTTCAACTAATTCCATGCCATGAGAGGCTTTTAGTACGTCGGCCATTTTATCCGAATCGTACTCGTTCATTTGACAACCGGTTGTCAAAACAAATAATTTCTGCGTCATAGACTGCTTAGGTTTCTACCGTTTATTACTAACAACTATCACCAATGCATGATAGTAAATTGATTATTATACCTTGTGAAGTTCCGTTCTGAAAATCCCCAGCAATTACATAGTAATCACCACAAGGTATAAAACTATTTTTTCACTTTATTCAAAAAATGATCCATCTTATCTGCTTTCGTTTGCAAATAAGACTTGTTGTCACAATTAGATTCTATTTCTATCGGAATACGCCCTTCGACATTAATACCTAAAGACTGAAGCTGATCAATCTTATTTGGATTATTAGTAATTAACTGAATAGAATTAATCTGGAGGTTTTCTAGCATTAAAGCAGCAATGCTATATTCACGCTCGTCCGCTAAATGACCCAAATGAATATTCGCATCGACAGTATCCATTCCTTGATCTTGTAAATTATAGGCTTGTAATTTTTTCAACAAGCCTATACCCCGCCCTTCTTGGCGTAAATAAATTAATACGCCAAAACCGTGCTCACTAATTAACTGTAAAGCTTTATCTAATTGCTCACCGCAATCACAACGCCGCGAACCAAATACATCACCGGTGAAACATTCCGAATGTATGCGTACAGGGACTTGCGTTTTATTTGTGACGTTTCCGAAAACAAAAGCGACATGCTCTTTATCATCTAGGGTATTACTAAAATAATGCAATACAAACTCGCCATGCTTGGTTGGAATACGCGTTTGTACTAAATTGCTAACTTCTATTGCCAATGTATTAAAACCTAAAGTAATCGACCTGAAAAATGAAATTACAGCTTAACTAACACTTCTGCTCGACCCTTTTCAGCCATATCACCACCAAAACGTTGCACTCGATCAAAAGCCTGTGTTGCATCAGCAAACTTAGAGTCTAATTTAGCAAAGGATTTAAATAAAATTGGTAAAAAGGCCAAGGTATGTGAACCACAGTCATTAAACGTTGCCGATAAGATCGGTTGTTGCCATAACAACAAAGTACCACGCTGCATCGCATAACCTAAAAAATGACCTGTTGAACCCATCACCGCAATCGTGCCTGCAACCATACGTGAACCACAATAATCCCCCGCATTGCCTTCTATAAGCATCGTACCGCGACGCATATGATCACCAGCACGCTGACCAACATTACCTTTAACAATAATCGTACCGCCTTTCATGCCTTGTTTATTACCAGGCAAAGCCGCGCCTAAAAAATCACCAGCATTACCATTAATAGTTAATAAACCATTTTTCATTTCACAAGCAGCATACAAACCTGCATTACCATTGACGGTGACCGATCCAGATTTCATACCTATCGCTAAATAAGCTCCCGCCTCACCTTCAACGGTAACACTGCCCTCTTGTAAATCTTTGGCAATAAAATCTAATTTAGCAAAGCTATTTTTAATAAGAATTTTCTGTGTATCTGAACCTGTTATTTCAAATAATTCATCAACACGCAATTTGCGCTTACCATTTTGTAATTCAATGGCAGAAATATCAGCCACACTTAAATCTTTTAATAGCTGGCACGATAAAGGCGACATATCCACACGTTGTGCAGTTTCTTGTTTGACAGTAAAAGTTAAAGCACTCATGCCATAATCTCCTGTAAATGAAAATGGAACGGCCCTAATTTACCACCGTAATTTCCTGCACTAATACGCTTAATACCATTGCTAGCACCCAAGTCACAAACTGCTTGAATACCTACGCGCATGACATTGTCAATATCTTCTTTGGTCAAACCATCAATAACGATTTCCATCACTGATTCAATTTCAGGTGATAAATCCGTTTTGGTGATCCCTTTTAAGGTTGGGCAGAATGCATCATTGGTAGATGCACCCAATGCAGGATATTTAGAACCCACTTTAGATCCTGAGCGTACTACGCCACCAGGAAATGGCATAATCACATTCGGCATTTTTTTCATTTCTATAATCGCCGCTTCACAGGCCGCTAAAGCTTGAGGTTGCGACTCTGCTAAGACCAAAAAATTACCACCACCAACTGCATCAACACGACCTGTGGTTGCTTCAGTCAAAAATTCACCATCCATGACAGGTACACGCCAGTAACGTTTACCATCAATTTTTTTAGAAGTTTGGAAGCCATCACCAAAATAACGTAAATTTTTTCCTAAAGGAATCTGTAAACCATCATCAATCCCTGCAAATAAGGCTGAGGTTGGCGACGTTAATACACACTGACCCGCACGTGTTTCTAGTTGTTTAGCTAAACCTTTACCACCCATCGCAAAAATCAAGACAGAAACACCTGGCCGACCATCTGGCGTCTCAGAGGGATCTAGTACACGCTCAATACCTGCCTCACAGCCACAAGCAATCACTGAAGTTGCAAAACCGGTCATCGCTTGTGCAGAAATCATCGCCCATTTTTCATTTTGCGCGGTAATAATTGCGCGCGTTGCTTTCATTGGAAACGCTTCCGCAAAGGTAGCGTCAATGCTTACACCATTAATAATCATAATTTAAGAACTCACTTTTAGTAATAATGCAGTCATCATGAAATAGAATTTAGGGTATGCGCCGTCAAACTACCACGACCATCTTCGGTCATTTCATCATCGCTGATTTTAAAGTTACCGACTTTCATAGTCATAAACCGATCAAAATATTTTTGTAAATCTTGCTCAACCGAAATATCCCAATCAGGGCGGACAATATGCGTCGTACCCCATGTGGTATGCACCACCTTACCATCAACGACCACTAACTCACCGTCTTTGAAAACATAATCTGGCTTTTCAAACATTTTTTCGCGATCAACATTATCCGTATAAACGGTAATATCCGCCCATGCGCCTTCTCCTAAACTACCTCGGTCATCTAAACCAACTAATTTAGCCGCGCCTGCACGCGTTAGAATCGCAATTTCTTGTAGACTGTATTCACGGTCAATCGACGCTAAAGTAGTCATTTTTTGCGCTTCTGGATGGATCGTTGACAGCATATCGTTACGGAAACTTTTATCCATTAATAAACGGATTAAATGCGGATAAGTGGTAAACGGTGCTCCATTTGGATGATCGGTGGTTAAAAACACACGCCATGGATCATCTACCAATAAGAAAATTTCTAAGCCAATCGCCCATTGCAGTGCATTAACAAAGTTTTGGTCGCGATACTTAAACGGTACAACACCACAACCTGCATCACATTCAATATCCATGCACACCCATTTATTCGGGTTAGCAAAGCCATGATTGGCATGCTGACGCATATTATCGCCTGAAGCAGTAATCGTTTGACCAAATAAAATCTGCCCTACATCTGCAGTAATATTTTTATTTTTGTTAATTGCTTCAGCAATTGCCGCACCACCTGAAGAGAATTTAAAATCGCCTTCAGTGCCATAACTATGGAATTGAATATGCGTTAAATGCATAGGCAAGCCGCCGATACCCTGAATAGTATCTAAAGTGGTTTCAACATTACCTGGCACACCTAAGTTACAACCATGTACGTGCAGTGGATGTTTAACCCCAATTTCTTTCACAGCTGTCGCTAATACTTGCAAAATGTCACGGGGAGTTACGCCGTAATGGGCATTTTGTTCGTCTAGCTCTAATTTGCGTTGGTTAAATTTAAAGGCATTAATACCACCTGGATTCACCACTTTAACACCGATAGCTTTGGCCGCATTCATTGTCCAAGCGACATAATCATTAATCGCTTTTTGATCTTTTTTCGCGGTGAGCATACGCAGTAAATAATCATCACTGCCGAGCATCACATAGCCACCCTTATCTAAAATGGGAATATCACCCATTTCCATATGCGCTTGACGGGCATTAATCGGTAATACTGCAGGCTCAAACCCTGCGGTATAACCCATTTCTGCATAACGATAACCCGTAGTAAATGAGCTAGGCATGGCATGACCACAGCCTGAACGGGTAATATCAGAACGATGTACTGGATCATGACGATGATCCTCAGGAATCAACATCCGCGCAATATTACCTTTACCGCCACCGATATGCGTGTGCATATCAATCGCGCCCGACATTACGACTTTGCCTTTTAAATCGTACTCTTTATCAATTTTTACATCAGCGGCGGGCTGTTTTACAAAACGTCCATCCTGAACATAAAGTGTTTGCACCTGACCATCAATACCACTGGCAGGGTCATAAACGGTTCCACCTGTTAATTTTATCAACATGATTATTCTTTCCTACAAAGCGTGTTCAATTGCATTCAAAACCTCAGCCGTACTAGGCAAGCCTGAATCACGTAATTTTTTAAGACGAATGGCGACCACATTATCTAAACGATAAGCGTGACCCGCATGATCTATACCTGGCGTTCCGACGGGAATAAATACATCTGGCTCTTTAGTAAAAGTCATACCTGAACGAGCGACTACAATCGTAGGCAAGTCTGTCGCAGGTGGTACAGAAGCACTATTAAAAGCTTGCACCCAAACCAAAACATCCGCTTCGCCATTAGCTAACATCACATTAGTATCATAGAGAAACGGATCATATTCAGGAAAGCCACTGGAAAAACGTGCTCTTGCAGGGTAAGCCGAGATCCAGCCACAGACTTGATTAGCTGTTTGGTCACCTTCTTTGCCGCCCAATGGAAAACCAGAGCAACGCGTATCCATGGTATTAATATCTTTGACCATTTCCGTAAGCATTTGTACAGTCAGTTCAGCATGATCAAAACCTAAAGCACCTGCCGCCCAAGCTACTACGCCATATTTAGCCGCTTTTAACTGCTCTGCTACCGTTTGTAAATCACTCACTGCGATACCACAAACTGATTCAGCAACAATCTTTTTATTTTTCACTAAAGCGCGTAACACCGCCATCACTTCAGGTAAATCTGCATCAGCACATTCCAGTACTTTAGCTTTAACTCCTGCCGGTGAAGTCGAAGCATCAGCTGAGGGTGCTTTACCTAAATAAACTACTTCACGCTGACTGGTATCATCCAAAAACATGGATTCTTTATTCCACATATAACGCTCAAAAAAGCGTGGAGAAAAGCCTTCTAAATCAACACCAACCACTAATAAATAATCACAACGATTTTTCACCTCTGCTAAGGTCGTCGTCATCCAGCCGGTATCTTGCAAAGCTAAAAAGTTACGACGCGCTGCGGTAAAATTCATATTATCAACGACTGCACCTGCTTTATCAGCCACCGCCATAACGCCACGCATACCATTAACATCGGTCGCGCAACCGCCAATCACAGGTTGATTACTCACCCGCAACAATTCAGCCGCTTTCGTAACAGCGATATCCAAACTAACTTTCTTACCGTCCACGCGCGCACTGGTATCTGTTATCGTTTGCTCAAACGCAGGTGTATTCACTGTACAACCATTGGCGCTCACTTTCAGCGACAAACCGTCGACTTGAATAGTCAGATCATCAGCTCCAATACCGCAAAAAGGACTGGGTACTTCAGTTATTTCAGTCACTCGCTATTCCTCTTAGTTATCTTTTTTAATATATTTAAACCGTGGGTCATCGGGCGTGCCTTCAAAAACACCTGCTGATGTTTCTGCTGCATCCCACATGACGACTTCTTCAATTTTTTTCGCTAAGGCAAAATCTTTTTCAGTAATACCTTTGGCAGAGTGCGTGACTAATTTGACAATCACAAATGCGTAAGACACGGTTAAATCAGGATGATGCCACGCTTTTTCAGCTAAATGACCCACGGTATTGACTACCATTAAACTGGCTTTCCAACCGCTGGTTTTTATTTTTCGCCGAATCCAGCCTTTTTCATAAACCCAGTGCGGCAACTCAGCTGTTAATCGGCCTTCAACTTCAGATTCTGTGTAAGCTTGCTCAGTCATCCTCTATCCCCAATCTAAATTAAGTATCTATCACGACAAAAACTCAGGCAAAGAAATAACTGGAATTCCAGAACCCCTAGCCTTTTTTCTGTCTTGTTCAGTATTATACCCCCAGTCTACTAACTGCAAGTCAACTTCACTTAAATCTTCTTGGCTTTGCACTTTCAGTAAAGTAGGCAACCGATCTTCAATTAAACAAATTTTTTCTTTTTGGTGCTTAGCAATTAACTCAGCCAATACCGCTGACTTACTCATCTGGCGATCTAAACCATAAATATCGACAGGCATCTCCACCTGATTAGCTGCTAAAATTTGTTCGACAAAACGCTCTTGCTTAGTTGTCACGATATACCAGTTACAGCCCTTTAATTGACGTAATTTTTCAGCAATATCAGCAAACAAGGGGTTCATAGTAATCCACTCTTCTTGATCTTGCTGTATCCATTGATCGCGCGTTTGTCCAAATAGTTTCTTTAGCAAAGGAGTATCGGAGGCAAATTTCGCAAAAAACTGCTGAATATTGGCTTGAATATGTCCAACTGTTTCACCTTGCTGCAATAAACGCATAAAAATAACCGCTTCATACCCTGTTTCCAAATAGGGGCGTAAAGCTTGAAACTGTTTTATATGCGTGTTACTTGGAGCAGTGCCTGCCATATCAGGCCAGACTTGAATGGCTACTTTCCAGCCCGTCATCGCAGTCTCTATTGCACTATCACAAATAACACCATCAAAATCTAAAGCGTAAACAAAGGATTTATTTATCAATTTTATACCATAGCTTGAGTTAGGAACGAGAATTTAATAATACCTCGCTCCTTAGTATTTTTAGTTTCAAATACAAGCACTCTAAAAAGAATTATTTACTTTTCAAACACGCTACGAATCACAGCAACAATCTCTTTAACAGATTCATCACTTAACTCAGAACAGATAGGTAAAGACAAACAACGTGCCGCAATTGCTTCTGTATTAGGTAAACTTAAACCTGCACAGTCTTCTTTAAAAACATTTTGCTGGTGTAAAGGAACAGGGTAAAAAACTGAACAAGCGATGTTCTTAGCTTGTAAAGCCTCTAAAATTTCATCGCGACGATCAGATAATAGCGTGTATTGATGATACACATGCCTACCGATACCATCTTCATATGGCGTTTCAAGCGGCAAATCAGCCATTAATTCCGAATACAAATGCGCCACATGACGACGGCTATCGTTATAACGGTCAATTCGCTTTAACTTAGCACGCAAAACAACAGCTTGCATCTCATCAAGTCGGCTATTAAAACCAATCACATCATGATAATAGCGAACTTTAGATCCATGGTTCCGTAATTGCTTTAGCATTTCAGCCGTTTCGTCAGAATTCGTTCCAACGAGGCCACCATCACCAAATGCACCTAAATTTTTACTTGGAAAAAAACTATAGCCTGCAGCATTACCGATGCTACCGGTTTGTTTTCCATCAATAGACGCGCCAAATGACTGCGCGCAATCTTCTACAATTTTTAGATTATGCTTATCACAAACTGCTTTAATTGCTGCCATATTAACCGGCTGACCAAAAATATGCACTGGCATTACTGCAGTCGTTTTATCAGTAATAGCTGCTTCAATGGCTTCTGCCGTAATATTGTATGTTTTAGGATCTACATCAACAAATACAGGTATTGCACCTACATAACGAATAGCTTCAGCGGTAGCAATAAAGGTAAATGATGTCGTGATGACCTCATCACCTGCACCGATTCCTTCAGCTAATAAAGCCAAATGTAAAGCATCTGTACCTGAAGCAACACCAATGGCATGCTTGACACCTAAATACTCAGCCGCTTCTTTTTCAAAGCCTTGTACGTTAGGGCCTAAAATAAAAGAACAATTTTCTATTGTTTGCGCTAAGCCTTGCTCAATTTCATCTTTTATCTCAGCGTACTGCGCTTTTAGATCTACCATTGGAATCATAATTGTTACTACCTTTTATTTTTTATGTGAGTGTTTCGCCTATTTCTAAGCAATATTACAGATGCAGATAAGCTACAGCAAAGCTATTGAAGTAATTTAGTAATTTCAATCGCAGTAGCTAAAGCACGACGACCTGCTTCACCAGATACATCAGGCGTATTTCCTGTATGAATACAGTCCACAAAATGTTTAATTTCTTCTAACAAAGCATCGCCATTTTCAAAAACAGATTTTTCTGTTTCGATTTCAGGTACGCCAGGAAACATTTCTTTAGTCCCCGCAAAATGCTTAGTTAACACGCGGTTTTGGAAATCAATTGAAATATACGAATTCGGACGGAACATACGCATTTTGCGCTCCATCTTCATGCTAATACGGCTAGCCGTAACATTAGCAACACATCCATTTTTAAACGTTAATCGTGCATTCGCAATATCAGTGCCTTTAGTTAATACTGCAGTACCACTCGCTTCCATACGTTCAACTTCAGAATCAACAATGGCTAGAATAATATCAATATCATGAATCATTAAATCCAAAACTACACTGACATCATTAGCACGTGGATTAAAAGGCGATAAACGATGCGATTCAATAAATAAAGGCTTATCCTCTAGTTTACCCAGCCCCATTACCGCAGGGTTAAAGCGCTCTAAATGCCCCACCTGTAAAATAAGTTTTTTTTCTTTAGCAATCGCAATCAGTTCATCTGCTTCTTCAACGGTGACAGTAATCGGCTTTTCAACTAAAACATGCGCGCCAGCATTTAAAAAATCTTTAGAGACTTGATGATGTAAAGTCGTAGGTACCACAATACTGACCGCATCAACCTTACCTAATAAAGACTGATAATCAGTCAAAGCTTCCGCACCATGCTTTTCAGCAACATCTTTAGCCGCTTGCTCATTAATATCGACAACCGCGACCAATTCACAATCAGGGAGAGAGGCATATTTTTCCGCATGGAATTTACCCAAATACCCAGTTCCAATCACAGCACATTTTAGTTTTGTCATAGCGTTTCTTTTACAATTAAAAATCCGTCCATTGTATTATGAATTACAGCTTACGCCAAACACTACACGTTACAGAAAGCCACGCCCTACAATTTTCAGTTGCCCGCCTTAATTCGTAGCTAAATATTGCGCCCCTGTCATACGCCCCGTTTTAAAATGATAGCCTCTTTTTACAAGCCCAACATCAAGCTCGCACCGTGCTGTTTTAGCCAGCCACGATGATACTTATAATTCGGACAATGCTTAGCCACTAAAAGCCAGAAGGCAGCCGAATGATTACGCTCTTGAATATGACATAACTCATGTATAGCAACATACTCCAATACTTCGGCAGGCGCTAAAATCAACAACCAATTCAAATTAATATCATTGTGAATGCCACAACTTCCCCAGCGACTCTTTTGCTCTTTAATCGTAATAGAACGCGGCGATAGCTGATACAGTGCCGCATATTTATCTATATAAAAAGCACTTTTCTTTGCCGCCATCTCCGCCACCCAATGAATAAATGCTCGACGAATATGATCACTCAACTCTTCCGAACTTAAGTTAGCCAAAAAACTTTCCGGTACATAGGCAATAAAATCCTGTTCAAAAGTAATTTTTATTTGTTTATTCTGACTGAATTTAATCGCCAATACATAGCGCTCACCTTGATAGGGAACCAAAGCGCCCTCTTTATATTCAGCAGGTGAAAAACGTGCAATATTCTCGACATGCCTTTGCACTTTATTTTTTGCCGACTCCAGCCATACTTGTTTAGCCGCAACAAACTGGTGAATTTGTTTTTCCGGCATACGTAAAGGTGCAACCACTTCTATTTTTTCAGCAGTAACAATAATCCTCGCACGCTTGGCACGAGCGCTACGGCGAATGTGATAATTTTCTTTTTGGTTCATCACTATATAAAGTAAATCTGAATAACGCTTTTTAAGAAAAAATACTCAGGAAATTAATATATACTTTGCCATAACCTAACGCAAAGTCATATCCAGTTTATGAATAAAAAAATCTACCCATTACTTGTAGCGCAATTTTTATCCGCTTTTGCTGATAATGCAATTTTATTCACCGTTATTGCCATGGTCATGCAGTCAGCTACTTTAGCGACTTGGTATGTCCCCGCGTTACAAAGCATGTTTTTAATTGCCTTTGTGATTTTTGCCCCTTGGGTTGGCGGCTTTGCTGATCAGCATGCAAAATCTCACGTATTAATTGTGGCCAACATAATTAAAGCAACAGGGGCGGGCTTATTACTTTTACATGTCGAACCTTTACTTGCCTATGCCTTAGTCGGTACTGGTGCTGCACTTTATAGCCCAGCAAAATATGGTATCTTGCCTGAACTGGCAGAGCATCACTTATTAGTTAAAGCCAATAGCTGGATCGAAGGTTCAACAATTTTTGCCATTTTATTAGGTATGGTAGTCGGCGCTCAATTAGCAGATTATTCTATCGACATGGCTTTAAGCGCTATTATTGTCATCTTTATCCTTTCCGCACTGATTACTTTGCTTTTACCCAGCCACGCAAGAAAATCCGCAGAGCCAGGCTGGAAAATCGCATTATTTGCACGACATTTAAAAGAATTCCTTGCTACTCCACGTTCACGCTTTGCAATTTTAGGTGCATCCATGTTTTGGTTAGCCGCAGCAACCTTGCGAGTTATCTTAATTGCCTGGGCCCCACTCGTTTTACTAAGCAAGACCGCCAGTGAAATCGCTGAATTAACTCTATTTCTAGCTATCGGTATTATTATCGGCTCCGCGCTTGTACCGCGTATCATCTCACTAGAAAACATACGCCGCGCACGTTTTCCTGCCGCTATTATGGCTATTTTTATTATGCTATTAAGCTTAACTGACACCGTTTGGGCTGCGCGAGCTGTTTTACTGGCTATTGGCTGTGCTGGCGGCATGTTTATCGTGCCAATTAATGCTGCATTACAAGAATTAGGCCAGCAAAGTATTGGTAGTGGAGCCGCCGTTGCACTACAAAACTTCTTCCAGAATGTTGCGATGCTAATAGGTGTCGGCTGTTATACCTACGCAAGCTCAATCGATATTAACCCCGTTATTGCTATGCTGAGTTTAGGTATTTTCACCTTATGTATGACCATAATTATTACTTACTACCTTCCAAAACAACCTCAGCGGTAATACAACTAAGGACAAGGACTTAATAATCCCCTGAAATGTAGCCTGTATGCAGCTTGTGGAATACAGGAAAAGCTGCTCAGCTGCGAAATGCTCAACTTCACCCCCCTTGCCAGCCTTTCATAAAACAACTCGCCAACAATAACATTTCTAATTTAGCCACTGCTATACTTTCATCAGAAAGCGGCTGCATTAATAATTGCATACTCACTCCTTGCATACTATTAACCAGTACTCGAGCAGCTTGATGTACTTGCTCACTAGGGTACTGACTATCAAGCTGCTTAAGCTGTCTCTCAGCCAGCAAAAAAACAGTGACTTGCGCCTGTAAATAATCTTCAGGAATTTCCTTACCCACAGGTAGCTGATGCTCAAATAACATCCTCCACAAGCCCTCATTAGCGACCGCAAAATCCAAATATCCAAGCGCGAACGACTCTATTGGGTCTGGCCTCTCTGCCGCTGCCGTACAGCCTTCAATATGCAGCGCTAGTTTCTGCCAAGTACGTTCCTTGATATGCATGATTAAATCATCCATACCCGTAAAAACCATATAAATACTACCGACTGTATAACCTATATCTGCAGTAATTTTGCGTACTTTTAAAGCCGAAAAACCATACTCTTGAATAATATCCTCTGCCGCTTCCAGTATCATTTGCTTTATTTCTTCTTGACTATGCTCACTACGTCTTGCCATATTTCTACCACACTCTGTTCTGATTGATTTAGAATACCCCATTAGCAAACAAGGCTAAAGACTTTCTTACTAGCTGCCTGCTTGGAGACCTATGAATCACGAACTTATTGCTGTTGTTGATGAACATGACAACTTTATTGAAAACAGACCACGCAAAGAAGTCCATAAACTTGGCTTACGCCATAGAGCCGTTCATATCCTAGTGTTTAATGACGCTAATCAGATTTTTTTACAAAAACGTTCATTAACTAAAGATGTCAATGCAGGCCTTTGGGACACCTCAGCCGCGGGACATGTTGATGCCGGCGAAAGCTACGACGTTTGTGCGCACCGTGAAACTATCGAAGAACTTGGCGTATGCGTCGATGAGACACTTAGTTTTCTATTCAAATTGCCTGCAATACCAGAAACAGGCATGGAATTTGTTCAAGTGTATCGCTGCCAACATAATGGCCCCTTTACCTTAGAAACTGGAGAAATTGACGACGGCCAATGGTTTGACATACAAGAAGTCGCACAACGTGTAAAAACGAACGCTCCCTCTATTACCGATACCTTTAAAACCTTATGGCTCAAATTTGAGGCAATAGATAATGAATAGAAGCAAGTTAGAAAGCTATTTTAATGAACTCCTCAGCACTTCAAAGTTCAAAGATTACTGCCCGAACGGACTACAAGTTGAAGGCGCAGATAGCATTAAAAAAATTGCCTTCGCCGTATCAGCAACGCAAGATTCCATTACTAAAGCAGCAGAACTAAAAGCAGATACGCTGGTAGTACACCACGGTTTATTTTGGCATTTTCATGGCGCACGACCAATCACAGGCCATATTGCCAAACGTATTTTTCCTTTAGTGCAAAATAATATTAATTTATTTTCTTATCATTTACCTTTAGACGCGCACCCCGAAATAGGCAATGCCGCTGTTTTAGGCAATTTAATCGGCTGTCAGCAACAAAGTCCATTTGGCAACTATAAGGGCTGCCCGACTGGCATAGAAGGTATGCTGAGCGAACCCATATCAGTAAAAGAGCTCGGACTAAAATTAAACACCCTGCTCAACCATGACATTATTCTCGCCAGCCCTGATGAAGAACAAATAATCGAATCAGTTGGTATTATTACCGGCGGAGCGAACAGCGATTGGGTACTAGCCAAACAAGCCGGACTCGATGCATATATTACCGGTGAAATGTCCGAGCACGATTGGCATGAGAGCCAAGAAAATGGCATACATATGTTTGCTGGTGGACATTATGCCACCGAGATTTTCGGCATTTTAGCGCTAATGCAGCAAGTACAAACACAACTGCATTTAGACTGTGTTTTTATTGATAGCAATAATCCGGCTTAACCCTTCCAACAATAAATGGTCGCGATTGGCTTTGTTTAGGTAAAGCTAAATTCACGTTTCAGCTTCCATTTATCACGATTTTGTATTATTTTTGACTGCTGTTAAAATCAATGCAAATACAAAAATACCTCGCCCTACTTATCAAAAAAACACAATGAAAGCATTAACAATTCCTTTAAGACAAACGCTCAATTTAATCTTATTCAGCACCCTTAGTATTGCCTTTAATCCAGTCATGGCTCAGACGGATAAGCAAGCCATGGAAGCCGTGCAAAGAGCTCGAGAAATGACTCAGAAAGGCATGGACCATGTGCAACATCAAGCACCTACCGACCCAAGTCAGATATTTCGCGGTGTTTATTACGGTTACTTACCCTGCGGGCATTGCGCAGGGATTAAAATGACGCTATCTTTAAAAAATAAAAATAATTACCTATTAGTTACACAATATGCGCAAGAGTCGATCAAGGAATATTATGATAAAGGAAAATATGTTTGGGATGAGGAGTCGCGCATACTCACTTTAACTTCACGTAAAGGTTCAGTCATCAGTAAATACAATATTCTTGATGAAGGCACGCTACTCCCATATGACTCTGATGGAAAACCAAGGAAATTCAATCAAGATGAATATTTTTTGCTTAGAGCAGATAAGAGCAAATCACGCGAAGTACATATACACTGATACACAAAAATAACCTGAACTAAACCCAGTCTATATTAAAATATCGTAGTTTATGAAAACTCTCGTCATTCCCGAAGTTTTTTATCGGGAATCTATGCATACACAATAGAATCCTGCTAAAAGCATACAGGAATGACGGTTTATCTTGATTATATGAATTCAAATATAAACCTATTAGGGTTGGTATAACTCCCTATTAGCAAATAAATCTAACCTAGCTTTATTCAAATGTGCAACTCAAAACGGTGCGTATTTTTACGCGCCATCAGGGCTATCTTTTGCTAAAATAGCCCCACTTAAAATTTATTTACCAACCGCATAAGAATAAGCCTATGACGAATTTCTCACTCACTGCAATTTCCCCTATCGATGGCCGCTACGCTAGCAAAGTTGAAGCTTTACGCCCTATTTTTAGTGAATATGGACTAATTCGTTTTCGCGTTCAAGTCGAAGTACGTTGGTTACAAGCTTTAGCGCAACATACGCAAATAACCGAAGTGCCTTCTTTCAGCGCAGAAGCAAACCAGTTACTTAATGCCATTGTTACTGACTTTTCTGAAGCCGATGCGCAGCGCGTTAAAGATATTGAAAGCACGACTAATCACGATGTTAAAGCGGTTGAATATTTTCTAAAAGAAAAAATTACTAATAACGCTGAATTAAATGCCGTTAGTGAATTCATTCATTTTGCTTGTACTTCAGAAGATATTAACAACCTTTCTTACGCATTAATGCTCAAAGAAGGACGCGTAGCGATCTTGCCACAAATTACTGATTGTATTGAAGCGCTAAGAAACTTAGCACATGACAATGCAGCACAGCCGATGCTATCACGCACACACGGTCAATCAGCCAGTCCTACAACAGCAGGTAAAGAATTTGCTAACGTAGTTGCCCGTATGCTGCGTCAAAAAGACCAATTTGAAGCGGTTGAAATTTTAGGAAAAATCAACGGTGCGGTAGGAAATTATAATGCTCACGCTGTCGCTTATCCTGAAGTAGATTGGCAAGACTTTTCTAAAAACTTTGTTCAGTCTTTAGGTTTATTCTGGAATGCTTACACGATTCAAATTGAGCCACATGATTATATTGCCGAGTATTTCCATGCCTTATCGCGTTTTAATACTATCTTATTAGACTTTGATCGTGATATTTGGGGCTACATTTCTCAAGGCTTCTTTAAGCAAAAAACCATTGCAGGCGAAATCGGTTCATCGACCATGCCGCATAAAGTTAACCCCATTGATTTTGAAAATTCAGAAGGAAATATTGGCTTAGCGAACGCTCTATTCCATCATTTAGCAGAAAAATTACCGGTTTCTCGCTGGCAGCGCGACTTAACGGATTCAACTGTATTACGCAATATCGGCGTTGGTATTGCACATACCAGCATCGCGATTCAGGCGACGTTAAAAGGTATCTCTAAATTAGAAATCAATGCAGATACTATTGAAGCTGATTTAGCCGCCAACCTAGAAGTCCTAGCTGAACCTGTACAAACAGTGATGCGTCGTTACGGTATCGAAAAGCCTTATGAGAAATTAAAAGAATTAACTCGCGGCCAGCGCATTACTAACGAAGACATGCAAACCTTTATCAATAACTTAGAAATCCCTGAAGAAGCCAAGCAAGTGCTACGTGAATTATCCCCGCGTACTTACACAGGTTATGCGGAACAATTAGCCTCAGAAGTTTAAGCTACAAGGTAGATACTCTCTTCAAGCACCAGCTTTATTTTAAATAAATCCTAAAAATACTTAGGAATAAGTTGCTTCAGAAGGG
>CBDUDP010000031.1:0-51065 GCA_965365945.1 uncultured Gammaproteobacteria bacterium
AGTGCCGATGATAGTGTGGATTTATCCATGTGAAAGTAGGGAATTGCCAAGCTCTTAAACTAAAAACCCAACCTAGCCATAGGTTGGGTTTTTTTTTGCCTTTTATTTGGTTAGGAAAGGTAAAATGTCTAAATATTATCTTCTTAACTTATCAATAGGCCGCTCATGCTAAATGAAATAACTCTCAGTCGTTTAGATTATGCTTTTGCTCGCTTCTTAACTCAACGAAGTGGGCTAAAAGATGAGCAAGGCAAACAGTTTGAAGCAATAGTGGCTAGGTTATCGTATGCTCAGAGCCAAGGACATAGTTGCTTTCAGTTAAGTGAAGAAGAGTTAATTGTAGTACTGGGCTCGGGTATGGCTGATGGAACTGGCGCATTACCTTTGGTATTGGAGGATAATCAATTATATCTACAGCGTTATTGGAGCTATGAGTGTCAACTAGCGAAGAAGTTAGTTAGTTTGATGGAGGCAGATTCTTTACTGAGTAGTTCTCCTGAGGTATTTGATCGGTACTTTCCTGTTATTGATAGCATTGATTGGCAAAAAGAAGCGGCAATCGCAGCTATAAAATACCCGTTTACTATCGTAACGGGTGGGCCAGGCACCGGAAAAACAACAACGGTGGTTAAGATTCTGGCTTTGTTACAGGAATTTTCAAAAACACCTTTAAATATCATGCTTGCAGCACCTACTGGAAAAGCGGCTATGAGGCTGCAAGAATCTATCGGGCAAAGTAAAAACGGTTTAGATTGTTCTGAGCAGTTAAAGCAAATGATTCCTGAACAAGTTGTCACTATTCATCGCTTACTTGGAGCAAGGCCTCCATCGCCTTATTTTAAATATAATGCTGACTCACCTCTAGCTTATGACATTGTTGTGGTCGACGAGGTATCGATGATTGATTTGCCTTTAATGACTAAATTAGTTAACGCTTTAAAAGTAAACGCGCGGCTTATTTTATTAGGCGATAAAGATCAGTTAGCGTCCGTGGAAACAGGAACGGTATTGGCTGATTTAACGAATGCTTTGCCCAAGTACACGCAGGAACTAAAAGTTTCTTACCGTTTTTCTGGGCATATAAAATCTTTTGCTGAAGCAATTAATCATCAAGAAGCTGATCTAGCTTGGGAATTATTAACAAAGAATTACGCAGAAGTTTGTTTTTTGAAGGAAGATTTAATTGATTATATCGTCAATAAACAAGTCGCCTACTTACAGTTAATTTCTGAAAATGCCGACTTTACAGAATGTTATGCGGCTTTTAGTGATTTTCAAGTGCTATGTGCTACGCGGCAGGGCTTATACAGCGTTGAAGATGTTAACTTTCGAGTGACTCAAGCGCTCATAGATCAGCGATTAATTAAAAGTTCGGGTGATTGGTATAGTGGTCGACCTATTATGATTACGCAAAATGATGCTGTTTTGCAGTTATATAATGGCGATATAGGTATTTGTATGGCTGATACTGAAAATCGTGGGCAATTAATGGCCTTTTTCTTACATGCTGATGGCGCTGTTAGAAAGTATTTACCTGCGCGCTTGCCTTATTGTGAAACTGTTTTTGCTATGACTATACATAAAAGCCAAGGCTCAGAGTTTGATGAAGTGTTATTGGTATTGCCGGAAGTGATGAATCCAATATTAACTAAAGAGCTTATTTATACGGGAATAACGCGCGCTAAAACAACGCTAAAAATGGTCACTAATAAAGAGGTGCTTTTACAAACCATCCAATGTAAAGTTGAGAGATTTAGTGGACTTGCAGAGAGAATTAAGAAAATAGCTTGAGAGTGTAAACTCAAGCTATTGACTTGATATTGGGACTATTTTGAAATGTGTTGTTCCATTTCAGCAACACGTTTTTCTAAGTCTTCTAGTTTAGAGCGAGTTTTAGCTAGGACACCTTTTTGCACTTCAAACTCTTCACGAGTCACTAAATCCATTTTACCTAAAGCACTTTGTAAAATAGCGCGAAAATTTTTCTCCATATCTTCTTTAAAGTTATTTAAGCCGGGAGGAATAGCATCGCTTAAGCGACTAGCAATATCATCAATTGATTTTGGATCAAACATAAAAGATTTCCAGTAGTGTATAAATAAAGCTTAGTTTAGACTAAGCCAGAATTGGTAACAGAGACATATTCACGGCAAATCTTTTCAATATCCGCTTGGCTCAATGGTTGCTGCATTAATAAACAATAATAGTGATCGTTTTCTTCACTGAAAGTAATACAGTTTTTGCATTGCCCAAAGCTACTGGTGCCGTTAACATTTTGTAAGGCAATGAGCGCCTCATAAAGTGCTGCACTGATAGAATCAAATTGCTTATTTTCAATGGCTTGTTCAGCCTTAGTGAAGACATCAAAAGGGGTGATGCTTTGTAAGAGTGCTTTGCCCTCAGGTAATATATTCAGATGAACGATGCGCTTATCAACATCATCTTGTTTTTTTTCAATGAAGCCCTTGCGCACCAAAACTTGTAAAGTTTGCGAAACGGTGCCTTTAGTTAAGCCTAAATAGTCTGTGACGGCTGCTGGTGAGTCACTGAAACGATTGCAACTGGCTAAATAGTCAAGTGTTTGCACATGGACGGGCTGTAGTCCTAGCGCAGAATATTTTTTTCGCTGCTCAGCCCTCAATAGAGTACTGATACGTTCAATTAATTTTAAAGTAGTTAAATCATGCATGGTTGTATTTTAGCATCACTTAGAGTAGGTATAAACTAATGCTGGTTTTTTTTGAGAATGTCCTTTATTTTGGGTCACGACCTATCACTAAACTAAGCTAAATTGCTTACAAACTAAATCCAACCCCCAAAACTATGCGTATTATTCACACTGCCGACTGGCATTTAGGTCGTATTTTACATAATGTTTCTTTGCTCGAAGATCAGCAACATATACTCGAGCAATTAAAAGCCGAAATTGAACGGAATCCACCAGGTGCGTTAATTATTGCCGGTGATATTTATGATAAAGCTATTCCGTCCGAAGGTGCGGTGCGCTTATTAGAAAGTTTTATCAATTATGTGGGCGGGAATTTAGCAGTGCCTATTATTATGATTAGTGGCAATCATGACAGTGGGCCGCGCTTGAGTTTTGCTTCTACGCTACTAGAAAAAGCTAAGGTACATATTATAGGTAAAGCGAATGCCGAAATTCAGCCTATTATCTTAAGTGATGCACATGGTCAAGTGTATTTTTACCCTTTGCCTTATTTATCGCCGATTGCCGCACGCTCTTTATATCAAGATAGTGAAATATTGACGCATCAGGATGTCATTCAGCGACAAGTAGCCCACATTATTGAGCAACATCCTAAAGGTAAACGTAGTGTGCTAATTATTCATGAATTTGTTATTGGTGGAGAAGTGAGTGATTCAGAACGGCAATTATCGGTAGGAGGCACGTCACATATTGAAGCCAATATACTCAGTCAATTTGATTATGTAGCGATGGGGCATTTACATCAGGCGCAACGTGCGGGTTATGATCATGTGCGCTATTCTGGCTCCTTGCTTAAATACAGTTTTAGCGAAGTGAAACATAATAAAGGCATAACGGAAGTGACTTTCGATGCCAATGGTTTTGTGAGTAGCCTGCATACCCCTTTAAAGCCCACACGTGATATGCGCATAGTCAAAGGCACGCTGACAGAGATATTAGAACAAGCGCATTTAGATACTCAGCGAGAAGATTTTATTCGCGCCGAATTGGAAGATAAAGAAGGCTTACATGAGCCCATGCGTCGTTTAAAAGAAATGTATCCTAACGCGCTGGAAATTAAATATCTAAGCAAAACCAATCAAAATGCAGCGCAAACAGAAACAAGTTTTCAGGAATTACAAAAGCAAGATATAAGCGAATTATTTGCCGAATTTTACCAGCATATTTGTGCTGAAGAATTGAATGAAGAGCAACAGAGATTAGTTGTAGATGTCGTTGAACAAATAACCAGAGACAGTCATTAAAGGAATAAGACATGAAACCATTAAAACTTAAAATGCAGGCTTTTGGGCCTTATGCTGGAACGGAAATAATCGACTTTCAATTATTGGGCGAGCGGAATTTATTTTTAATTACTGGCGATATAGGTGCTGGTAAAACGACAATCTTTGATGCTATTTGTTGTGCTTTGTATGGCGAAACTTCAGGTGGTGAAAGAAAAGTGGAAGAAATGCGTTCACATCATGCGCACTCTAGTATCAGCACAGAAATTAGTTTAGATTTTTCCATGCAAAGTGACTTATTCCGAGCTTACTTTTCGCCTAAGCAACAGGTGGCTAAAAAACGTGGCGATGGCGAGACTGAACAAGCGGTAATTTCCGCTTTATATAAACTGGATGAGTTGGATCAGCCTTCTGAACATGCGACTTTAATTGCAGAAAGTATTACCCTGACTAAAAAAGAAATTAAATCCCTATTAGGCTTTGATGTAAAACAGTTCCGCCAAGTAATGATGCTGGCACAAGGGAAGTTTAGAGAATTATTAAGTGCAGATTCCGATAAGCGGGAAGAGATACTAAAAACTCTAGTGGATACCGAGTTTCTCGCCTTATTTGCGAGCCGATTAAAAACTTTAGCAATGGAAAGCAAGCAGCAAGTCGATCACTTAGAAGCACAAATTAATGGCCTACTGAAAAGTGAGAATGTAGATAATGTTTTGCATTTAAAACCTCAATTAGAGCTTATTGAACAGCAATGCGCACAAGCCATCGAGCAGGTTACAGAAGCAGAAGTGCAGCGCGAGCTAGCAGAAACGGATCTTAATCAAGCGACCGCCTTAGATAAATTATTTCAGCAACAACAAAGCTTAATGACAGACCAGCAAGTTTTAGCTGAACAAAAAGATAAGATAGCTGATATTACAAAAGTATTGAAACGTAACAGCAAAGCAGAAAAGTTATGGCCGGATTTTTGTCTTTATATTGTTGCAGAAAAAGCTGCCACTCATGCAAATACGGAGCTTCAGAATGCTGAAAAAAGTTTTCAAGAGTGTACTGGCATCGCGACAAAAACAAAGTCAGAATTGAATAAATTGGAGCTAGATCAGCCCGCTCAAGAACATAGAATAGCTGAGCGTTTAGAGTTAATTCATATCAATAAATCCTTGATCACACTTGCCAGCGATAAACAACGCTATCACCAAGCACAGCTGGTATTTAATGCAGCGAATGATGCCTTAATTTTAGTAGAAAAAGGATTTAAAGCCCAGCGTACCGAGTTAGAAGATACTGAATTAAAGTTAAATGCCCTTCGCGATTGCGAAGCGGCATTAATAACAACGCAGCATCAAGGTGAGCAAGCACGAGAGCAATTAAAGAGGCTGCAAGCGATAGAACAAAAGCAACAAGAATTACAGCAAGCTCAGCTAGTTGAACAAGGTTTGCAGAGTCAGCTGGTACAAGATAGTGAGCAAGTGCAAACGCTAGACAATACTTTACAGTCACTAGAGCAAGCGCGTTGGCAAGATATGGCATCATTACTAGCGAGTAAACTTGAAAATGAGCAGGCGTGTTCAGTTTGCGGTAGTCATAGTCATCCTGTACCGGCAATAGCGCCTGATCATATTCCGTCAGATCAGCAAATAAACAAGGAAAAACAAGCATTAAACGCAGCACAACAAAAGCAAGCTGATACTCAGCAAGCATTAAATACTCAAAGCCAGGCTTTAGCCGGTATTGTCAGCGTCTTAGCTGAATTGCAAAAAGCGAACCCTGATAACAGCGTCAGCATTATTTCAGCTGAAGAGAAAATTAACGGGCTTACTGAGAAATATAAAGTTATTAACAAGCAAGTTAAGCAAAAAACAAGTTTACAGAAAATACTGCCTGACCTTAAACAAAGTATCAAAGCGAGCGAGGATAGTTTAAGTAAAAAGCAACCAGAGCTTGCGGATCATAAAAAACAGCAGGATACGCTGGAAGGACAAATCAACACGCATACTAGCGCTATCCCAGAGCATTACCAAAATAAAAGTAACTTGAATGCTGAAATAAAAAACCTTGATCACGTCATTAAAGCGTTCGAGCAACAATTACAAACTTTAACTAATGCAGACCAAACCGCACAAAAGCAGCTCAATACAGTCAATGGTGGTTTGGTCAGTGCACAAACACAACAGAAAAAGGCTGTTGATGATTTTAATGTGCAACAGCAGCTCATTGAAACAGCCATCAATAATTCTTCATTTAGTGGTTTAGCCGAACTTAAAGCCGCCAAATTAGACGAATCTGAGCTTATCAATAAAACTGAGAAAGTAGCAAGTTATCAACAGAAAACGCAAACGATTACTGCGCAACTAGAAGGTTTAATTCTGCAATTAAAAGATAAAATTCAACCGGATTTAGTCACTTTAAATGCACACTACGAGCAAGCTAAAAAGCTTAAAGATGAACTATTCACAGCACAAGTGCAAGTGCAAGAGCGCTTTAAAGTACTGGATAATTTAATTAAAAAAATTGCCAAGGAAGAAGATAAATTAATAGCAGTCATTAAAGACCATGAACAAAAAAAGCATCTTTCTCAAATTGCTAATGGTTCAGGTTATCAAGGTAGCAGGCTCAGTTTTAGTCGTTATTTATTGAGCCGATTATTAGACGATATTTTACGAGTCGCCTCGTATCGCTTAGATATTATGAGTGATGGACGCTATCAGTTAAAAAGGAAAATGACTCAAAGTAATAAGCGGTCAGCTTTTGGTTTAGATATAGAATTAAGTGATACTTACACAGGGACTACACGCTCGGTACACACTTTTTCTGGAGGTGAAGGTTTTTTGGCCTCATTAGCTTTGGCTTTAGGCTTGAGTGAAGTAGTGCAAAATAATGCCGGCGGCATGCAGTTAGATACTTTATTTATTGACGAAGGTTTCGGCTCACTAGACAGCACTTCGCAGGAGCAAGCGATTAACATACTGACTTCACTCAGTGGTGATGGGCGATTAGTTGGCGTAATCAGTCACGTTAATGAGCTCAAAGAGCGTATTGATGCACAGTTGGTGATCAGTAAAACGGCAAACGGCAGTTCGGCTGAGTTTGTTTTGTAGTGTCTCAGGGGGGGGATAACTAAAACGTGATTTGGTCTTTTTATTTGTAGTTCGTTGGGTTAAGGTGTCTTAAAAAATATACTTTATGGAGCTGTTGTCAGGTGTAAGTTATTTGTCTAATAAGCAAAAAAATAGCCAAGTATATCTAATACCCGACTAAAATACTCAGTTGAAATGTTAGATAAATAGGCGTATATATAAAGTAGCAACGAAAAGCTAGGCCTGCTGGAAAGTAGGTGCAGAAAGTTACGAATCCAGAACGGAAAGTCGGACTACCGAAAGTGACTGAGCAAATGTCATATAAGGTAGTTCGGCTTTTTTTTGCGTATTTTTTAGGAAATACGGACTAATTTTTCCCTAGAGTTTTTTTTGCAATGGCTTATTAAGGATATACACATGTACAGATTAACTATCCGATCCACCTGACGGCTGTTAGCACAGCTTGTTTTTAAAAGTCATTTTTTATCATTGTTCAGTGTACTGCTAGAGTGGTGATTCAGAATAATATATTGGAAATAAAGAAGATATCCAGAACCATATAATCATTTGTTTTGTGCGAAATCAATCTACATAATTTACAAAAATAAAGGAGATGAAAATGTTCAAAAAATCAATTATTGCAATTTCAGTTGCGCTTATTCTCTCAGGTTGTGGAAGTAATGGGGATAGTGATGAAGAAATTGCTGCAGTAACTACTACAGCAATAGGTCAATTTAAAGATAGCAATACAGCAGGGGTTAGTTATGTGTCAGGTGATCAATCAGGCATTACTAATACAAATGGTGATTTTACATACGAGGTTGGAAAAACAGTTACATTTTCAATCGGAGGGGTAACTTTAGGAGCATCTAATGGCAAATCTGTTGTGACCCCTGTTGATTTAGTATCAGGAGGCAGCTCAACTTCTATTGAAGTACAGAATATTGCGCGCTTTCTAATGATGCTTGATGATGATGGAAATCCAGGAAATGGTATCAATATTTCAGAATCTGTTCAAACAGCTGCAAAAACATGGGCACAAGTTGACTTTAGCGCGACTGATATATCTACAGAGTTAATTACTATTATTTCTGAGGCAGCGTCAGCAGATGGTGGATTACATCAACTGCCATCTGCTAGTGATGCGCAGGCGCATTTGGAAACAACACTACTTTGTTCATACGCAGGAGCTTATAAAGGAACATATTCTGGTAACGACAATGGTAGGTTCGGAGTTTTGATAGATGCAATTAACGGAAATGTGGTTGGTCTCGCATATAGTGTTCCAGATGATGAGTTTCTTGGTCTTAGTGCTACGACTCCAATTAGCTTCGATCAAGATGTTGCATTCGTCAGTGGAGATACAACTACAGGGGCGACATTTAGTGGTCAGTTTAACTCTGTAAATGAGGTAGCAGGGTTATGGAATAATCCTTTCTTTTCAACAAACGGTAGTTTTTCCGGTTCAAGAATAGGAGGTGCTACAGATGCACGGTATCGTTTTACTGGTAGTTATACCGGCAATGACTTTGGATTATTTTCCTTTGATATCAATAGCTCTAATGACGTAACTGGAGTTTCCTATAGCATTTCTGGCGATGAGTTGCTTACGGTAAGTGGTACTGTTTCAGGAACTACTTTAACAGCGACTGCATCTGA
Source organism: uncultured Gammaproteobacteria bacterium (assembly GCA_965365945.1). Classification (GTDB taxonomy): domain Bacteria; phylum Pseudomonadota; class Gammaproteobacteria; order Methylococcales; family Methylomonadaceae; genus Methyloprofundus. Next base: position 8,688 of record CBDUDP010000031.1, read on the forward strand.
CAACACCGCGATTACTGGGACACTTAATACTGTAACTGGTGGTCTTAGTGGTACATGGAATGATTCAGCAGAAGGTTTGTCAGGAACATTTTCTGGAAATGGGTGTCAACTAAATTAAAAGCGCCTAGCAGGGTAAGAGCTGGGTTCTTTCCGGCTCTTACTAGTTTGAGTAGTAAGAAGTAACTTTCGATTCATACTCTTCCTATATTGATCATAATTCGAGTGTATTTTCAGCTAGCCCTATTTTTTCAGTTTCGTGTGTCGCCCATAAAAGATTTTAGGAAATACAAATGAAAAAAACTAATCTCAATATATCCCTCACCTTATGCATATTTTTAGCATTGATACTCATAACTGGCTGTAGTGGAAATATTAAAAGAACGAATAATATAAATATTGTAAAGAATATAACACTGTCTAGTTTAGATGTGTCTGAATCTAGTAAGGTGCAAAAAGAACTTGGTGTAGGTTCAGTTTTTAATATAGTAACACTGCACAATACGATAGAAACTAGATTTCAAAAAGCGGGTTTAAAGGACATAAATTCTCAGTATCATATTAAAATATTAATTAATGATGTTAGGTATCGATCTTCAATTACTGCCGTTTTTTTTGGATTTTTGGCAGGCAATGACCATATAAATGGACACGCGATAATAAATGATAATGAAGGGAATGTAGTCAATGAGTTTGATGTGAACACCTTCTATGCATTCGGAGGCATAGCTGGTGGTGTAGCTGCTATGAATGACAGCAATAGAATGGGATGGTTGTATGAGAGATTTGCAGAGTTAGTTTTAGAGGGCGTTGTGGGGGAATATAAGAAGTAGAGGAACCAACAACTTTGCTTATTGATGGAAATTAGTAAAATTTGTGCTGGTGCGGTGAAATTTTTTTCAGACTTTTCTAAAGTGAATGTTTCATTTTTTGTAACTACTCAGCGTAATTTTATTTTATAACCATATGATTTAGAATGATAATTAATGTATCCCTCTGGTTTTTAGTTCAATTTTTACCCATTTTTAAGGTAAAAATGACTAAAATAAGGTCAAATTAAAATATATCCACTTGATTTTAAAGTTAAAAAATACGCTGAGTAGTTACCATTTTTCTATATTTATTTATAACCAAAAATGCTAGTGTTTATGAAAAATATAATAATTGTTTTTGTATTTTTGGTTAAAAATCTAATCTTTCCTTGTAGGAGTAAGAAGTCAGTTTTTTTAAAAAGGTTTAATCGGCTAAGGATGAGATCGAATACATTCATTTTACAATGCCGGTACATTATTTAAGTAAGGAAATAACAATTAAGAAAATAAATGGGAATAATTGAAAAATGAATATAATATGTATTAAAAATTGCTTTTATAACCGCCCGTATTTTATACGCCCTATATTTTTCATAGTATTATGCTTTCTTGTCACCGCTTGTGCTCATAGGATTAATATTACGCCAGATATTAGCGAGATTGAGGCTCCAAAATTACCTAGAATTAAAAAGAATGTTGGTTATTATATTTCTTCTGAAAACCTTGAAAAACAGGTAGTAACGCCTGGTGGTGGGGGGGATAAAGTTAAATACTTACCTTATAAAGAATCTGAACCTGTTTTAAAGGCGATGCTTTCCAATATTTTTGTCAATGTATATCAAGTACCCTCCTTGGGTGATACTAAATTTATTGACTCAAGAGATATTTCCTATGTTTTTATCCCGGAAATTACAACTAACTCTTCATCGAGAAGTATTTGGATATGGCCACCCTCAGATTTTACAGTAACACTTGAATGCAAGGCGACTGATCCTTCGGGAGAGCCGTTATGGCAAACAAAAGTGGATAGTGAAGCGCATATGGGACTACCAGATGTACATAAAGACTTTTCGCTAGCAGGTAAAGTGGCGATTACAAAAGCTTTTTCTAAGTTACAACATGAAATACATGTGAAATTTTATAATGATAAAGATAATCCTGAAGAATATTATTCTCCACAAAAATCATTTAATGAAGAAAAAGATGAATATGTGTCTCCACAGGATCAGCAATCACCAAAAGAGCCAAAAAGCTCAGTCGATTCATTTGATAATAGAGATGAGTATTATTCCCCAGTACAGTAAAACATCACTTTAAGGTGGCATCAATAAAGGTTAATTAGAAGAAAACTATCAAGAAGGCGAGTCCGTATTTGTACCGATGCTCTTGCCTCATATTATTTCAAACATAGGAGTTTACTGTGGAATACAATTCATATAAGAGGCTATTATGCCTATCATTTATTTTATTATTTATGACTGGCTGTACCACTTTTCAAATCGTTGATCTTAAGCCACAAGTGTTAGTTAGTGGTAACTTAGAACACTCAGTAAATTCAATTGCAGGTATTGAAACAATACGTGTTATTGATAGTGAATACAGAGATGCAGGAGAATGGGAGCAAGGCTTAGCTGATGTTTTGCGCGATAAAGGTGTTTTCAAATCTGTTTCTTACCCATATATAGATAAGGGGAATATTGACATAATAATTAGTGGTGAAATGGAGGGAGAATTCCGGCACCACGGAGCAAAAAACTTTTTTACCTGGTGGCCAGGTCCATTGCTTCTTGCTCATAGCTGGCGTGGTACTCGATATATATATGATGCACATGCGGATATTAAAGCTATAGATGCCAATACTGGAGAATTACTGGGTGAATATCATGCAGAAAGTAGTTATGAGCTGATTCATAGATCATATAACCCAGGGCATGTACTCGGGGCTTTACTTATTATTCCTGGAGTAGTTAAAGGTGGAATTAACGTTTCCCCTAGAGAAAAATATCGCCAGCAAATATATGAAGTTGTATATCCTAATCTATGGGAAAAAATTGCAATTAATATGGATGAAGATCTATCAAAAAAACAATCCCAGAGAATAGTTTCACTCAAAGATAAATGTGGAAGGCATTTTGATGAGACACCTGAGATTGGTATGGTTTGGTCTGAATTTATCTCTTGTCAAACACGCAAGTACGGATTTTCTGGCCAGGAAACAATAGAGGGGAGTGTTGTTTCTGTCTATACCAGTAATGATCGGTATTTTCGCATTTATGTTGCTAAAGGTGGCCACATTACCCGTTGGTTTGTGAAAAAATAAGGTACGTAGTTCCCATTGCTCTTCTGTACTAGTAAAAATTGAATTTAATCTAACAACATTAACTAAGGCATGATACCTCTAATGATTGATTTACAATGTCATTAGAGGTGGATGGGATGTTTTCTGTGAACACCTGACGGTGTGATTGTAAGCATTTTTCCCTCTAGTCTACTTTGGTACTACAAAGGCTTACTTTCCAATACAAAACGAACTAAAAATTTTCCCAAGTAGATCATCAGAGGTAAACTCACCGGTGATTTCTGATAGGTGATTTTGTGCTTGTCTTAGGTCTTCGGCGACTAACTCACCAGCTAGATTGTTTTGTAATTGTTCTAGGGCATTTTGCACGAATTGCTCGCCTTTCATTAAGGCTTCTATATGGCGGCGGCGGGAGATGAATACATTATCTGTTGCGCCATCAAAACCGACACTTTGTTTTAAGTGTTGTGTTAACAAGTCCATGCCGATGTTTTGTTTTACTGAGAGATAAATTTGCGTGCCGTTTTCGTTCTCGATGATTTCTGGCTGGATTTTGAGTAAATCAATTTTGTTATAGATTTTGGTGATGTTGATATTGCTGGGTAACGTTTTTAATAGTGTATCTGGTTCGGGGTCGTTGGCATCAATTAATAATAAAATCTTATCGGCTTTCAATATTTCAGCATGTGCTCGACGTACACCTTCTTGTTCGACGGCATTATCACTTTCGCGTAAGCCGGCGGTATCAATAATATGCAGGGGCATGCCGTCTATTTGTATGCGTTCTTTAAGTACGTCACGGGTTGTGCCTGCAATATCGGTAACAATCGCGGCATCATGGCCTGCTAATGCATTTAGAAGACTGGACTTTCCTGCATTAGGCTTTCCTGCGAGCACCACGGTCATGCCGTCGCGTAGTAGGCGGCCTTGTTGAGCGGTGACCAAGATTGCTTGAATGGACTGTAATAAGCGAATAATACGATTTTCGACTACGCCATCACTTAAGAAATTAATTTCTTCATCGACAAAATCAATTGCGGCTTCAACATAGATACGTAGTTCAATTAGTTCTTCTACAAAGAAGTTAATTTGCTCAGAAAATACGCCTTGCATGGATTTTTGTGCGGAACGTGCGGATTGTTCTGTGCTGCTGGCAATTAAATCAGCAATAGCTTCAGCTTGTGCTAAATCCAATTTACCATTTAAAAAGGCGCGTTCTGAAAACTCACCAGGATTAGCAATGCGTGCGCCTAAAGACAAAATACGTCTAAGCAGCATATCCAGAATAACCGAGCCGCCATGTCCTTGAATTTCTACTGTATCTTCTCCAGTAAAGGAAGCGGGGTTAGGGAAGAATAAGGCGATACCTGAATCAATAATAGTGCCATCAGCTTCATAAAATGAAGCATAGTGAGCATAGCGCGTTTGGAGCGTTTTATTGGTTAATTGCTGAGCAATAGGCTGGGCGTTATTGCCTGAGACTCTAATAATTCCAACACCGCCATTGCCGGGAGGGGTCGCGATTGCTGCAATAGTATCTTGGTTGGTGATATTCATAATGGCCTCAATAAAAAAGCCGAATCAGCTAGTGCATGATTCGGCTTAGGGTGTAGATTTAACTTAACGTTTAGCGCTAATCAGTGCCAACAATTTTTCTAGTGATATACCATTGCTGGATAATCGATAAAGTATTGTTTGTTACCCAGTATAAAACTAAACCTGATGGGAAGAACAAGAAGAACACAGTAAACACGATCGGGAACATACGCATGATTTTTGCCTGCAATGGATCAACCGGTGCAGGGTTTAGTCTTTGCTGTATGAACATACTAATACCCATTAATACAGGTAAGACAAAGTATGGATCTTTAGATGATAAATCTTGTACCCAGAATAGGAACGGTGCTTGTCTTAACTCAACCGTTTCAATCAATACCCAATAGAGAGAAATGAATACCGGAATCTGTACGATAACCGGTAAACAGCCGCCCATAGGGTTAACTTTTTCCTTACGGTACAAGCTCATCATTTCTTCATTAAACTTCTGCCTATCATCACCATAGCTTTCTTTTAGCTGTGCTAGGCGAGGCTGTAATTTACGCATTTTTGCCATTGATTTGTAGCTAGCAGCTGACAATGGGAAAAATAGTAATTTAATACAGAAGGTCACACCCATAATTGAGAAACCCCAATTTTTTACGAAGTCATGAATAAAATTCAATAAGCTGTAAATAGGTTTACCAACAATTGTTAACCAGCTGTAATCAACCGTTAACTCTAGACCAGGGGCTAAAGCTTCCATCATCGGCTGGATTTTAGGCCCAACAAACAACTGACTGTTAAAAACAGCATTGCTATTTGCCGCGACTGTCGTTGGATTTGGATATGAGCCAATAACGTAGCGAGAATTGCTTAATTCTTTAGTAAAGAAGTGTTGTTCATTGCCTACCGGTGGAATCCACGCCGCAGCAAAGTAATGTTGAATCATGCCTGTCCAGCCGCCTGTTGAGGTAACTTTAAGGTCGACATCAGCCATGTCTTCAAATTCAATTTTCTGAAATTTTTCTTCTTCTGTATAAACAACAGCACCGGCAAAAGTACGAATAAACGTATTGCCTTGGCCATCGCTATAAGGCACTCGAAGCAATTGCGTATAAGGTCTACCAGACCAATCTTTTGTTGATTGGTTGTCTACTTTTTGTGCTACTTGGATCGCATAACTGCCGCGTGTGAAGGTATAGGTTTTGCTATAACTTAGGCCGTTATTATCTGTCCAGGTTAATGGAATTGATAGTGTATTTTCACCAGCTTTAAGCTCGTAGCTATATTGCTCAGCGTGTAGCTGTACGTTGTGGTTTGGTAGTGTTGCAGATTCAGGGCTACTAATAAGACCGCTTTGACCTAAAAATAGTTTTTCTGAGCTACCATCAAGTAAACGTACGGGAGCTGGTTCACCTTTTTCAAAAGGATAATCTAAAAGATCAAGGTTGCGTAAAGTACCACCTTTAGTATCAATTTCTAGATGATAAACGTCAGTAGTAACAGTAATGATGCTATTTGCAGCGCTTTCTAGGAAAGGTAGCTCAGATGATCCATCGCTATTTGACCCAGTGACGGGAACTAGGTTGCCATTACTATCAATAACAGTTTGTTGGGCTGTAGTTTCAGGCTTTGGGCCATAGTCCACTTGCCATGCTTCCCATAACATTAATGAAATCATCGATAAAATGACGATGAGTACAAATCTTATATTCTCCATTTTTACTTACCAACTTTTTTGGGTACAGGATCATCAATATCACCATCATGAAAAGGGTGACACCGTAGTAATCGTTTTATTGTGAGATAGGAGCCTATGAGTGCGCCGTGCATTGAAATTGCTTGCATAGCATAGCTCGAACAAGTGGGGTGAAAGCGACAATTATTTCCCAGCAGAGGACTTATAAAAAGTTTATAAAATCTCAGTAGGGCTATGAGAAGGGTACGCATCGCTTAGTTACCTTGAGCCAATGCTTAGCTAAAGAATCTTGCAGTGTTTTTGAATCTGCTGTTGCCGCATTCCTGCGTGCGGTTATAACGAGATCAAGATGTGGCATCTGATGTTGTTGTAATCTAAAGCTTTCCCGGGCAGATCGTTTGATTTTATTTCTATCTACAGCGCGTCTAACATGTTTTTTTGCGATAGCAAGCCCTAAGCGGGGATGCTCTAGCTCATTAACAATAGCAAGCACTGTAAAATAGTTATCAGTTGATCTTTCCGGTTTTGCAAAAACACGTTTAAATTCAGCGGGTTCTCGTAGCCGTACAGACGGTGGAAAACTAAATGCTTTCTGAGTCAACGGTTAAAGAGCTAGTGTGTGACGACCTTTTGCTCTGCGTGCATTGATAACTCTACGGCCACCTACTGTTGCCATTCTTGCACGAAAGCCATGAACACGAGCGCGTTTTATTTTGCTTGGTTGGAAAGTTCTTTTCATCTTAATGATTCCTAAAGGTTAAAAATTGAATATAAAAGTTCTGGAATCATAGGTAATTTATTGCCTTTTGTCAATAACTTAAATGAGTGCAGTCAATAACTTAGATAGGCGGTAACTTTGTATTATCTACTGGCAAGGTAATACCAATATTTAGTCTGTAATAAATAATATAGACAGAGCGTAGCTTCAGTGCGCCAAAATCAAGTGGCGGAGAGAAAAAGGGTGGGTGAAAACTTAAGTCAGAAGCCGATTTTACCGAACAGATCAAAGGGCAGTAGCTTACTGTATTGAGGTTATTTTTTAAGTGCAGCCTAAGTTTTGGTTAGCTTTAAGCGCTTTATATATAGTGAATAGGCTACAAGTACTATGTCATTTTGGATTTAGGTGAAGTTTTCAGTTTTTGTACTGGTATACAGGTCAAGATCTATCCAGCTGTCAAGGTGATCACCTTATACCAATCCCAATAAATAATCACGGTAATAGTCGTTCATTCCCGAAATCTTTAATCGAGAATCCACGCGCGCACATAGATTCCTTCTAAGAGCCTGCAGGATGACGATTTCTCAGTTCAGGTATGAATATATTGGAATTGGTATTATTCGGAGGGTTGACTGTTGCGAGTCTCTATATAGTTACTTAATTGAGCAACCTTTCATAAGACACAGGCAAATGCCTATAACAATATCGTCATTCCCTAAGTCTTAATCAGTCAGGCGTGGGCACAAGTTTTGCCGGGAGTCTACGCTGAGCTTGGATGCCCGCTAACAGCACGTAGGAATGATGAGGTAAAAATTATCTATATCTCATAAATGAGTATTCGTAATGAATGAAAATGTCGACTAATTCACAAAAATATACGTTTATTTACTGGTCACTGTCCATTATATAGACACTAAAAATAACTAAGGTAATTATCTATAAAAGTTACAAGTCCATGAAAAATAGATGATTATATTTGTTTTTTTGGATTGGCACGCTAACTGCATTATATCTTGTGGAAGCTGTCGTTAGCTTGGATTAGCAAACACTTCAATACTGTACGTTATCAAGCAAAAAGGCATAGTGATAACGACAGCTTCATTAAACAACTAACAAGAAACGAGGAAAATCAACATGGCAATAAGCGCTGCAACAAAAGCTGCAACAGATGCTTTGGCTGTCAATCGTGCACCGACTAGCGTAAATGCTCAGGAAGTACACAGATGGTTACAAAGTTTTACTTGGGACTTCGATAAGAACCGTACTAAGTATCCAACTAAGTACAAAATGGCGAATGATACTAAAGAGCAATTTAAGCTTATCGCTAAAGAATATGCGCGTATGGAGTCTGTCAAAGATGAGCGCCAGTTTGGTAGTTTACAAGATGTATTGACGCGTGTTGATGCAGGTAACAAAGTTCACCCAAAATGGAACGAAACGATGAAAGTCATCTCTAACTTCTTAGAAGTTGGGGAATACAATGCGATTGCTGCGACAGGTATGTTGTGGGATTCAGCGACTGCGCCAGAGCAAAAGAACGGTTACTTAGCGCAAACGTTAGATGAAATTCGTCATACTAACCAATGTGGTTATGTAAATTACTATTTCACTAAGCATGGACAAGATGCGGCCGGGCATAATGATGCACGTCGTACACGTACTATCGGTCCACTATGGAAAGGAATGAAGCGCGTATTCTCTGATGGTTTTATTTCAGGTGATGCGGTTGAATGTTCTATTAACTTACAGTTGGTAGGTGAAGCATGTTTCACTAATCCATTAATTGTTGCCGTAACGGAATGGGCAGCAGCGAATGGTGATGAAATTACCCCAACGGTATTTTTATCTATTGAAACTGATGAGCTGCGCCATATGGCAAACGGTTATCAAACAGTTGTCTCGATTGCAAACGATGAAGCCGCTTCGAAATATCTGAACACTGACCTTAACAATGCCTTCTGGACACAGCAAAAGTATTTTACACCAGTTTTAGGTATGTCGTTTGAATATGGTTCGCATTTTAAAGTTGAGCCATGGGTTAAAACTTGGAACCGTTGGGTGTACGAAGACTGGGGCGGTATCTGGATTGGTCGTTTAGGTAAATACGGCGTAAATTCTCCAGCAAGTTTACGTGATGCGAAAAAAGATGCGTACTGGGCTCATCATGATTTATTCCTAATTGCTTACGCATTATGGCCTACAGGCTTCTTCCGTTTAACATTACCAACCACTGAAGAAATGGAATGGTTTGAAGAGAATTACCCTGGTTGGCATGCACATTACGGCGTTATTTATGAAGAGTGGCGTGCGCGTGGTTGTGAAGATCCAAACAGCGGATTTTTACCGATTATGTGGTTTATTGAAAATAATCACCCAATCTATATTGACCGTGTATCACAAGTGCCTTTCTGCCCTAGCCTATGTAAAGGCGCAAGTACTTTGCGTGTACATGAGTATAACGGCAAGAAAAATACTTTCAGTGATGATTGGGGCGAGCGTATGTGGTTGTCTGAGCCAGAGCGTTATGAGTGTCAAAACATGTTTGAACAATACGCAGGACGCGAATTATCAGAAGTGATTGCTGAATTACATGGTGTGCGTAGCGATGGAAAAACATTGATCGCTCAGCCACACACCAATAAAGACGGCAAAATGTGGACATTAGATGATATTAAAGCACTGAATTGTGTCTTTTCTGATCCTGTTGACGCGCTGTAAGTCACTTCACTTTTAATCCATATATTAGGAGATACATTAATGGGAATTCAAATAGAAACAGGTCAACGTGGTTTAACTGATCCAGCGATGCAAAAAGTTATTGCGGATGCAGTACCTGACCAACCTTTAGAGTCAAACCGTAAAATGAACTACTTTGTTAAGCCGCGTGGACGTCGCTTATCAGAGTATGAAATTTTATGTTGTTACACGCAGCCTACACCGGATTGGATTCCAGGTGGTCTAGACTGGGGTGATTGGACGCAAAAATTCCATGGTGGTCGTCCATCATGGGGTAATGAAACGACGGAAATGCATTCCACGGATTGGCACAAACATCGTGATCCAGCTAAGCGCTGGCATGCGATTTATGTGAAAGACAAAGCTGAAGAGTGGCGTTATACGCAACGTTTTTTAAAGCAATTTTCAAGTGATGGGCAGATTCGTACTATGGATCCTGTCTGGCGTGATGAAGTTTTAAATGACTACTTAGGTGCGTTCTGTTTTAACGAATATGGATTATTCAACTCGCATTCTTCTGCTGCTCGTGACTGCTTAGGCGATACATTGCGTATGAGTATTGCGATGATCGGTTTAGATAAAGTTGATAATGCACAAATGATTCAGCTAGAAAGAACTTTCTTGGCTAAATTAGTGCCGGACTTCCCTGAATCAACGGATCAGCCGAAAGAAGAATGGACAAAAGGTGCAATTTATAAAGGTGCTAGGGAAACTGTTGAAGATATTTGGCAGGCAACGTATGACTGGAATGAAATTTTATGGGCGGGTCATCAAGTACACGATGCTCTATTTGGTCAGTTTGTTCGTCGTGAATTTTTCTTGCGTCTATCTTCTTACTATGGTGACAACTTAACACCATTCTTTATCAATCAAATGCAATTGTATCATTCACAAACTAAAGGCATCACGGGAGATATGTTCTTCCATTGTCTAGGTGATGATGCTGAATTTGGTGATTATAACCGTCGTCTAATGCGTGCATGGACAGACAAATGGTTACCAAGAACAGTTAATGCATTGAAAGATTTTATGGGCATTTTTGCGAAGATTCCAGAAATTGACCATGTAACAACGAAAGATGCGATTGAAAAAGCTTTAGACCGCGTATTTAGTGACTGGGAAGAAGATTATGCGGCTAAGATTGGCTATAAAATCGATAAAGCAGCATTAATTAAAACAGTTTTGTCTGGTCTTAAATAATAGGGAATAAACATGTCAAATAATGCAAATTCGTATGGTGCAGGCATCATGGCGAAAACCGGCAAAGAGTTTGCCGACGAGTATTTCGCAGAAGAAAACCAAGTTGTTCATGAAAGCAATGATGTGGTTTTAGTGCTTAAAAAATCGGATGAAATGAACATCATTGTTGATGAAATCCTATTGGGCGACCGTAAAGATGATAACCCTACATTAGTGGTTGAAGATCGTGCTGGTTACTGGTGGCTAAAAGCAACCGGTAAGATTGAAGTGGACTGTGAAGAAGCGGCTGAAATTTTAGGGAAAGAATTCAGTGTTTATGATTTCTTAGTGGATGTTTCATCGACTATAGGGCGTGCTTTTACACTGGGTGAGACCTTTACAATTACATCTGAGTTAATGGGTCTTGATCGTCAACTTGAAGATTTAGATGCATAGGAGATAAAAATGGCAAATTACAAAGTACATGACAATCCAGTTCGTGATGAGTGGACAGCAAAAATCGGTCAATTAAGAACATTGAAAGATGGTGCTGCTTTTTTAACGGATTTTCGTAAAAAACATACTACGCCTTTCCGTGACAACTATGACCTAGAGTTAGATTGGGGTTGGATTGAGTGCAAAATCGAAGAAAAAGTTGCCATGCTTAAGCATGCAGAGCTTAGCGATGAGCAGTTCTTAAATAACTGTGTGGGCGGTGCGAATGCACAAGATATCGCCGATGCAGTAGTTGCAAGAATGGATAGTTGTACTGAGAAATATGAGGCTGAAAAGTTACATATTAACTTCAGAACAGATTATAAGCCGCCTATTATGCCGACTAATGTATTCATGGATACAGATCGTTTGTTAGGTACAAAGTTAATGGAATTGAGGAATATTGATTATTACGCAATGCCATTAGAAGAGCTACGCAAAGAGCGTGGCGTTAAGATTATTACGATTCAGTAATAGTTTGTAAGTTTTTGCCGGGCGCATTGCTTTTTCAATGCATGGAAGTGAGGCGTTTGGTAGGAAGTAAAAGTACCGCTAAGGATGGTAGTGCTTTTACACTTTTAATCACTAATAACACACAAAACAGCATGATGGAACTTTACGAACAACCGACAAGAAATGTTAGTGAATTATTTGGCAATAATGAAGATTTGACCAAATTATATGATGATAACAATTATACCGCGTACACCGAAGATTTAGAGTTTATGTGGCGCTGGACCATTTTTCGTGAAGATAAGCTTATTCAGGAAGGCTGTTCTTTAACAGAAGAAGCATCAAGACGTGCGGTTAATCATGTCATGGAATTTTTTAATATTAGTGCAAAAAATAAGCAGAATAAAGAGGTTCATGATTAATGGCAAATCATCAAATAAAAGTTATTACCGAAGAGGGCGAATCGGTCTCTTTTGATTGCGCACCAGAAGAAGATATTATCAGTGCAGCAATCCGCCAAAGTATTTTTTTAATGTCATCATGCCGAGAAGGCGGATGTGCAACCTGTAAAGGGGTTTGTACTGAAGGTGATTTTGAAATGGGTAAGGTTAGCGCTCAAGCACTACCGCCCGAAGAGCAAGAAGAAGACATGGTTCTGTTGTGTCGTTGTTATCCAACAGAAGATATGGTCGTTGAAGTGCCTTACACCTTTGACCGTATTTCTTATTCCGAGGAAGGTAAAGAGTTTCCTGCTGAGATTGTCGAGTTAGAGCAAGTCTCTAGTAATGTGACTAAGCTTTTTTTGAGTCGTTCTGATGATGAAAAACAAATCAAACTAGATTCAGGTCAGTACTATGATTTAGAAATACCAGGTACGCAAACAACGCGTTCTTATTCGCCAGCGAATATTGCGAATAATGATGGGGAAATGGAGTTCTTAATTCGGGTCTTAGATGATGGGAAGTTCTCCAACTTCTTAAAGAATGATGCAAAAGTAGGCCAAACGATTAATGTTAAAGGGCCATCGGGAATCTTTGGCTTAGTCGCGGATGGCTTTACGCCACGTTACTTTGTCGCAGGCGGCACAGGCTTAGCACCCATTTTATCGATGGTTAGATTTATGAAGGAATGGGGCGAGCCACAACCTTGCACTATTTATTTTGGTTCTACCTATGAAGAAGAAGTTTTTTATGTCGAAGAGCTGAATAAACTTGCCAGTGAAATGGATAATTTAACGGTCAAGATATGTGTCTGGAAAGCGACTGATTCTTGGGTAGGAGAAAAAGGCAGCGTGGTTGATGTGTTGAAAAAGGATTTACAAGCCGCACCTGCAAAACCTGACCTTTATTTATGTGGACCTCCTGGCATGGTTGATGCGACTTATGCTGCTTGTGAGGCCGTAGGTATTTCCAAAGATAAAATTTATCTAGAGAAATTTCTGCCTAGCGTTTCTTAAATGCCTGCATTGGCTTGGTAGTCAGTTATTGCCAGCTTAGTAGGGTTTGATTAATAAATGGAATATTACTAACTCGGAAAACAGAAATGGAGAATGCGGATCTGGAATTTATCTATGAAATGGTCGATCAGCTTGATGCGACGATCCATAAATTAACAATGGATGAAAAAAACATCAGGTCAAAGATAGGGATGGATCGCATTGAAGAGTTACGAGAGTACTGGCAGCAAGAATTAAGCGATGAGGATGCCGAAGAGCTAAAAACAACTTTTGATCATTGGGATAGAACCATTATCTCAACTTGGGCTCATTTACTTCGCGCGCATAAAACGCGAGCCCAAGCAGGTCAAGCGCTAATGAAGGACAGTAATACTCCTTAATTTAATAAAGGCAGGGTGGGCAAACAAGCCTGTATTGAACCCTTTTTTACCTTAACAATTTGTATCACACAAAACATAACAAGGATCACTATGCCAACAAAGATAATCTATGATGCTGAAGCCCGCTATAAATTTATGACGGGGGTTAATAAAATTGCTGACGCGGTCGCCGTGACCTATGGCAGTGCCGGCCCCGCAGTTATGGTTCAGCACGTGGCTGATGGCCTTACGCCTGTGTTTACAAGGGACGGCGTTACCGTGGCAAAGTCAATCGGCTGTCATGATCGCACGGAAGATTTAGGAGCACGGATGCTGCGTGATGTTGCTGGTGCGGTATCACGCCAAGTGGGTGATGGAACGACAACAGCCATTGTTTTGGCGCAAGCGATTAGCAAGGAGTGCATGAAGCTCGTTGAAGCGGGCTATCATCCAATACAGTTAAAACAGGGAATGGATATTGCATTAGCTGTAGTTGAAAAAAAATTACAAGAAAATGCAATCACTGGAGTGACTAGTGATTGGATTGAAAAAATTGCTGCGATAGCTACAAAAGATGAGGCTGGGATAGGTGTATTGCTAGCCGAAGCGTTTGATAAATTAGGTACGGAAAGCCCGCTTACTTTTAAGTTAGGTAATGCTCGAGAAGACGTACTCGAGGTAGTAGATGGCATCGAGTATGAGCAGGGATATTTATCGCCGTACTTCGTGACCGACAAAGATCGTGATGAAGCGGTGTTAGAGGATCCGTATATTTTGCTTTATGACAAAGAAATAAGCGACTTAATGGATTTAGTGCCTATTTTGGAGGAAGTGAACGCTGTAGGTCGCTCGCTCGTTATTATTGCCGAAGATGTTATCGACAAGGCTTTATCCGGTTTATTGTTGAATCAAGTCCGCGGTATTTTTAAAGTAGTTGCGATTAAGCCGCCTGGTTTTGGCGATAAAAGAGAAAATAGATTGAAAGATTTAGCCATTATGACCGGTGGTGAAGCTTTTATTGGTGATTTTTCTACTAAACTTGAACATGTTGAATTAGAGCAGTTAGGACAAGCCAAGCGCGTCATTGTGACCGCGGATAATATTACCATTATTGGTGGGCGTGGAGATCAAGCGACAATTAAAGAGCGCATCAATTACCTTGCTAATGAAGCAGAAATTATTCAACAAAAAAAGCCGGGTGATGGTTCACCGACAGGTAATAAACATGATTTTGAAGAGCTTGAAGAGCGTCTGGCTATTTTATCCGGTAAAACGGGTGTCTTTGAGGTTGGCGGTACAACCGATGTAGAAATTAAAGAGCGTATGGTGCGTATTGAAAATGCTTATATGTCAGCTAAAGCGGCCTTAGAAGAAGGCGTGTTAGCAGGCGGTGGCGTAGGTTTATTCAATATTGCTCAGTCTTTGGATGAAATTATTGCCACTAACCCAGAGCAACAGCAAGGCATAGCTACTGTTAAGCAAGCTTTGAAAAGCCCGCTGCAAAGGCTAAACAGCAATGTAGGTGTTAATAGTGAAGAGGTACTTGCGCGGTTACAAGCGGAAAATAATCCACGCTTTGCTTTTAATACCCAAGATAAGCGTTATGGTGACTTTTTAGATATTGGTGTGATTGATGCGGTTAAGGTCAGCCGCTTAGCATTACGTAATGCAGTCAGTGTCGTAGGTACGCTGATTACAACTCAAGTAGTTGTAATGCATGTGCCTGATATGTCTATTATGGATGGCTATTCGCCTGAATGGGCGGCAGCAACTCGTGAGGACCCACGCGCAGAATAACTCGATTTTTGATATTAAATTTTTATGCTCCATGCTTTACCCTTGTGTTAGTCATATTTTACTGGCTTCCTCTTGTTCCTTAATGGAATATGGGCAATGCGACATTATGTCGCATTGTCTTTTTTTTTATATTTTGTTATCTTGAAATGCTTTATAAGTTTTTGTTTTAATTAATAAAAACAGAGATTTAAAGTTTTGTGTCGACACTATTGTATTGATACGACTATTCGAGAGAGAAAATGGAAATTGCACTCAAGATACCCAACAAAGTAAAAATTGTTCAGGAAACCTTTTTACTACGTCAATCCTTCGAGGTTGAAATGTACCGGCCTGTGCAGGCTTGGCAATGGATGGTACAAACACGATCCATTCCTGAGCAAGCTGATTGGGTGCGTACTGATGTGTCCGAGGCTTGGTTTCGTTGTTTGGAAGAGTATCATTTACCGCTGGGTAATTTTACTAACTGGGATAAGCACCTTAGTCATAAAAGTTCTGAGGTTGAAGCTAAACAAGCGGAGCACATTGCTGAGCAGATCCAGCAATTAAGTCATCACTTTGAAGTGTTTCTCCAAGAAGCTGGCGTGATGATGGTTGTTGTTGCACCCAATGGTAGCTTGTTATATGTGACAGGGGAACAGCATTTTCCGCGCGCATTTCAATTACCAACCCAAATCAAACAGACTAATTGGCATGAAGCAGGTCTAGGTAATAATGGCATTGGTACGGCACTTAATTTAAAAAAGCCGATTGCCTTTCAAGGGATGGAGCATTATTTAAGTATTCTTCATCCTTATACAACAGCCGGTTACCCTTTATTAGATGAGGCTGGTGAATTACTCGCCGTCATTGGTTTAGTCAGTGATCACCAAGAGCAGATGAATTCCTTGTTCGCCTTTTTGCACCTAATTGGCGTGTTAGTGAATACCAACTTACCTTTAGCAAAAAATGCTGAGGCACAAGTGCGCGTATTAGAGAAAATTCCTTTTCGACCGGCTAAAAAAAACCTAGAGACAGAATTTTCCTCTTCTGTGACAGAGGAATTAAATGGTTATGTTAAAAAAGCCGTTAAATTACAAAAGCATAAAATTCCGATTCTCATTACTGGAGAATCAGGCGTTGGCAAGGATCATTTTGTTTCCTTGTTGAAAAATGCAGGCCCTAGAAAAGATGCGCCACTGATTGCGATTAACTGCGCGTCTATTCCGCATGAGTTGATTGAAAGTGAATTATTCGGCTATGAAACTGGTAGTTTTACGGGCGCAAGAAGTGGTGGTAAACCGGGAAAATTTAGCTTAGCGGATAAAGGAATTTTATTTCTCGATGAAATCGGCGATATGAGTTTTGATCTGCAATCCACCTTATTGCGCGTTTTAGAAACTTCAGAATTTACTCCTGTCGGTGGTACTCGCCCAGTTAGTGTTGATGTGCAAATTGTCGCAGCAACCAATGTGCAATTATCAGAAGCGGTAAAGGAAGGGCGTTTTCGTCAGGATTTGTATTATCGTTTAAATGGCGCGCAAATACATTTGCCCCCGCTGCGTGATCGAGCCGATAAAAAGAAAATTATTGATCATCTTTTGCATCGAGAAATACAAAATATCCTCGGTGAGGAGGAGGTTAATTTTTGCCCTGAAGTGATAAAGCTACTTAATCAGCATCCATGGCCTGGCAATATTAGACAATTTATCAATGTTGTCCGTGCTACGTTATATACGGCGGGTGAGGATAATATTGTTTTGAATGACTTGCCCGTTGATTTTATGGATGAATGGCGAACTCACTGTCTAGCAGAAGATACCCCAGAACTCATACCGGAAAGTGTCGACCAATTAGGCGCGATGAGTTTAGCAGATTGGGAAATGCACGGCATTAAAATGGCGCTCAACGAGTGTGAAGGTAATATTTCCTTAGCCTCAAAAAAGCTTGGCATCACGCGAACAACCTTGTATAAAAAAATTGAACGCTTTGGCCTAAGAAAAACTAAAGAAAGCGTAGTTTATGCTTGATGGTACCTGCTTGAGCCCTTGCAACTGCTCAATATCTATAGGGCAGCTAAACGCGGTAGGGCGGACTTCAGTCCGCCATTGATAAAAAGCGAACTGGAGTCCATCTCAAATATGAGTCACGTTTTGTCTAGGATAGCTCTCCAGCTTTACTGTTTTCTATCATCTAATGTCATTAAGCGCGCGGCTAAATTATGATCAGAATAGGTTTCTAAAGCATGTCCTACTTTTTTACAGTACCCCCCACTGTTAGCATAACGCGCACTGAATTCATCAATATAAACTAATATAGAGTGATCGATTAAATAGCCTTGTGAAAAATCAAAGGTGATTTTTTTGCCCGGCTCTATATTGTCAACTGCTTTTTTTAGCGCTAAGAAATTAGAAAACAAGGCTGAACCGATAATTTTTACCGTCACACGATCGCCTTCTTTTTTAATCGTAAAGTGAATCTTAAATAGATTGTTTGGCCAAACCCCGCGCGATAAATGCAGAGCCAGTTTTAAAAATACGCCAAAAAACACACCTACTAATAAATTAGTCGCTAACACCGCTAAAATAGTGGCGACAAATAGAAACAGTTGATCTTTGCCTATCGCTAAAACCTCGGCGAATACCTTGGGGGTTGCGCGTCGATAGCCAACAAAAACTAATAAAGCAGCTAAAGAGGCATGAGGAATATTGTGAATGAAATGTGGAAATAGTACGACAAACACTAGTAATATTAAACCATGAAAGAAATTGCCCCAGCCTGTTTGTGCGCCACCTTCGACGTTAGCTGAGCTACGTACGAATTCGGCAATCATTGGTAACCCACCTAAGAACCCGGAAATAACATTACCCAAGCCGACAGCAGATAAATCTTGGTCTAAATCAGTGGGTCTTTTATAAGGGTCTAATTTTTCTGCAGCACTGGCACTTAATAAGCTCTCAAGACTTGCCACTAAACAAATGCTGATGGTTGCCACCCAGAATTCAAAAGTCATAACTTTTGAAAAATTGGGCAGGTAAAAGTATTCAGTAAAGTCAGAAGGAATCTCGACTAAAAATGGTGGAGCGATTATATGTTCATGTAATGCAGCTTGGCCAAAATGATAATGGTCATGTTGAATACCAAAAAATTGCGCTAAAGCCATACCTAATAATAGAACGATTAAAGGGGCAGGGATTTTGCCCACTTTGCTATGCTTGAAAAAAGGCCAGACCAGTAAGATTGCAAAAGAGATCAAGCCTATCGTAGCAATTTCAGGTGTTGCATTGATAAGGCTGTTAGGAATCTGTGCTAAGGAAGCAAAAAGGCTGTCTGATTCGAATGACGCACCTAACATAACGTGTGTCTGCCTAGCTATAATACTAATACCCATAGCTGCGAGCATACCGTGTATCACAGGTGCAGGAAAAAAGGCACTTAAACTACCTAATTTATAACGACCCATAATTATTTGAAATAAGCCTGCCAGCATAACGGCAGCTAAGGTATAGCGGTAGCCCGACATCATGTCGCCATCGCTAAGGGATTCTACAGCCGCGAGCATAACCACAATCAAGCCGCCTGCTGGTCCATTAATTACTATATATGAGCCATTAATACGAGAGACTAATAAGCCGCCAACAACAGCAGTAATAATACCGGCTGATGGGGGGAAGCCTGAGCCTATGGCTATACCTAGAGATAAAGGTAAGGCAATGAGAAAGACAAAAAAGCCTGCCTGTAAATCGCTACGCCAATTTTCTTTTAGGCCTTCGATGCCTTCTTTAGGCAGTATAGTATGCTTGTTCATAATGACTCAATTTGTTAAGTAGCCGGCAATTTTAGCAATGTTTACTTATAAAAGCAGATTGTTTTGCGCTTGTCATCTAGTTGTCATTATTTTAGCGTATGGTTTTTCCGTTTTTCCGTTTTTCCGTTTTTTCTTGTAAGCAATCTTCTGTTAAAAATAATTGTATTGTGGGAGGGGCTTTTAGCCGCGATTTGCATGAAACGCGGTTTAAAGCCCTTTTCACAAATATTTCTCATTCTCAAGGGCTTTAAGATAGCGCGATTAACTTTTAACTAATGGCAGTAACGCAGGGTAAGTGGCTATAAACACTGAAGCATAATTATAAAACGTTTTTTGTAGGTTCGAATTTATTCGTACCTATGGAGATACCATTCAGCTAATGCACATTATTAAAGTGTTAATTTAATTTTACGTAGGTACTTATCGCGCCAAGTTTTTCAAGATAAAGCCTGAGAATTTTAATATTCCCGTTTACTCTAAATCTTAGATAGTTTCATAATAAAAAATTGAGTAACGCGTACAATAGACTCAACTCTCAATCAATTAGCACGGCTTTGCTTTTAGCTAAGAGCTACTGCTTTAATTTAAGTATTGAAAATAAAAGGGATTTACTATGTCACTTGCCATTGCCTATAGTCGAGGACGCTCAGGGATTGATGCGCCTTTAGTCACCGTAGAAGTGCATATATCCAATGGCTTGCCGGTTTTAAATTTGGTCGGCTTGCCTGAAGCTGCCGTAAAAGAAAGCAAAGACCGTGTACGTGGCGCAATTATTAATTCGCACTTTGAATTTCCCATGCAACGCATCACTATTAACTTAGCCCCTGCCGACGTACCTAAAGAAGGCGGCCGCTTTGATTTGCCGATTGCCTTGGGTATTCTTGCCGCTTCAGGGCAAATTCCAATAGCTGAATTGGCTAAATACGAATGTATTGGTGAGCTGTCATTAGGTGGTGAATTACGCAGTGTGAGTGGAGTCTTGCCCGTGGCATTACAAGCCCGTGAAGCACAACGTCCGCTATTTTTACCTTTAGAAAATGCTCAAGAAGCAGCCTTAGTACAGAAAGCAGAGCTCTTCCCCGCGCAACATTTAACGGATATTTGTGCGCATTTGAATGGCTTTCATAAGTTAGATGCAGCCATACCCGAGCCCGAAGTCACACATAGTGATTCAGATGCTCCTGACTTTTCTGATGTGCAAGGACAGTTCCACGTGAAACGTGCTTTAGAAATTGCAGCAACGGGATTGCATAATATATTGATGCTAGGCCCACCAGGTACGGGAAAATCAATGCTGGCTTCACGTTTACCGACTATTTTGCCCTTGTTATCAGAGGTGCAAGCCTTAGAAAGTGCCGCTATTGCCTCGATTTGTGGTGCAGGATTTAATTCCGCTAATTGGTTGAAGCCACCCTATCGAGCCCCGCATCATACCGCTTCTGCCCCTGCTTTAGTGGGGGGCGGCAGTAATCCTCAGCCGGGTGAAATTTCTTTAGCGCATAATGGAATTTTGTTTTTAGATGAATTGCCAGAGTTTGACCGAAAGGTATTGGAGGTTCTGCGCGAGCCTTTAGAAACGGGACATATCACTATCTCTCGTGCCACGCGGCAAGCAGATTTTCCGGCTAGGTTTTTGTTACTCTCCGCGATGAACCCTTGCCCGTGCGGCTATTTAGGCGACCCATCAGGCCGTTGTCGGTGTACCTCAGAGCAAGTATTGCGTTACCGTGCTAAAATCTCCGGCCCCTTATTAGACCGAATTGATATGCATCTCGAAGTTCCCCGCGTTTCTCATGAAGTATTACGTAAAGGCTCAGCCGAAGGCGAAGAAACCAGTGTCGTTATTCGTGCGCGTGTTATTCAAGCAAGAACGTTAGCAATAGCGCGCTCAGGCAAAGCCAATAGTTTATTAAGTGCAAAAGAAGTGAAACAAATCTGCACCTTATCGGAACAAGGTCACCAATTATTAGAGCAAGCAATGAACAGTTTTGGCTTATCGCATCGTGCTTACCACCGTATTTTAAAGCTGGCGCGAACTATTGCTGATTTAGCTGGCTCACAAAACATAGAAATCCCGCATTTAAGCGAGGCTATCGGCTATCGCAAATTAGATCGTCAGTCATAATCTTTTACTCATGGCCACAAAATTAAATCCTCAACAGCAAACCGCTGTCAAAACGATAGACCGTCCTTTATTAGTACTTGCTGGCGCGGGTAGTGGTAAAACTCGCGTAATTACGGAAAAAATTGCTTATTTGGTTAAGCAAGGTTTACCCGCACGGCATATTGCCGCTTTAACTTTTACCAATAAAGCTTCGCGGGAAATGAAAGCGCGCGTGAGTAAATTGCTTGATGACAAAGAATTACGCGGTTTGCGTGTTTCTACTTTTCACTCATTAGGCTTAGAAATTCTGCGTAAAGAGCATAAAACTTTGCAATATAAAGCCGGAATCTCTTTATTTGATGAGCAAGATAAAATTACGCTGCTGAAAAACCTGATTACCCATAGCAGCCAAAATTACGATATTGATGCTGTAAATATTTATTCAGGGCTCATCGGACAATGGAAAAACTCATTTGTTACACCTGAGCAAGCACTTAGTTTAGCTAATGCTGAAGAACAAGAAGCAGCGCAGATTTATGTTGATTATGCGCGTAGTTTAAAAGCCTATAACGCGGTAGATTTTGATGATTTGATTTTATTGCCGGTGCTATTGTTTCAGCAATTTCCTGAAACCTTAGAAAAATGGCAAAACATCATCCGTTATTTATTAGTCGATGAATACCAAGATACTAATATCACCCAGTATCAATTAGTAAAACTACTGGTTGGCAAGCTGGGTAAATTTACCGTAGTGGGCGATGATGACCAGTCCATCTATGCTTGGCGTGGCGCGCACCCAGAAAATCTTGAGCAATTACAAAAAGACTACACGCGGCTTGAAGTGATTAAGTTAGAACAGAATTATCGTTCCTATGGGCGCATTTTAAAAGTAGCCAACCAGTTAATTGCTAACAACCCACATGCGTTTGAAAAGAAATTATGGAGCGATATGGGCTATGGTGATCCTTTGCGCGTATTAGCACATAAAAATGATTTGGAAGAAGCCAAGCAGGTAGTCGCGGAAATTGTCCATCATAAATTTAAAACCGGGGGCTGTTATGGGAATTACGCGATTTTATACCGTAGTAATCACCAATCGCGCTTATTTGAACGTAGTTTACGTGAACAAGATGTGCCGTATTTTATTACTGGCAGTGCCTCATTTTTCTCCTATGCAGAAATTAAAGATATTCTGAGTTATCTGAGATTGTTTGTAAATTCCGATGATGATGCTGCCTTTTTACGTGTGGTCAATACCCCGCGCCGTGAAATTGGCCCGACCACTTTAGAAAAATTAGGCGCCTATGCCAATGGCCGACATATTAGCTTGTTTAGTGCTTGTTCTGAGATGGGGTTAAAGCCGCATCTTTCTGAGCAGGCGCTTGCTCGCTTACAGAAATTTTGCCAATGGACATTGAGAACTTCGGCAGAAATTCAAAGTGGCGATACCTTTGCGGTCATGCACGCTTTTATCCAACAAATTAATTATCATCAATGGCTACATGAAAATAGCACCAGCCAAGCTGCTGCAGAGCGTAAAATTAAAAACGTCGATGAGTTGCTAGAATGGTTACAGCGTTTGGCGGAAAAGGCAGAAGACTCAGAGAATACGTTAGAGGCAATTGTCGCTAAAATTCAATTGTTAGATATATTAGATCGTAATCAAGAGGAAGAAGCAGACAGCCAAGTTAGCTTAATGACCTTTCATGCGGCGAAAGGTTTGGAGTTTCCCCATGTATTCTTAATTGGTTTTGAAGAAGATATATTGCCGCATCAAAACAGCGTAGAAACCGGTAATATCGAAGAAGAGCGCCGCCTCGCCTATGTAGGTATTACTCGGGCACAGCACACTTGCACCTTTAGTTACTGTACGCATCGAAAGCGTTATGGGGATATTAGTGAAAGCGCCCCCAGTCGTTTTTTAGAAGAATTGCCTGAAGAGGACTTAGAGTGGCCGAGTAAAAAGCCCGTCGATAAAGAAGAGCAAAAAGTACGCGGCAAAGCTAATTTAGCGCATTTAAAATCGATGCTATCGTAAACCACGCTGATCAGTTAAAATAATCAGTTCAAAATGCGCGCCCGTAGCTCAGCTGGATAGAGTGCCACCCTCCGAAGGTGGATGTCGGACGTTCGAATCGTCTCGGGCGCACCATGTTGATAGCCACGTAAGTCCATATTCATCCGCAAACCCTACTGAATTAAAGTCATAACTGGTTTTCTGAGCCGGTATTATTAAAAGCATTAACCCTAAGTCAGTTAGGCCTGATAATAACTACCATGGTAAATCACTGCACAGTGACACTAAGTAATCTATAATCATTACATGAGCAATAAACAAAAAATAAAACTATTTTTATGAATATTAACTGGAATTCAGAAAATTTAAGATTGTCTATCTTCTTGACACCCAATAGCGTACCTAACACCAGCACATGGTGGAAAGAAGTTGTTGGATCTGAGCCGGACACTATTTCTGAGCAGCCTAAAAATGGACTTAAACTATATAGTGGGCTATTTAATGAAAGCGCCCAACTAACCCTAACAATACGTCCCGAAAGAATTGATTGGCTGTTATCTATTTCAGAAGAACATTCTAGATCTATAGAGCTGCCTATTATTGACTTACGAATCAATACTTTTAATTCAATAGCCTCAAAACTACAATCCT
This sequence comes from uncultured Gammaproteobacteria bacterium, assembly GCA_965365945.1. GTDB lineage: Bacteria > Pseudomonadota > Gammaproteobacteria > Methylococcales > Methylomonadaceae > Methyloprofundus. The sequence goes on from CBDUDP010000031.1 coordinate 32,783, forward strand.
GGTTAGAAAGTTCCTGCCCTCCATGCGTGAGACTCGCCTGGGGTGAAGTTTTACTTGAAAAAGTTAATGATAAAAAAGAAGGATATACTAAACTACAGCCTTACCTACCAAGTATTACACTTGATATTGAAAATAGCTCAGAGTTTAATTATTCAATAAATCGACCTAAAAAACTCCACGATACTAATTACAATAGAATTTCTAGATGGAGTGTTATAAGACTACGTCAACTGAATCTTAATGCAGTTAACGAACAACCATCACCACAAATTAATGAAGCACTTGCCTGCAGATTAGAAGTTGACATTAGTACAAACGCAAATATTTTAGAAGACCTACCAAGTAATAAAATTCCTGAATTTTTTTTAGAATTAACCTCCTTAGCTAAAGAAATTTCTGACAAGGGTGATATTTGATGAGCTCGTATTACACAGACAATAACATAAAAGATCAAAGTGTTATCGGGTCATCAACAGCCTCTGATGAAACACGCATACTTTTTTTTGAAATCAATGATAACGACTCCACTAAATTTTATAGTGCATATCATGATGAAGATTTTGTTTATGAACTACCAGAAAGTGACATTTACCAACCTTTATTTATACACGACAATAAAAGAGACTCTAAACTAGAAAAATCAATAAGTACTGCGCTAGAAAATTTACAATACAATTACCCTTATAATAAAAAAATAAAAAATAGATTGTTAGATTTAATAGACATAGATGAGATGGAGGACTGGGAAGCAAAACCATCATTAGGCTCTATTAAATACTTTATTGGATTCATTAATGCTTATAAGCCTAAATATCCAGATATAGTTATTTCCCCACAAGGGAACACCAAAGTAGAGTGGTATACAAATAATGACAATTTGTTCACTATAGAGTTTTTTCCAAATGGAGACTGTAGATTTTTATGCTTTTCTACAAATTTACACAACCCTGAAAGAGTAAATAGAATTAGCGGACAAATCACTGTTGACACACTTGATGATTATTTAGAAAAAAAACAAATAAAAAGATTAACTTTAATATGATTGATATACCAAAAAATCATAATGTTGGTAGATACTGCTCAAAAAGAACTATTACTGAAAGCGGCCGTATATCGTCTGCTGCATTTGATATTTATCCCAAAGATGACGGGTATTTATCAGTAAATCACCTAGAAAAAATTGATTTAGATACGAGTAAGCAAATTAATTATTTAAGGAAATACTATATACAAAAAATACTACGAGGGAAAACTCCAAAAAAAAATGGCGCAAAAATAGCCATGTTAAATGTAAACAATACCTATAACCTTATTAACAATAACCCCAGCACCACAGCAATACTTAAGTTTATAGATAAATGTACTAAAGATGATCATTCCTATGCCGGGATATACGGAATTGAAATTGACGATCAAATCGTAAGCCAACTATTAGCCCAGGCTGTCTATGAATCGCATGAGTTATTAGCTTCGACAGTCATTAACGCTCCTTTCTCATATATAAGTCCACACCACCTCTCTCTCCACGAAAATATTCCCTAATCAACCCACTATCAACCAAAGCATCACCCAATTTCTTACCATCCGCATAAGCAGTTGTAATCCCCCCGAAAAATAAACCGAGTTAAAAATCAAAAAATTTAGCCTAATGACAGTTCCATTTGTAGTGCCTTTATTCACTCCAAAAAGAAGAGTAGTCAAATTAATATATCAACAGAATAAATTAGCGCTGATTTATCGTGTGATATAAATCCATAATTTGTTTTGCCAGAGTATCGTCAGTCGAATATAAAACTCCACGGTGATTCATAAAAGTGGAATCCGTTCGATTTAAATCTAAAGCTTGCCCGAATATATCGCTAACAAAGGCTCCCATTTCATTAAATAAACAAGCCGACGCAGAAAAATCCCATAAGCCACCGCCACCAGCGTGTGCGATAGGGAATTTAAAATAACAGGCGGGTGAGCTTTCTAATACCCAACAAGAATTCATCGCGGCACCGCCTTGTTGAATAACTTTTATATCACGATAGTTGGACTGTTTAGCGATCTGCTCAAGCTGAAGCAGCACTTCTTGATAGTGAGGGTGTTTAGCAAAACTACGATCTGAAATAAAATGCAGTGAGGGTTTTGTTTGCTTATTTTCGGATAACTGCCAAGGCTCGCCATTTCGAAAAGCACCGACTCCTTTAACGGCATGATAAAGTGTATTCTTCACGGGATCATAGATCACACCAATATACGGCACGCTCTCACGAGACACTAAAGCAATAGAGACTGCATAGCCATGCTTCTCTTCAATAAAAGGCAGTGTGCCATCTAAAGGGTCGACGCACCAGAAAAAATCTTTTTCTAGTCGCAGTAAATCATCAGGACTTTCTTCACTAAGTAAGGCTAAATCAAATATCGTACAACTAGGCAGTAAGTTTTGTAAGATAACGGCCTGACATAGGTGGTCGACTTCGGTCACAACTTGAGAGGCTAAATTGGTACCCGCATCTTTCTTATTAATCGTTAATGTTTCGCGAGGAAAATGAGCAATGACTTGTCCCGCTTGTAACGCAGCAGAAATAGCACACTGGCTGAGTAAATATAAATCGTTGGTACTGAGTTGCATTACTGTACTTAAGCCTATTTTGTGTTATCCAATTGAGCAATAACTTCACGCGCTAAACGTTCGCTATAGCTGTTGATTTTCCAATGACCTGGACTCCAACCTTTGATGAAACGATGAAAATCAGTCCAAGCGACAGGGTATAGCGCTCGCCAATCAAGCTCAAGTGCATCGACTGGAAAATGAGGTTCTCGATTTAGCAGGGCGATCTTAAGTTGCTGAAAATAATAATCAAGCAATTTTGTCTCTTGTTGCTGACATTGATCTTCATTAAGGCAACTACCGATAAAGTAAGCAATATCTTTCATGCCGCAACCACCACCCACATATTGAAAATCCACTGCTGCAACCTGCTTGCCACCTTTAGAAAAGCAAAAATTTGCCAATTTAGCATCGCCATGCACAAAGGTCTGAAAGGGACTTAGGCGTAACCTCTGATCAATCGCTTGAGCATGTTTTTTAAGTGGCATATCTTGTAAAGCCTGTAACTCATCAGGTCGCGTCTCTAAATGCCAATACGTTCCAACTTCCCACAGTTTATCAGGTTGTTTTCCCATAAAAGTCGCATGAAAATTTGCTAGCCAAGATAAGCAGGCTTTAATTTCAATCATTGAGACCTGTGATTTACGAATAGGAAATCCAGAAGCATCCAAATCTTCCAATAGCATAAACATTTCATCTTGCCGAGACTCAATGGCTAAACAAAGAGGCACTCGACAGCTGGCAGAGCACATAGAGCTCCATTGCTGATACCAAGCCATTTCCACATGGTAGGATTTAATTTTGCGTTGATGCGATAAATCCGTATTCCAGCCACGCGGATGATGATTTTGGTCCGGCAAGCGTACATGTTTAATCACAACGCTTTTGAATAGGCCACCCTCTAAGCCATAACGCACAATCTCGCCATAACCACTCCATAGGCTTTGGATGCTCTCAATTTTAAACAGCGATGTTGCATCGGTTGCTTTGAGGGTTACTGCTTGAAAGTACGGGATCATTACTCGGGTGTATTTACGCTATTAATGGTTGTCGGTTCGTCTGAGATAAATTCAAATAAATCGCCGACGGTACAGTTGAAATAAATACATAACTTTTCCATAGCCTCTAATTCTACTCTAGCAGCTTCTTTTGCATAGTCTTTAGGCAGTAGCTGGAGAAAACGAATAACCCAGCGGTTAAGCGTTGTATGATCAACAGTCACGCCTCGTTCTTTGATGATTTTTTCTAGGTCGCAATAAGAAACACCATAGCGCACATAGAAAAATACAGCGTAAAGAATAACATCCTTCGGACAATAAGCAGCTTTTAAAGCTGCTTATTGTCTCTGATTTCTCTAAACTTTGCGACTCTCTCAGAACCGTTTTTTGTGCTTGAAATGAAAATCAGTATTCGGCTCATTATATGAGTAGAATAAGGCGGTTATTTGACTCATGGTAGGGCTCTTAAGATGTGGATTTGGGAACAACACGACTGGCCACAATTTAGTTTTGATGCAGAGGCCATTACACCATTGCTACGTCAAATCCATTTCAATCAAGGGCAATTACTTGGTAAGCAAGACGGCGTAGGGTCAGAGCAAGCAACCTTAGATACATTGTTGGCAAGCATCATTTATTCGAGTGCCATCGAAGGCGAAAAACTTAATGCCTCCTCAGTACGCTCATCATTAGCCAATAAATTGGGGATTTCTGAAGAAAGACAATATCCAATGACAGCGCAAACAGATGGTTTGGCGGAAATTACGGTCGATGCTATCAACAATTGGCACATGCCTTTAACAATAAAGCGAATTTTAACCTGGCACCGCTTACTTTTTCCTGAAGGTTATACCCTACTGAATCCAATACAAGGTGGAGTATTAAGAGGGGAAGAGTCTATGCAGGTGGTTTCTGGGCGCATTGACCGGCCTAAGGTTCACTTTGAAGCGCCACCGCGAAGCGTCCTTGAGCAGGAATTTAACCAATTTATCGACTGGTTTAATGCGTCTAAATTAGGTCACTCACTCGACCCAGTCGTTCGCGCGGCCATCACTCATTTGTGGTTTGTAACACTGCACCCATTAGATGATGGTAATGGCCGCATCACCCGCTTGTTGACAGACCTAGCACTTGCGCAAGGGGAAAGCCAGTCGATTCGATTTTATACGATGTCGGTGAGTATACTGGAACGGCGAAAAGCCTATTATGAGATCTTGGAAGACACCCAAAAAGGCGAGCAGGATATTACCTTATGGTTGGTTTGGTTTCTTGATACGTTAAATGATGCACTGCTAAAAACGCTGAGCACGATTGAACAAGCACTGAGCAAAACAAATTACTGGCGACGTGTTGATCAAACCCAATTAACCTCAGAGCAGGTCAAGGTATTAAATCGCTTACTCGATGGTGAATTTGAACTTGGCATTAGTAGTAGCCAGTATCAAAAAGTAGCGAAGGTGAGCCGAGCTACGGCAACACGGCATTTGTCTCAATTAGTTGGAATGGGTTGTTTGCTCAAAACTGATGCCGGCGGACGTAGTACCCGTTATATCATTTGTCATATCTAAGTCGCCTTAAAGTTAAAATTCACAAAGCAATAACCCTCTGGGTTTGGCTTGAATGTCACACTACCTACTACTCTAATATTACCGTGATCGTTAATAAATGACTGCAAGGATTCAGGATTTAATTAAACCCGAAACTATGGGGTTACTAGGAGTGGCTGTATGGTTCCATTGCGGCAAGTATTCATCAAGCTGAATCGTATATTATCTTTGAATCCATCGGCGACTTTACGCCCCGTTTCAAATGTTTTATCAAGGATCTTAGTGATCACTTTGAGCTCAGCTGACGTTTTGGTTTGATCACTGCCAAAAATATTACTGCTTGGTTCGGGTGTTATTTAATCTGCATTCCTTAAGGCGGCGAACTGAAGTCCGCCCTTGTATATGATTAATAGCAATCCTAATAGATTTATACTTAAACTCAATAACCAAGAGAAACCGTCATTCCTGACTGCTTTTAGTAGGAATCTATCGTGTATGCATGGATTCCCGGTTAGAGATTTCGGGAATGACGACTATTGGAGTGATTATTTATTGGGATTGGTATAACATCCCGCCTTAAAATGGATGGCGTTTTTTATAATACGAACTTTATAACAATCGCAGTTAGCGCACTTGAAATAATCGCGGTTACAGCAACAATCATTAAAGTATTACAATTCCCTCCGTCACTGAATGGCTCAACGCCTTCAATAATGGCATTGACTGCTTTTGTTTTGCCATTTTCTTCAGTTAAATCATAATGAATCACGTCGCCTATACGGGGGCGGCGGCTCATATTATTTAATGAAGAAATATGGATAAAAACATCGTCTTCTTTGTTCTCACTTTTTGTTCTGATAAAGCCAAAGCCTCTATCATCTTTCCATGCTGCAATCGTTCCTGTTTCTGTTTGTGCTGCCATAGGTAAAACCTCTTTCATCTTTACGTTACTTTATTGTGTTGTTTCCAGTACCTGATGATAAATATAATCGGCAACAGGCACGCCCCCGAGAAAATGTTCTGCAATAATTCTATCTAATTTCTCGCTGGTAACATCATAATACCAGACTCCATCAGGTTGTACGCAAATAAGAGGCCCTGATTTACAAGTGCCAAAACAAGTTGCTCGACTGCGTTTGACTCGTAAATCGCCCGTATTCAAGCCCGCTTGTTTAAATTTATTGCTTAACTGGTCATAAAGCGCCTGACCTTCGCCATTTGGACTACAGCGTTCGCCAATGCAAACGATTAAATGCCGCCTATAATCCATCATTTTTGGTTTAATCACTTCAGTCATTGCTTGTAGCCTCTACTGCCAGTGTTTTCCATGTTTGTGTGTAAGAGGATAATTTATCGGCGCTAAATTCACCATTCTCTTTGGTCATTAATAATCTAAATACAAGGTGCCCTTTGTGATCAACAAAATTGACGCCATAAGATTTATCATCGCGGCTGGCTAAATAAGCGGCATCCACTTTGCTCCAGTTGATATGACAATGAAAAGCATCGGTTTCTATATTTAACCAATCACCGCGCAGCTGAAAATCTTGTGCGTGTAAAAATAACTCGCTGACAGCTCCAGCTTCAGCGCGAATAATACCGCGCAAACGTCCCCAGCTTTGACATGCGCTAACAATACCATTTAATTTATCGGGGGCTACGCGTGCGGCTTTATGTTCTCCTGCGCTTTCACCAGCAGCAATGGCAGTCAATACTTCACCAATCACTACGCCAAAATAAGCAGCGATTTTTTCTAAGGTTAAGCCTGGGTTTTCTTGTACATATTGACGTAAACAAGCGTACCAACCTTCTAAGCCCATCGACAAGGAAACACCGGCTTGCTCGCCTTCTTTTGCCTCGCCAGTCAGGCTATTGTATTTATTCGCATAACCACGCGGAGTAATCATTAAACCTTCTTTAATAAAGGTCGATGAATTACCAATTAATACCGTGGTTAACATGCCAATCTCACACTCGGCCATTTCATCTAAACGCACTAATTGCACCGATTGACGGCGGCGATATGCAGATTTAACAATAGCTACGGGTGTATCAGGGCGACGATAGCGTAATAAAATTTCTTGCGCCTGAACAATTTGCTGTGTGCGTCGTCCACTTTTCGGGTTATATAACGCGACTACAAAATCAGCATGCCCAGCAGCATCAATACGGCGTGCGATGACTGGCCAAGGCGTTAATAAATCAGACAAAGAAATAGAACAGAAATCATGCGTCAACGGCGCGCCAACCAAAGAAGCACAAGCCGAAAGTGCCGTACTACCAGGGACAATTTCTACTTGAATCTCATCACTCGGTGTCCAGCCTGCTTGCAATAACACTTCATAAGTTGGCCCTGCCATGCCATAGACGCCAATATCACCGGAAGAAATCAAGGCAACCACTTTACCGAGTTTCGCTTGTTCATAAGCTTCAATACACCGGTCAATTTCTTCCGTCATGCCTTTCTTGACAACTTCCTTGCCGTCGAGCAAATCTTTAACTAATTTAATATAGGTTGTATAACCAATCACGACATCAGATTCAGCAATGGCAGATTTGGCTTTATAAGTCATATGCTCTTCTGAGCCAGGCCCAAAACCCACTAAATAAATTTTTCCACTCATGTATTTTCTCTCATTCGGACGATGGATACTGTGGCATTTTTACCTTCTTCGCCACGGTACTTGTATTTTTCGACTAATAAATCTGACATATCAGTGTGCGCAGCTAAAATAGCCGCTGCTTCTGATACTGAGGGTGTTCCCATATACTTCATGACTACAGCCGAGGGACTAGGTACATCGACTGCGGCTAATTTTTCAGCGGGATAAAAGGCTAAAGGCCATGCGTGTAGTTCAGCTAACTCCAATAATGCTACTTCATCTTGTTTTTTATCGATGCTGGCTAATCGTACAATTTGATCCCGTGTTAAATCAGCCGTGGCCAGTGCTTTATCGATAGCATTTTCTATTGTGCTTAACGGCGTATTGCGATCGCAACCAATTCCTAAAACCAGCTTCATTCAGGCACTCGATAAACAACCAGGCGTTCATCAAGCTCAGCCCAAAGTTGATCAGAAATGGCTTGATTAGTCACCCATAACACGGCTTTGAATTGACTTAAATCAACCTCATCAAAGTGTTCAAATAAGTGGATTGTTTTCGGTAAAGGCGTGCTGCGTGTCCACCAGTTTTTACTGCCTGCTTCTTGAACAAAAGCAATAGGCTCTTCATTCACGACATGTGCGGAAACGCGGGTGATATTGATTTTTGGTGCTTCGACTTTCCAGCCCAACTCACGACCTAAAATATCCACAGGGATGGTTTTACCAACATCTGAGGCTGTAGTTAAAACAGGCGTTGCTTGTAATAAATCGGCAATCATTTCTGCATGAGCATTGGCTCCCCCCACATGACCAGACAGCACAGGAATAACAAACTGCCCTGCATCATCAACGACAATAATACCGGGATCTTCATCTTTGGATTTTAGAAAGGGCGCAATTAAACGCACTACAGCGCCTAAAGACACAAAAAAGACAATTTGGTCGTAATTCTGGAATAAAGCGGAGATTTGTTCGCGAAAAGGACCCGCATAAAACTGCGTAGGATTGCTGGTCGTTGCAAAAGTTGCACTGAACTTTTCCGAGACTAAAACATCGGCATCAGGTAATTTTTCTGCGAGTTGAGCGACTTGGTGCGCGCCATGTTTGGTAATGGCAACCAGAACGATTTTTGCTGAGGACATAGATTTACAGGGAAATGGAAAAAGGAAATATTATAACCCAGTAAAACAGTAGGAAAAGAAAAAGCATCAGGACGATACTTTTTCTTGATCAGGCTTAGTATCTTACTTCTTTTTCAATAACAACTTCGTCATCAATCACTAACTTAGAAATACCACCTAGTGTTAGATGTAAAGTACAAACCGCTTTTTTGAAGCTGTATTTGTCATCTGTTTTTGATGCATCCCAAGTCATAGAAACATAAGTTTGCTTGTCAGTATCTGTAGAGGTTGCAAAATAAACTGTATCACCTGTTGCATTTTTAATCGCCGTCGGACATTTTGATGTTGCCATTGTTTGCATGGCGGCAACAGCTCTAATCATCGAAGCCGCTTCTCTAGACTCAATCGTGTCTTCTTTGTTAGAGCCCACCATTAAAAAACCAATAATAAAAACCGCGGCGACTGCAGCCATTAATTTTTGCACATTATTCATATTTTTTCCTCTGTTATTTTTATGGTTAAGAGCTTATTTTTTCCGACATCCGCGGATAAGTCCCCCTCGCATTCTATGGGAATTATGTACCATTAGCAATGATAGATAATTAACCTTTTCTCCTCTTAAACTTAGAACATCATGGATGATACGTTCCTCACTAGACCCTGCTTTTTCAATAAAGCAAGACTGAGACAGCAAATCCTTACGTTCTAATAAACTAATTATATCATCAAGCAGCGGTTTTACCTTTAATAACACTAAAGTATCAAAATCGAGCAGCATATTTTCAATCATTTCTATGCCATAACCAGCAGGAATAATAGCTACCGTATCATCCGTATCTGCCAAAGGCATTTTTGCCCGTGCAGCAGCGGCGTGAAATGAACTAACGCCAGCAATGGTTTCAATCGCTACCGCTTCATCTAAACCGGCAACTGTTTTAGCCAAATGCTGAAAGGTTGAGTAAGTTGATGCATCGCCTTCAACTAGAAAAACTACATCACGTCCTGCGTGTAATTTTTCTAATACGACTTGTGCAGCTTGCAACCAATATTTAGCCAATATTTCTCGGTCATGGGTCATGGGGAAAACCAGCTCCGTGCTATTTTCTGGAATCTTTAAATCGGCAGCCAAGGCGATTTTTAACGCATAGCTTTCGCCTTGCTTTCTTTTTACCGGATAAGTCCAGTCTGCCCCCGAATGTAATAAAGCCCATGCTCTTCGCGTCATAAGCTCTGGGTCACCTGGCCCTAAAGATACGCCATATAAAGTACCTATCATGCTACTATTTCCTTTTGTGCGCAGACAATCCACACGGGGTTTTCTGCCTGCATGCGGTTCATATGTAAAATGGGCTGGCTGCGTGAAGCTTGTAATTGAGTTATATCCCAGTTCGCGCCATTTTGTTTCAGCGTTTCTAAAGCCGTATTGAGATTCTCTAAAGTGACAAAATTCATCACTAAACAGCCATTAGCTTGTAATTTAGCTAAACACAGCGCGATTAATTCAGCGAGTTCACCGCCAGAACCACCTATAAACACAGCATTTGGCGCAGGCCAATCCTGCATGCCTAAAGGCGCTTTATTTTCAATTAAGGTGTAATTATGCAAGCCGAAATTGCGCGCATTTTCTGTGGCAATGGCAAAGTCAGCGGCATTTTTCTCAACCGCATAAACATGGCCTTGTGCGCAAAGTCTCGCCGCCTCTATACCCACGGAACCAGAACCAGCACCTATATCCCAAGCGATGCTATTAGCTGTTAATTGCAGTCTCGCCAAGGAAACGGCACGCACTTCGCGCTTAGTTATTAAGCCTTTATCCGGCTTGCGCTGTTTAAATGCGTGATCGGCATAACCAAAAAGTAATTCCGCAGTTTTTTCTTGTACTCGGCACAAAATCACCACATCATTACCAGTGAATTCTTGCTCGGCTAGTTCAGCAATGCTTGAGCCTTGAAATAGTTTTTCATCAGCACAAAGTAGGTCTTCAGTAACGACCATGCTAAATAAATTAGCCATATTCTCCATGATGAGCATGCGAGCAATACGCGCGGGATTGTTTTCAGGGCTGGTTAATATTGCTAATTTATCATGTTGATTAATAGCCTGTAGCAGCGCATACAGCCCATGCTCAGCACCTGAACCTGTTTGCCACTCGCCAGCGTCTTTACTGTGTACAGAGCAAATTTTAGCATCTTGCCAAGCTATACCTATACGCGCAAAAGCCAATTGAATAGAGGAAACATTAGGCATAATCTCTAATTTATCCGCGCTTAGTTTCTTGCCTAAAAAACTAGCAATGCCATGACATAAAGGGTCACCTGTGGCTAAAACCACGACTTTTTTTTGCGCTGCTAAAGCCGTATTAATCCACTCAGGCACTAAACTCAAATTGCCGGTTAGATCTTTACATTCTGCCTGTGCAATCGTTTCAGCAAACAAACTTAAAACACGACTTGCGGCAATTACCACTTCAGCGTCTTGTAAACGTGCAAGAGCGGCAGCAGATAAACCTGAACAACCGTTATCCAGCACTCCAATAATTTGACAACGCTTACTCATAATTCACCAATTTATTTCCATCAAAATCACACATTAAAATCTGATAGCTAAAACGTTTAGGATAACGCGCCTCAAGCGTAGCCACGACACGGGCACATAAGGCGCGATAAAACACTTCGCCTAAACCCAATTCTTCCATGCGTTCGCCAGCAAAACGCGCCATTTTATTATTGCTGATTTCAGCACAGACAGAATCTTCAGCGCCTACGCTAGCCGCTAATTCCGCTAATAATTGCGTATTCACCGCATTACGCCGCGCATGAGTAATAATTTCACCTTGGGCAATTTTAGTTAGCTTGCCGACCATGCCACCGATAATAATCTGTTGAATACCCACCTGATCTGCACTATCTAAAGCGGGGCCTAAAAAATCTCCCATTTGCACAAAACAAGCAGGATCTAAATCAGTTAATTCGCGTATGGTAAATTTCTCGGTGCGTCCCCCTGTAGTGAGCACAACGGCTTTCTGACCTTGATTTGCCGCGACCTCAACCCCTTGCACCACACTAGCGCGAAATGCGGCTGTTGAATAAGGATGTACAATTCCCGTTGTCCCTAGAATGGAAATTCCATTAATAATGCCTAGGCGATCATTTAGGGTTTTTTTCGCCATGGCTTGCCCGCCTGGAACGGAAATAGTCACTTCTAGCCCTTTCGTTTGCAGTAATTCACTGGCAACTTCACGAATATTAGCTTCTATATTTTTCCTGGGAATCGGATTAATCGCAGGACCACCCACTTCGAGGCCTAAACCACGCATGGTAATCGTGCCGACACCGTCTCCCCCTTTTAATAGCACTTGATTATCAGCATCGGGCAATAAGCGAACATTGACCGTTAAGTGTGCTTTATCCGTACAATCAGGGTCATCACCCGCATCTTTTATAATCACTGCATGTGCAGTGCTGTCAGTCACGGAGCTTTCATGCACAACAAAAGTCACTCGCTGCCCATTAGCTAATAAGACTTCAATTTCTGCTGGCACTTGCCCAGTCAACAGCCCTAGCGTTGCCGCGCGTGCAGCGGCAGCCGAACACGCGCCAGTAGTAAAACCTTTACGCGTGCCTTTTGGTTTTTTAGGCATCATAAGTTAGCAAAGTAATGTGGTAGAGTTATACAGGGGGCGCTTTTCGCGACTAAAAACAACTATTTATTCGCTTGTTCAGCCAAAGCCAATAAAGCATGAATCGCTGCAACAACTAGCGTTGAACCACCTTTACGCCCATCAGTAATAATCCACGGAATATCTTGCAATAAAGACGTGGCTTCTTTGGATTCAGCAGCGGAAACAAAGCCTACCGGCATACCGACAATTAAAGCAGGGCGAACACCCTCTTCTTTGATCATACGTAAAACTTCTAATAAAGCCGTCGGCGCATTACCCACAGCGACAATACTATTATCTAGCAAGTCTAAGCGTTGCGCTTTACGCATTGCTTGTACTGCGCGCGTGCTATTTTCAGCTTTTGCTTGAGTAATGACATCTGCGTCAGAAATAAAGTGATGTGTAGTCACAGCAAAATGGCTTAATCGAGGTTTAGATAAACCGACACAAATCATTTCCACATCAGCAACTATATTGGCACCTAATTGAATCGCATTTAAACCTGCCGAGACTGCATCCGGGTGAAATTTTGTTAAACCATTAAACTCAAAATCAGCCGTGGCATGAATCATACGGCGCACTATATTCCATTGTGCTGCTGAATAGTTATGCGTACCCACTTCCTGATCAACAATCGCAAAAGAGTCATGCTCAATTTGCTGGCCGGCCTGGGTCATTTGTTCTGTTACGGTATTTTGTTGCATTATGCTTCCGACAATCTAGCTTATTTAATTGTCGCTATCATAGCAAAATAAAGCGTAGTCTTGAATTTTAAGTACGCGGGCTGATACCTATAGTTTTACCACAGAGGACACAGAGCGCGCAGAGAGACAATACGCTTGACTTAATCCCCTTATAGTGAGGAGAACTTATAATCCCTTATCAATTTTTCCCCGTTGAAGAAGGAGTAGACTCTTTGGTCTTAGCCTGTATACAAACTCTAGTCATATACTTTGATATAATGCTAGCTAAGCAATATATCATGCTTTGGAGAGATACAAGCCTGTATGAAGCTTGCGAAATACAGGAAAAGCAGCCGATTTACTTCCCAGTATTTTGCTATAGTTTCGGGGCTTATTAAAACCCGGATCCTAAGGAACCTTAAAAGAATGAACTTACCCGCTTTAGAGCTCCACTGCTATTAAGTTAAGTGTAATACAAATGGGCCGCAGTGTTTTCTCTGTGTCCTCTGTGGTTAATTTTTAGGCTTTGTATCTGCCTTTATTAACACGCGCCTAAACACAATCTTTACTTATTTTTAAACTGCGCGGCTTTAAGGTTATGTCGATCAAGTAGACGATAAAATTCCGTTCGGTTACGTTTAGCTAATTTAGCAGCTTGAGTAACACTACCATTAGCTAGTTGTAATAACTTCACCAGATACTCACGCTCAAAATTCTTTTTCGCATCATTAAAACTAAGCGATAATTTTTGTTTTTCACGCAAGGCTTTTTCAACCAGATTTACCGGCACTAGCGGAGTTGTTGCAAAAGTACAAATATGCTCAATGACATTCTTCAATTGTCGAACATTTCCCGGCCAGTCATAAGAAATCAATAGCTCCATTGCTTCGTTAGAAAAGCCTTTAGCCAGCGACTCTACCTGAATATCATTATGAGTAATGAAATAACTTGCCAGCAAAGGAATGTCTTCTAGCCTCTCAGCTAAACGGGGTAACATTAAAGTGACCACATTCAATCGATAATACAAATCTAAACGGAATAAGTTATTAGCCGTCATTTCCTGTAAATCTTGATGGCTTGCAGAAATCACTCTAACATCTACCGCTATGGTCTTATTAGCGCCAACAGGCCGAATTTCACCCTCTTGTAAAGCACGCAATAATTTCACTTGAAACGCAGCGGACATATCCCCAATTTCATCAAGAAATAAAGTGCCGCCATCAGCTATTTCAAATAATCCTTTACGGGCCGCTGATGCCCCAGAAAATGAGCCTTTCTGGTGACCAAAAAGCTCCGATTCAAGCAAGTCCTCGGGTATTGCACTACAGTTGACGGCAACAAATTCTTTATCACTGCGCGAGCCTGCCTTGTGAATAGCTTGAGCAATAAGCTCTTTGCCTGTGCCACTTTCACCCTGTATATAAACACTGACATTCGTTTGCGCAACACGCTCAACTTCATCCAATAGATTTTCCATCATCGTGCTACGAGTAATAATATTTGCCCGCCAAGCCGCGCTTCCTTCTATACCTTTCCCATGATCAACTCGTGTATTTAACGCAAAAGCTTTAGTCACTAGTTCAATCAGTTCTTCCTTAACAAAAGGTTTAGTGAGAAAACCGAAAACCCCTTGATGAGTTGCTGCAACCGCTTCTTTTATAGTGCCATGCGCAGTAAGAATAATAACGGGTAAAGCAGGGTATTGTTGCTGAATATGACTAAATAGTGCCATGCCATCCATTTCTCCCATTCTTAAGTCAGTAATAACTAACTGGGGGCGATAGCTCGGCAATAGCGCAACTGCCTCCTCTGCACTTTCAGCCTTTTTTATCTCAAGCCCTAATGATCGTAACCGTAGGTCTAATAATTGCAGCAAACTTGGCTCATCATCGACTACTAAAACTTTCATGCCTTGAAAATTATTTTTTATAACTTGGCTCATAATCTAATTTTTTATTGATACTACTTTCTATAGCTTTAAGCGCTTGAATTTTTGAACTTAGCTCGATTAACTGTTCCTGTGCTATTTCCATTTGTTCTTGTGTTATAGCCAGATTCTCTTCAGATTGTTTTAACCGATTACGCAAGTTACTGTTTTTATTGTACTGTCCTTTAATATCTTCCAGTACTTTAATTTGCATTTTATTTAACCATTGCAACTGCAATCCTGCGCTCTGCTGCGTCTGTATAGCATTCACTAGCTTTATTGCATCACCGAGCTTCACACAACTGTAGTTACTGTTCAAAGCATAAACCAACACCCAAGCGACTTGCCAGTCTGGGTTCTTGTCATATTCCTGCGTTAATTCCTTACAGGCAAGCATGCTTTGTTTTTTATTCAGGACAGAATATTGCTGGGTACGCTTGATTAAATCATACACTTGCCCCTGCTGAATTCTCCTTAATACATCATAAGCCTGCTCTTGACCTGTATCGACTACGGGTTCCGACGGTTGAAATAAATTCTTAAAATAAGGCTGGCACCCCTGAATAGTAAAAATCAAACTGAAAAGAATATATTTAGCTAATCGCGGCATTATAAGTATCCTGCTTTTGCGGTAAGTGTAGAAGAAATCGAGCGCCACAGTATTCATTACTGGCAGGCAATAGTTCAACCTTGCCTTTATGCGCATCAAGATAGTATTTTACTAAAGAAAGGCCTAAGCCTGTGCCTTTTATTTGCCAAATTTGTGGTGAGTTTCCTTGATAAAAGTCTTCAAAAATAAAAGGCTCTATATCCTTTGCAATACCAGGCCCTTGATCTTCAATCAATAGCTGTACATCATTATCCTGCGCAAATAAACTAATGCCAATCTTGCCATTTTTTGGGGAAAATTTAAGCGCATTAGAGAAAAGGTTACTAATAATAATTTCCAGCTTGCCATAATCCGCGTTTATATGCGTTATACCTAGATTACTTTGCACGCTAATGTTTTTACTACGTAAGGGCAACTGATATTCATTAATGCAGCGCTCAATTAATTTATCCACATCAAAGATCGAAAGATTCAAATCAATCTGAGAGACCACAGCCCTTTGATATTCCAACAAATTATCGATTAAATCATTAAGGGTGATATTACTCATGTGCATTAACTGAATAATTTCTTGCTGTTCAGTATTCAGCTCACCGACAACATCCTCAGCCAGTAAATTCGTTCCTTCTTTCAACGTTGCCAATGGTGTTTTAAGCTCATGCGAAATGGTGCGTATAAATTGCAATTTTTCATACTCCAGCTGATTTAGCCTATTGCGTAACCACTCTAAGTGTACACCTAGCTCTGTTAAATCTTTAGGCCCACCAATGGCAATTGGCTGCTCAAAGCCTTCTTCTCCTAAGTGACGAATTGCAAGGGCTATATTTTTAATAGGCTGCGTCAATAAATACACAAAAGCAAGAGCAAGCAACAGCGCCATAGAAATACTGATAATAGTCGAAAAAATTAAATGTTCATGAATTCGACCGGCAAGATCAGATAAAGCACGCGCCTCTACGCCAACTTTTTGTTCCCCTGCCGCCACAAGCTCTCTTGCTTGGTTTGTTAGCTTATCAAATTTTTTAAGGTGCGCATTTGCTAAATTAGCTTGCTCCTCCTGAGCGCTAGGCAAGATATCTTGATTAAGCATGCTCTCTGCCTGCAATAATCCAGTTACCTGAGCATTAAAAGCCCCATCTAAGCTCAGCCCTTGAAGATCAGCTATAACTTCCAAAAAGGAATTACGGTGCTGTT
Source organism: uncultured Gammaproteobacteria bacterium (assembly GCA_965365945.1). GTDB lineage: Bacteria > Pseudomonadota > Gammaproteobacteria > Methylococcales > Methylomonadaceae > Methyloprofundus. The sequence goes on from CBDUDP010000031.1 coordinate 49,725, forward strand.
GATAAGACTCGAGAATAGCAGCATCATTAAGCACCTCGAACTGCCTGATACTTTGCTCCATTAAGATTAAACGATTAAGTGCAGCCCTGCTAATTTCAGCCGCTTGCACCGTTTGCACTAAAACCCTCTGGCTCTTTAGCGTGTAATTTGTAACCTCGCTCATCGTATAAATAATAGCTACCACTAACGGCAAGGCTACTATGACAAAACTGACTAAAGCCCACTCTCGAAGAGAGCCGTAAATAATCCGCCTATTTTTAGCCGGCTTCTTTTTCTCTCGTTTTGAGGTCGTTTTACTCATAAAACTTGGGTTTACTAAGGGTTATTGCCCAGCTCTTTTGTACAAAGCAACATGAAGGCTTGAGGGGTAATTGACTATCATAACAAAATAAAGATGATAAAAAGGCCTCTAATCGGCTTTGTTTCCGATATTTCGGCCCTATTAGTATCTCAGCAGCCGAAAAGACTGTTTTTAAGAACATTACTGTCCTGACTATTAGCTAAAACAGATTTAGCGCCCAGCGAGATAATGAAATGAACCGCAGGACATAGCGCAAGAAAGTTGTTCGAATATCGCTAATGACGTCAGGCTTTTGCATCCCACTAACCCAATAAGTGATGTGCTAGTTTTTTCTAGTCTGAAGTTAGGCCTCATAATTACTTACCTTAGCCCTTTACTTTTATACCCAGTTATCCAAGCGTAATGCCTCAACTGGCTCAAATTCTTTTACATTATTAGTAACCAATACCAAACTTTCGCTACGTGCATGTCCTGCTATATGCAAATCATTCACACCGATAATTTGACCTTGTTTTTCCAAGGTTGTGCGAATATTGCCATAATGTTCAGCTGCTTTACTGGTGTATTTCAAAACATCTAACCCCTTCGCAAAATGTATAAACTTAAAGTATGTACAAGATTTAATAGCTAAGATATATGTTTTTATGTCTAATTCATTAAACACTCACACTCAATAACTGATGTTACGCAGTCTCTTGTTTTAAAATTTGCAATTCGTCGAATGCTTGACGAATTGCTTTTAAATACAATTTACGCTTCAATGCAAATGCATTGAGCCCCTTTTTTATACTTAAGCACTCCAGTTTAGCGCCTGCATAAAGTGACATGAAAATGTGATTACTTTGTGTTCTGACTGTTTTAGCGGGCGATTTTGCTAAAGCGGTATTAGACTTAATATTTTTATGAAAGACTTCCACTTTCCACCGTTTTTGGTAGGTTGCTTCAATAGTCGATTTTGTTGCTTCAACATCATTGCTGATCAAATAGAGTAACCCTGTGCTTCCATCTTTGTTTTTAAAGACTTGACGGTGAAAAAGAAC
>CBDUDP010000032.1:0-39623 GCA_965365945.1 uncultured Gammaproteobacteria bacterium
TTTACTAGTTGAGGGTAAATATCTGCTACACAGCAATACACATAAATGATAAAGTCTTCGACTGGCATGATGGCTCTCCGTTAGTTACTTTTCTTCTAAAAATAACTGTACGCTTGAGCTATCATACCTTCAACTGCTATTTTTCCTGAAAATTAAAGTCGAACATGGCGTAAGGCTTTCTTAGACTATTCACACTAGACTTTTTTGATAAAAACCTGCCTAGAAATATAACCTCAACCGGTTAAGTAATAAGCAGAAAATATTCTAACAAAACTAAGTAAAATTAATGCGGTAGTCTTGTCCAATATTTGCCAAAATATCATTTAAATTAGCCTTAAGTGCAGCGAAAGATTCATATGCAGAAAACTCTAGCCATTCGTACTTTATCTTTCGCCATAAAATTTCAATTTTATTTAACTCTGGTGAATACGGTGGAATATTCTGAATGACTAAATTTTGTGCTTCCCATTTATCAATATTATTTAAGAAGGCACGACTTGTGTGCATCGAAGCATTATCAATTAGCACGACTGTTTTCTTAGTTAGTTTTTTCGAAAAATCATTGAAACAGGAGATGACTACTTCAGAGTTAACACTTCCTTCAAAAACATACGATTCAAATCGACAGTCACGATCAATAAACCCTAAAACATTCAAGCGACTGCTTTTAGAGCTAGCGAGTTTAATGGTTTCACCGGTGTACTGCCATGCGTAAGGTACGCAGGGCTCTAATGTAAAACCAGATTCATCAAAATAATAAAAATCTATTTCACCTTTATCTGCTTGAGCCATCAATGCTTTTATTGTTTCAAGCATCTCAGCAAATTTAGCCTCATCCCTTTTTCCACGTAGCGACTTTCTGACGCGTTTCCAAGATAACCCCGATTTCTTACAGAGTACTTTTAGAGTCGACTTACTCAGCTCAATACCCCAACGAGTTTAGATTTCTGCTAATACTTTATTTAATGAACGGGGTGAAGCCAAAACAATCTCAATGACCTCGGCTTCTTCGGTCGGAGACAATTTCTTGCGGCGCCCACGCCCTTGCTTATCTATCAGTCCACAAATTCCTTTTGTTTCCCAATTAGTTAGCCAAATAGAAACTGTTTGCCTGCAAATGCCACAAAAACTCGCAATGCTTTCCAGCGGCATTCTTTTGTCACTCAGAAGCACTGCATTAGCTCTCGCTCTTGGCCAAGGCAGTGGATGCTCTCTACTCATCCATTGTAGGCTAATAATTTCGGCACTATTTAATGATTTAATGTATCGCAAAATTGATTATTTATTTAATGAGAAAGCCTGTTAGGGTAACCGATATTCCATTTTTTTATTTTGCTAGAATTATTATGGACAACTACTTATAGACTCCGCAGCTAATTAAGCGACATAGCAATCGTACGATCTAATGCATGGCATTGATTAGCATGTTGGCTTATGTGGTTTAATTAGCGCAGTCCTCTATAAAAACGATAATCTGCATTAACCGATTGAAGTGAACTCATCAATTCAAAAAATTAGGTAATCAAATTAATCACAATCCATATCATTGTAAGTAGCAATTAGATTATTAACATGTTGACTAACATCATCACTTTTACTCCAATAACGCATATAAGCTGTTTCACTTAAAACTTTAATTTCATCAACGGGCATATTTTCAAGCTGCTGAATAGCCAATTCTAAACCAAATTTATCAGCATCATTATAAAGTAAACCATCTTCTCCATGCACCACACCTTCGGCTGCACAACAATGCTCAGGCACTATAACAGGTATACCTTGGGCTAATGCTTCATAAACAACAAGTCCTTGAGTTTCATACCAATGAGTCGGGAATACTAAAGCTTTTGCTTTTCCCAAAATATTGCTAATAGCTGTTTTTTCCAACCACCCCTTAAACTCAATCATAGGGTATTCTTTTTTGAGATTGCTAATCCCTTCTCCATCACCCACAACAATAGCCGGATAATTTAATTTCGAAAACACCTGACAAAATGTATCAATACCTTTTTCAGGAGAAAGACGTCCTATAAAAATATAAAATTGATTGTTCTCAGCTTCAATACGAGCATTCGGGCTTACATCTATCGGGTTAGGAACATAGTGCAATTTAGCTGATTCAGGCAAGTAAGGCTGGAGGATTTGTTTACTTAATTCAGATATATAAATAAAGTGCTTGATTGAACTAGGAATGCCACCAACGCGAAGCTGAACGACATTACGAGCAACACGCCAGACTTTATGTTTATAGTTACGAACATCACAGTTTGTCTTGAGACAACTCACAGACATCCCTCGTCTTAAACAAAGTTGTTTTTGTTGATAGTCATAAAATCCACCGTTCGGACAGGCTGTAAAATAATCATGCAAGGTAAGCACTATAGGCACTTCATGTTTATAACAGACTTTAACAATACTGGAGCTAAGCGCTTTAACAAAAGAGTGTAGATGAACAATCACTTTGTAACCCATCCATTTTGTTAACAACTTATCCATCGCATTTGCCGCCGTTCCATTCCATATACCTTGAACTATAGCACGAAGCCTATTGGGGTCATGAAGAATATCGTATTGCTCTAAACAAGTAACTTCAATATTGCTATTAAGTAATTCAGGCATTACAGGTCCAACTGCTGCAAAAAAACTAACAGAATAACCCGCTTGATCTAATGCTAAAGCTGATGTTATAGCTACATTACTGGCTCCACCATTTATAAAAGCGAAGTCGCTGACAATAATAATATGAAGCTTTGTCCTAAATGGATGCACTTGAAATACTCACAATTTTAAATATTCTACTAACACATATTCAGATAATATGTGCAGGACTGCTTACCACAACAGAATAAGGGGGGATATCATGAATCACAATACTTCCAGCGCCTATTTTAACCCCTTCACTTATAGTAATTTCCCCTAAAATAACTGACTGCGCCCCTATTTCAACATTATCTTCAATGACAGGACTTGGCCCTTGGGATCCATCAGACATTTTTTTACACCCGATTGTAGTGCAATGCCTAAGGTGTACATTATCGCCAATAATTACATTATCATTAATCACTAAAGCATACCCATGCTCAACTTTTAAATTTTTGCCAACTATTGTAGATGCCCTTAATTCAATACAGAATATATACTCAACTATGATCCGGTATGAAATCATTACTGGCATTCCTACCCACCATAAAAAACTTTTTTTATTTTTTGCAAAAATATGGGTGAACCTAAAAAAAGCCAATACGAAGATAATGCGAAAATCGCCTTTGTTTACATTAAAATCTTGAAAAATATATTTAAACATTTTTTATTAAAAAATATCAATTAATTATGGAAATTCTCAACCACATCTAAAAAACCCTCGCAAATATCATTAATATTATCATGCTCTAGGACAGATGGCGCAGAATAAGGGTCACTCCAATATCCATTATATGATTTTTTCCATATTTTCTCCACAAAAAGTCCATCAGCAACTTTATCGTTTTTAAATTCATCAAGAAGGTAAAACACCAAAGCCTTTAACTCACTTAAATTGTTGCAATAATGAACAGAAGAAAAACCATTAAAAAAAACATCTGAAAAAGTAACAGCTGGAATACCTAACAACCCTGCTTCATATGCAGAAGTTCCTGATACTGTAAAAACAATATCGCTACATTTAAGTACTTCAAATATAGAAATATCATGATGAATAATATATGTATTAGGTATTTTTTTTAACTCATGAAAAAAACTTAAAGGCTTTATACCCAAAAAATTAGAATGCTCTTTAATGATTAAGGCTGTATCAAAAGGAAGTGACCTCCTGATACATTTAATCAAATTTAACTGGTCACTATAATACGGGCTAGATATATCTATTGAAGATTCTGGCTGCACATGAAGGCCATAAAAAGCAATTCGACCTACAATACTTTCTAGACCATTATATTTAAATAAATATTTAAGGTAAAAGCTATTCAGTATACGGCGAGTTAACAAAGAAATTCTATTATTTAACGCATGATGTGTTAAATGATTTTTCTTAAGAAATAGGTCGGTTTTTAGCCTACTAACAACTGAACTCATAAGCTTACGAGGGCTAATCATTTTTTTATTTAAATGAAAATACCTAGGTTGTGGTTTTTTGTTAAAAAAATTATTTATAAAATCAGAACCTATTATGGAGCAATTATTATTTTCAGGGGAGTACATTCTTCCTGAGAAAGCTCCCTGCTGGAAAAAAAATCGACTATCTGGTATACGTAGGTTTTGAGGGTGCAAAAAAATAACACCTAAAGATTGACACACCATCCATGCAATCATTTCATTGCTATTAGTTGGCTCACAAAAAACCATATCTACATTATTAGTAGTTAAAAACTTCTTAATAGAATAAAAATATAGAATCATATATTGATTTATATTTTCATCCTGCTTATCCATAATAAATCTATCAGCAAGCATTGCCAAGTTAACTGTAATATTAGCATCACGCTCTATGCTAACTATTTCATCAGTTATCTCTTCTATTGCTTCTGGGCCAAGAAAATCTTTCGAATCAAAAACCAACTCAATAATAAATTCTTTTTTCACTCCTTTTTCCAGGAGCCATGATGTATATTTTTTATTGGTAGTAATCCATATACAACGATGACCTTGTTTTTCAAGAACAATTGATATCTCGTAAAAAACCTTAGTCAATTCAAAAATAGATATAAAACATATTGTCTTTTTCATTTTATGAAATATTAGCTAATAATTTAATTTTTTTTGTTAAAAACTCTTTTTCAGAAGGTTTAACAAAAAAGATAAAACTAATTAAATACTGACATATGACAAGAATAAATATAGTCATAATCCAGTTAAATGCTCCGCTCTGATAAACTGCATGTATCGAATAATGTAACCCATAAAAAACAAAAGAAAGTATTGTTAAATAAAAAGTTGGCAATAAGATGTCATGAATACTTATATCAAAAAAAGATTGAACAAAAATATAATAACAAATTAGCGCAATAACCTGAGAAATTAACGTACTAAATAAAAGCCCTGTAAGCCCGTAGAAATTAACAAAAATAAAACTAAATATAGCATTTATGGCAGTACTTAACAAAGGGATCCACAAAGTTCTTTTTACCATATCTAGCCCTACAAGCATAGTAGAAACAATTGATGCAAAAGGATTAACAATAGAAGCAATTATCAATATAGTAACTAGATTATCATATCTAGTAAAATCATTTCCTACCCATAAGTATAATAATTCAGATGCATGGACAGAGATCATTGTAGCTAAAGGAAAAACAATTAAATAGGCATACCGTATTAAACGAACCATTAATACCTTAATTTCATGTCTTTCTTCTTTCCTATTAAGCCTGGCCACCTCAGGAATTACCGCTGAATAAAGCATACTTACAACAACCCTTATTAACATTGATGGTCTAGTTACCACATCGTATACAGCAATCTTAGAAATATTCAAAAAGAAGAAAATCAGTAGTTTGTCCAAATTATTGGCAATTAAACCTATTACCCTATTTATAAATAGTGAATTACAAGATTTAAGCAATTCATTTAAAACTCCCCTATCAACAGATAAATATAAATCATTATCTTTTAGTGTTTTTCTATAAAGAGCTAAATTATTACTAATAAACCTCAATAATGAAATAAAAACTATACCAGAAAATACATAATCAATGCGACTAAAGTAAATTGCAATGAAAATAATAACAAGATAATGCAGAGAGTTCATAAGCATACTAATAGTTTTTACAATGTAAAAGTTTCTTAGGCCCTTAAGAATGGCAGTTGCAGGTAATGTCATAAATTGGATAATAATATTTATAACCACCCAATGAGATGCTATTATTATTTGATTTTTATTTAAAATATCACTTTTATTGACTAAGCTGTCCACAATTAAATCTGATAAAAAATAAAAAGCCCCCCCCAAAAAACACCCAATAATTGAATAATAATATATGGCTATTATTGTTACTTTAACTAGTTTCTCATTATTATTTTCTGCGTCAAACTTAGACACAAGAGTCATCAGTGCACCTTCCATCCCAAAATCAAAAAATGAAAGTGCTCCGTAAAAACTGAACATACCAAAAAAAACAAATACACCATACTCAGCTATTCCAAAATTTGATACAAGGACAGGCGTTAACACTATACCCAAACCTATCAGAACCACCAAATCTAAGCTTGATATTAATGTATTTTTAAATAGTGTATTCAAAACTAATCCTAAAATAGCTTTTTAATTTCATTAAAAAACCTTTCTGCAACGTGCCCATCAGGTTTATATAAATATTGAGAAACCATTTCATGTTTTTCTTTTATTTCAGTAGTTGAAAAATTAAAATCTGACTGATCTCCTTCAAAGAAATCTTTACATACCTTCTTAAATAAATCAAATGACTTAGCAATTACAATTCCTTGTGCCTGATGATATGGAATAATCTCTTCTGAGATAAAATTTATTGTGTCATCCCAAGCAGTATAAATCACATTCTTTTCCATAAACATTGCTTCTATTATTGCAGTCGTTTGAAATGCAATTATCAATTCTGATCGAATTATCAATTCATTCGCAATATCAGAGCCTCCAACGACTCTTAAATTCGGAAGCGTATATTTACTTTGAATACTTTCTAAATCTGTTTGTTGCGGGTGTGCTTTGAAAATAAAATTATATTCAGGGTGTACTTTTGCCAGTTGATATAAATGATCCTGAGTTTCTTCTTTCATCCCTTTCCAGGAGAGGTTTTCTTCCCTAACTAAACTTATGGGTATATAGGCAGTATCTTCATATGTAAAAAATGTAATAAGCGGCTGAGGCACATCAAACATTTTATCGACTTTATATGTTTTTTTTCTAAAAAAGTTATCGGATCGAGGCTGCCCAATAACTGTAATATTCTTCTTATTAACTCCACTTTCTTGCCAAAACTCCACTTGACGCTCACTCCAAACATAAATATGATCAGATATTAATGGAGTAAATTTTCTTTTCCTTTCCGACTCGCTTTTAAAATGACTTGGCGAAATTAAACCTTCTTTATCTAGAATAACAGTATTCACCCTATTGTCATGAGCTACATTTATAAACTCACGAACCCAGTAAAACATATCAGAAGCAGTGACAATAAGTTTTATATTAAAACGATAATTAAGAGCATCAAAAATACATTGGCATTCCTTATTATAGTAAAATCGGTTATTTTCAGGCTCCGATAAATAAGGTATATTTATATCTTGTACACCCTTAGAAAAGTAAAATCTTGCCCCTTTAAACAACATAGGAGCATTTATTACTACTAAGTTATAGTCTTTATTTTCTTTTAATAATGCCGCTATATCTTGATCAAAAAAGTGGTTTAAAATTAAAATAGTTTTTTTATTTTTATCTATTTCTGTATTTATTTTTTTAATATAATTTTGTGCAAGAAAGTGATATATTATCTTTTTTATAGGGTTAGGTATTTTTTTAGTTAACTTAGGTATAATCACTTTTTTAGTATCCTCAATAAACAGCTTAATAACTGATGTTACGCACTCTTGAGCGAATTCAACTCTTGCATAGCCTGCTGCAAAGCCTTTACATACATCTGATTTCGCAGTGCAAAATGCGTCATCTTATGCTTCAGGTGCAAACATTCCAATTGAAACGCCGCATAAATAGCCATGAAGACATGGTTACTTTGAGTTCGAATAGATTTCGTTGGAGACTTAGCTAAGCCAACGTTAGATTTGAGTGTTTTATGAAAGACTTCCACGCTCCACCGTTTTTTGTAGATTGCTTCAATCAAGGTTGCATCACAGTCTAAATCACTGCAAGCCAGATACAAGACCCCTGTACTTCCATCTTTGTTTGTAAAGACTTGGCGGTAAAACAAAACTGGAAATTCCAGCCCTTTAAGCCAACCTTGTACAGGGGTATGTTCGACCCATTCCAGTGCGTCAATCCGTGTGAAATAACCTTGCTTTTTGTCTTTTTCACTCAATGCCACTGTGCGGTTGCTTTTAAGTGCCATTATAAATTGTTTGCCTAAATCGTGGTGAATATAGCTCATATTTTCCTTAGAACTAAACCAACTATCCGTTAAAACATACTTGTATTTTAATTGGTTACGCTGACAAACATCCAATCTGTTACGTAATAATTCATTTTTGGTCATCGTTGCTTTACGTTTTATTTTTCTCGTTTCTATATCGCAAAATTGGAGTGGCTTTGTGACCAAATCAAACCCTATTGGAAAAGTAACATCCTCCGCATTGTAAACACAGTTGAGTATATTGATGCCTTTTACGGAGCGGTTTTTAACGTGATCAAAATGGTAACAAATCAATTCACTTTCTTGTGTGAACGGCTTATCTTCTATGGTGTCGTCAAAAATAATAACAGCGTCATCACGCTCATGCTGCCTAATAATAGGCTTGGTTAATAACCATAACTGCTTAGAATCAAGCGCTTCTTCCAGATAAAAATCGTGTAATTTTATCATGGCTAACAGCCCCATTTAAAGCTGCCGATAATCCTGTGGCTGTAATATAATTAAACGAACAAATAAGGTAATCACTATAAAAATCTAGCATATCTGTTTTCATCTTCTTCACCTCATTAACTTACCTGAAGGCAGGATAAAAAAATAATCAGGTTGTTAGAAGTTTAATCCTTCTTGAGTCACTTTTCATATTTTTGCGTAACATCAGTTATTAACTACAATTGTTTTGATTATTTTTTCATCTAAATTCAGATAGTCATGCACAATTGCATTTCTCATGCCGATAATTCTTTGCCATTCCAGTGCATCCTCAGCAGGTATTAATTGCAACTCCATTAATTTCTTAAATACTGAATAAGCATCCGTTGGTAGCACTTTATTTTGCTGTTTCAACCAGTGTTTGGATACCCCAATACATGCTTCCACTAAAGTTTGCAGCAATCTTTCTGCTCCTTTTCTCTCAACTCTGGTCCATGAACGTTGTTTTAATATGTCGTAAAGTGTATCTAAATCCTCTACACTTTCGTTCACATGCTGTTGAATTGCGTCAACATAGATATTAAGCATAATGTTTTCTGTGATAGCAGTGGTCTATTTCCCATTTTGACATAATTTTCTGTTCTTCCGTCATTCTTCGATAGTCATTTTTACTATAAAGCAGGGTGTTGTCCAAGACAACAGTATAAGCTAACGCCAATGGTGCTTGATTAATATCCACGATTGACAGGGGTATGTTAAGCTTTTCATGCCATTCTAAGGCGAGTAATTCTGGTCTCAAACGGTATTCTACGGGATCTTCAATATAAGTTTTAAATGCCACCGCCAAATCATAATCACTATCACTATTAGCCTTGTTTCTTGCTCGTGAGCCATATAACCAAAGCACCTCTACCTCTGCATTAGTTTTTGCTAGTTGTATTATATTAATCAGGTTTTGCTTTTGAGTTGCTTGCTTATTCATTCAGTTTTTACTGTATTTTAGATCGGTGCGGTTCGTGCCTCAATACTGTTGATTTTAGCCCTCTCCTGCTGGAGAAGGAGCTTATACCAGTCCAATAGATTTATACATAAACTCATATAACCAAGAGAAAACGTCACTCCTGACTGCTACCCAGTCAAGCGAGGGCACAAGCTTTAGCAGGAATCTATAGTGACTGCATGGATTCCCAATTAAAGATTTCGGGAATGACGGCTACTACAGTGCTTATTTATTGAGATTGGTATTGTTCTTACGTCAACAGCATTGGGTTCGTTCCTCACCACACCCGTCGGGCTAGCTTAATTGATATTTATCTTTCACTTTTTGATAAATGCTAATAATGATGCTTTTCTGGTGCAATATATTATTGATTGCCTGACTCATTTCTTCCGCTTCATCATCATATTGATGAGCTATTTCATTTCTTACTTTGCGTAAGTAAATCCATTCTTTTGCGCTATTTATGTATTCAAGTTTTTCTAATTTATTTAGCATATCGATAAATGATAGTTGTTCGATACTTTGTTGGTATTGCTCAACAATAAGTTTAAATAACTTGTCACCCATCGTGTCTTGTAACTTAGAAAAACGAAAAAGGTATTGATCTAGCGCTTGAACTTCTTGCTTTGTGAGTGTTTTGTATTTTGCTGCATTAATCGGAATAATGCTTTGCAAGTCGGAATAGGCTTCTTGTATTCTCTGTACATGCTTATCACATTCGCTAAAATATTTTTGTAATGTTATTTTTGCTATATTCAATTCAAGTCCTTTATTCTGTGCTTCTAGTTCGACCAACCTTTCTTTATCTTTTTGAATAACGAGATCTATTTTTTGATCTCCTAGCCTTTCTGAAATAGCCGTTTTTAGCTGTATTTTTTTTGTGTACAGGTCATCTTTATTTTCAGGAATAAGATATAAATCAATATCTCCTCCTTTTTGTTGGTCATCAACACGGCTACCAAACAAGTATATCTTTGAGCTATCGCCAAATATTTTTTCTGTTTCTCTTACAATTAATTCGATTTCAGATAAACTTAAACGCATATATTTGCTTCTGTTAAATTATGGAACAGCCCGTAAGATGGTAAAGCTCGAACCACATCAATCGCGATGGCTTTATTTTTATATTGCTTGTAAGGCAATTAAGCCTTTATCTGCGAATTTAAACAATCCCTGATACACTGTATTTTTTATTAGCGCCCGAATAATTTCTGGCTCAATATTCAGGTAGTCATGTACCAGAGCATTTCTCATGCCTATAATTTTACGCCACTCTATTTCATTAACTCCCTCTATTCCTTGCTGAGATAGTTTTTCGAAAGCAGAATAGGCATCAGCAGGTGCTGTTTTATATAAAGCGTAATTCCAGTGCTTGGCAATGCCGATACAAGCTTCTATTAATACTTGTAAAGTTCGCTCGGCTGCTCGATATTCATATCGACTTAAATCCCGTTCGTGAATAATGTCAGTTAAGCCTTGTAACTCACTTTTTAACTCGCCGAGATGTTCCCGCATTGAGAAAATATAGGTATTATCCATTCATGGCCGCCTGGTGTTGGTAATGGTATAAGTAATCTATTTCCCATTTCGACATGATGCGTTGCTGCTCTTGCAGCTGTCGAGACGTATTTTTACTGAGTAATAATTCACCATTTTGTAAAACGGACATGGCAATTGGGATAGGCGCATTATTTATATCTAAAATACTTAATTGTCCTTCACTCAAATTTAACTTATTTTGCCACTCTATAGCAAGTAGCTCCGGCCTTAATCGACGTTCAATGACCTCTTTTTCCCACGATTTAAAAGCAACAGCTAAATCAATATCACTTTTTTCATGCTCGGTTCCTTTAGCATGCGACCCGTATAGCCAGAGTAACTCTATATCGTTATTTTCTTTAGCTAACTGAATTAACTGGGTTTTTAATTGTTTAAAATTCATGGTTATTTTTTATGAATCAGCTGAATGGTATGCCCGTAGGTTCGAATTTATTCGCACCGAAAAAGCCCATTAAGCACAAGGTACGAATAAATTCGAACCTATAAAAAACGTTTTGTAATTATGCCTCGGCACTTACAATCTCAAGGTGTTGATAGGCAGTTTTAGTATGAGCGCAGTAAAGTAAAGCGTATCGCTCGCGATTGATACGGTTCATACCTCACTCTACAGCCTGTTCTGTACAACTGCCGATATTTTATCTTCATCAACGCCTGTTAATTCACTGATAGTTTGCATGGGCAAGCCTAATTGATGAGCATTTATAATCATCGCGACTTTTGCATTCCATTCGCCTTGCTCTAGGCCTTTTTCAATGCCCTGCTCTAGCCCTTGTTTCAATCCTGTTTTTGTTGCCAGCTCTATCGAACTTTTTTGGATATAAATCCAGTCTCTTTTTTTATGCTGAAGCTCCAATTCTTCTGCACTCAAATTAGCTTCGTTGGCTATACTAAATGCCTTTTCTAATTCTTGCTCAAGGTTATGCGGGATGTAATCTAAATCGCCTGCATTTTTGATAAAATACAGCCATTTATCTTGTATCGTTTCTAGTTCAGTTTCTTCTTTATTGAATTTTGGTAATTCAATAAAAATCAGTTCGATATCATCACTGTATTCAATAAATTTTTTCTTTTCCAGCAATTTAAAGTTGCTAATTAACTCAGGATTTTCGTCAAAAAGAATAAAGTCTGTAATCGTTAATGCAATCACTGGATTAAGCAAATGATAAGCATCACCTTTTGTTAGTTGAACCGAATAATTTTTTGCTGCGTTATATAAAACTCGCTTTTCAAACCCTTCGTAATTGAGCACTTGCATTTCAATAATCACCCGGCTACCGTCATCTAATTGTGCCTTAACATCAACAAAAGTGTCTTTCATCCCTTTTAACATCGGAATGTTATACGGATCAACAATCGTTAAATCAGTGATAGTCTGCTTGTTTTCAAACTCAATGACTGAATTTAAAAAACTGATCAGTAAATCTTTTGAGTCGGCACTGCCAAAGACTTTTTTAAAAGCAAAATCAGTTTTTACATCAAGAAATTTCATTTAATTTTACCTTTGTAATTAGCCCAGTGAAACGCGCATCCTTCGCGATTGATGCGGTCGTACCTCACTAACACCCTACGGACTATCATCACAATCACTAAATCAGAGACCTTTTCTCTAGGTCTTTGATTATTGACTCTGCAACATCCACTATAAAACTAAGGTGTTGATAAGCAGTTTGCAGTGCATCGGTTAGAATTGCTAGATCTTCGATATATTCATGAATCATTTGGCTTCTTAATTGCCGCAACTCCAGCCACTGTTCCACGGACGGTAGCACACCAATACTTTCCGCTTTATCTAAATTTTCAATTGCGACACCTTTTTTTTCGCCTAGCATATCTAACCATGCAGGTAGAAGTTTATCGCCAATAGTGTCTTGTAATCGACAAAAACGACTTGTGAATGCTTCAACCTGTTCGGCAAACTCTTCATCATTAGCTATTTGTCTTGCTCGTTCTTCAGTAAAACCGTCTTTAAAAACTTTTCCCGCGGAATACTGCAGATGTTGAATTTCTTTTTTTACGACTCGACATAAAAAACCGAGTCGCTCCCGCTTATCCTGGTGGTCGACAAACCGCCTCATAGCGTAATTCCTTTTTGCTGTGCAATTATATGAATGGGTAAGGTCATTAAATTTGGAGCCGATAATAATACGTCCACTTTTCTACCGTGAAACTGCCTTATCAGTTGCGCACTTATTTTAGCTGATAATTGGGCGGGATGCTCCACTCGCTGTGATAGCATTATCAGCAAGTCAATATCTCCGCCTTTTTTTGTATCATCAACCCTAGATCCAAACAAAATAACCTTGGCGTCACCATCAACGAGCGCTGCTACAACCTGCTTGATTTTTTGTTTTTGCTGTTCTGTTATGCGCATTTTATTTAGTTAAGTTCGATAGGCTGAACACACGACATCGCTCGAGATTGATACAGCCCTGCTTCTCCTACTACAGGCTTTAACTAGTCTCTCCATGATTAAAGCCTTTAAATAATGTCATAAATATAATTTTTAAATCAAACCATAGGGACCAATGCTCAACATAGTATAAGTCATATTTTACCCGTGTTTGTAGGCAAGTATCACCACGCCAACCGTTAACTTGCGCCCAACCGGTAATACCTGCCTGGACTAAATGTTTTTGCATGTAACTGTCAATTTCATGCTTAAATTGTTCGACAAATACTGTGCGCTCGGGGCGCGGGCCGACGATAGACATGTCACCTTTTAGTACATTTATAAATTGCGGCAGTTCATCTAAACTGGTTTTACGTAGAAACTGCCCCACTCGTGTTGGGCGTTTGTTTTTTGCTTGGCCCCAGACGATATCTTTATCACTATCGGTAGGCATGGAGCGAAACTTTAACATTTGAAACCGCTTGCCATTCCAACTAATCCGTTCCTGACGATAAAATACTGGACCTGATGAGCTTAGTTTAACGACAAACGCAATAATCAGCATAAGTGGGCTAATTAGCAATAAAATAAAAATAGATAGTAGCTTGTCTTCTAGCCATTTTACAATTGCATTGGCGCCTTTCATCGGTGATACCGACATATTAATCACCGGCATACCATCGATTTGCGAGATAGAGTGATTCAGTAATCGCAGACTGCTAATATCAGGAATTAAAAGCACCTCTACAGAAACAGAATGTAGCTGGCGACAGATTGTTTCAATTTTATCCATGTCTTTTAAGGATAAGGTCAGCCAGACTTGGTCGACCTCATGCTGTTCAACATAGTCAACGACCTTGCTTAAATCGCCTAATTTATTGAGTCCGTCAATTGCGCTCTTTTCATCACTGAAAAACCCTGATATTTCCAACCCCATCCAGTCTGAGACTTGCACGCGCGCAGCAACTTGAGCAGTTAAAGCGCTACTACCGACAAGTATAATATGCCGCTGATTTAAACCTTTTTTACGTAAATAACGCAGGACAAGACGCAAACAAATACGTGATAAGACGAGCCCAACAAACACTAGTCCAAACCATAACCCTAACCAGTGTCTTGAAAATTCTGTCGTGGTTTTAGTGAAGACCATAAACACGAGCAACGCCATCATTGAGACGCCCCAACTCAACAGTAGTGTACGAACTTCTTCAAATAAACTCTCACCACGCCAGCTTTTATAAACATTAAATGCAGGAAACCACCAAGCACTGAATAAAAAGGCAATGCCAAGTGCATTTAAATAAGAGTTGGGCATGAACCCTTGATAGGCAGGGAAGTTTTTGCTTGCTTCGAGTAAATAAAAACTAAGCGCTCCACCACTCAATATTAGTGACCAGTCCAGTAACTTGATTAGAATAACAAGCAGTGTTGCGTGTTCACGCATAATTTTTCTCCATTCCCATGATTAAGCAAAAATCACGCCATTTTAAGCTGAACCGTTTATTACCTAGGATTGCATTTATTTTTGCTACGGAAATAAGGTTATATCACTTATTTTTGCATCTTCAATAGGTTATTTCACTTGTTTCTACACGCCTAAAGCAAACTTGCAAGCCCGTATGCAGCTTGCGGAATACGGGAATCAACACGACTCCTGTATTACACAAACAGCATGCAGGCTACCCTAATTACTTCCAAATACTCACTATATTAGTGAAGTCATCTGTCCACGGTTTCATATCAAAATACAAGGCGGGTTTCTGCCACAGACCTAAGCCCTTTTTGTATAAAGGCGCTAAGGCTTGCTCGTTTTTGGCTAAAACAAACCAATCGGTTGCGACGACTAACGGGATTTCTTGCTGCGGTTTAAACTCTTGTATCAATGCGGCATAACCTAATTGCTTGGCATGATCAGATAAAACTTTCTTCAAGGCTAAGTGTCGATTGGTAATATGAAACGCTAAAATGCCATTATCGGTTACTTTTCTCAGATAAAGCTGTATCGCTTCTTGAGTTAATAAATGGGTCGGTACTGAGTCTGAGCTAAAAGCATCAATCACTAATAAGTTAAATTTAGCATCCGCTTCTGATTGTAAAGATAAGCGCGCATCGCCAATAATCATTGCAGCTTTTGGTGTGCATCGTTGTAAATAACTAAAATAATGTGTATTTTTTGCAATATCGACAATGACTGGATCAATTTCATAGAATGTCCATGCCTGTTGGGGTTTAGCATAACAAGCCAAAGCTCCTGCCCCTAAGCCTACGACAGCTACTTGCCAGTTTTGATTGCTACTATCAAATTCTTTAAATAGTTGCCCCATCGGCCCGGGGCGACTGTAATAAGTTAACGGCTCTTGTTCATGCGCGCCTAATCGCTGCGCGCCGTGTTTAGTTGTGCCGTGAAATAATTCTTTGTATTTTTCGGGCCTGCCCTGCTCATTTAATAAGACACTATCACGCACTGATACCACCCCAAAGAAGGTTCGTTCTTGATAAACAGTATTAGACATGATGGCACGCAAGCCAACAATAAAGAAAATAATGGTACCTGTGAATAAGGCTAAGCTTAAAGCTTGCTTACGGAAGGCATAAGTTAAACCTGCGAATAGTATCAGCGCTGTACCGATATTATCCATATATACGCCTAAATCAGAAACTCCCAAATAAATAACCCAACCTAAAACAAAAATTAGCAGTGGAAATACAGCCTGTTTAGCCCAGACTTGCCATTGCTGATTCTGCCAAATTTTATCGGCAGGTCGTAATAATAAGGCAGCGACAATCATTATCGGGTACTCATAAATACCATTAAAGATAAATGGCGCAACGAAGGTATTGAACATGCCCCCTAACATGCCGGCAAAGGACATAATTAAATAGTATAAAGTGAGATACCTTGTGTGCGGGCGGTATTTAGCCAGCTCTCCATGACAGACCATGACGGCTAGAAAAAACACACTTAAATGTAAGGCTAAATCAACCCAAAACGGCAATACAGCAGGATTTATAAAGGAATAGGCAATAAAAGGCAATAAAACGACCGGCTGCAGCCACACTGATACGCGATGAATACTTTTCTCCCAGCGCGAGAAAACTAAGACAAAAGATAAGAGGTATAAAGTCAGTGGGATAATCCACAATAACGGCACTGCGGCTATATCAGTACTGACAAAGTTGGTTAAACCTAATAGTAGGCTGGAGGGAACAAAAGCAAGCGCGAGCCAGTGTAGCTTGGTTAATAAAGTAGGTTCGGTTTGCGCTGTTTCTAGTTCCTCTGTTTCTGTATTGGCACTGCTTTGATAGAAGCGCATAAACAACCAAGCACAGGCGGTTATTAATAAAATAAGACCAATATAACTTGCGCTCCAAGTGGTTTTTTGCGCACTTAATCCTATATTAGGCTCAATAATAAAGGGATAACTAAGTAGTGCTAATAGGCTACCGAAATTACTGGCTGCATAAAGATAATAAGGGTCGTGACTGGTATGGTGGCCAACATGCGAAAACCATTTTTGAATTAAGGGCGAAGTGGTTGAAAGCACGAAGAACGGCAAGCCGATAGAAACAAACAGCACCCAGACTAGCCAAAGCGTTGGATTGCTTTCGGTTGGCGGGGCCATAATCTCTGGTAGGCCAACAGGCAGAGCAATTAAGCTGATTAATATAAATGCGCCATGCACTTGGATTTGGCGTAAAGGCTTAAAACGTGTGGAGATAAAATGCGCGTATAAATAACCCAAAAACAGGAGCATCTGGTAAAACACCATGCAGGTATTCCACACGGCTGGCGAGCCTCCAAGCAATGGCAGCATGAGCTTGCCAAATAGGGGTTGCAAGATAAACATCAGGGTGGCGCTAACAAAAAGCGTGCCTGCAAATACGAGGATCAAAGAAAGGCTACGTTCTGAGCGAGTTGATGTATTGAGCATGGTGTGTAAAAAGTCCGAGGAACAGCAATAATAGGGGTATTGTAGAGGGTGTGGCGTTGATTTTCAAAGAACAGTAAGACTTATTTACCACAGAGAACACAGAGCTCACAGAGAAAAGTCGATTAACGTATTAAGAAGTGCTGACTACATACTTAAGATGGGACAAGGGAAGCAGAATACCATGCAGGAGTACAATAGCTAAAACATGTCACTGCTCCATTTTACGTGCGTAGCCGCAGCGCGCATAGCGGACTAAAGTTCGCCCTACTTTTACTTTCGATTTTTTCCTCTGCGTACTCTATGTTCTCTGTGGTTAAATGCTTTTGCTCTTAGCCCTCTCTTGCTGGAGAGGGTTGGGTGAGGAGAATAAAACCATGCATTTAAATCCCCTCATCCCAGCCTTCTCCCTCTGGAGAAGGAGTTTATTCTTAAGGCACAGCATTGAAGCCACGCCCTACCGCTGTCAATATGTCCTAGCGAAAATGTAGTCTGACCTATAGCGGACTGAAGTCCGCCCTACTTGAAGGCTAAATAGACTATTTCAAACTGCCCATATATTCGGTAACGGCACTAATACCTTCATCAGATAACATCCCTGCTATACCGCGCATCGGGCCATTTTTACGTGTGCCATCTTTAAAGGCATGTAGTTGGCGCTGCAAATATGCCGGATGTTGGCCTGCTAATCGAGGCGTAACACCCATGCCTTTTGCACCATTTCCGTGACAACCGAAACACATCGGGGCTTTGGACTTTCCTTGTTTCGCTAATTCCTCATTGCCACCCGCACTTTTATTTTTTAATGAGGAAAAATAAGCGGCTAAATTATTGATGTCTTCATTAGATAGTGAGGATGTCATGTTTTTCATCATGCCATTGTCACGCGTACCATCACGAAAAGCTCGGAGTTGGTTGGCCAAATAGGCGGGCTTTTGTCCTGCTAGTGTTGGAAAATTTGAGTTTGTACTATTTCCTTCGGCGCCATGGCAGTTAAAACACATCCCTGCACTTTCTTTGCCAGCATTAATATCAGGTGCGGCAAGCGCTGAACCGGCAAACAATAAACCTAAAAAAATACCACTCAATAGCTTTGTAGTTAACTGCATAACAATTCCTCTTAATTCTGGAAAGACGTTATAAATCTTACGCCCTCGGTATCTATTGTTCAAATTTATTAGGCTGCATCAGCCTATATTGTCGTCTATTATACTGCCTTAAATAAATCGCTAAACTGCTCTACGGTCAATGGACGACTTAATAAGTAGCCTTGTATTAAATCACAGCCTTCTTGCACTAAAAATCCTTGCTGCTCGACTGTTTCAACACCTTCTGCTAGTACTTTCAGCCCCAAACTATGCCCCATCGCGATAATCGTTTTAGCAATGACTCTATCATTCTCATCTTCGGATAAATCCTTGACAAAAGACCGGTCGATTTTTAATTTAGAAATAGGGAGGTGTTTGAGTTGAGCTAAAGAAGAATGACCTGTACCAAAATCATCCATGGAAATACGAATACCTAAAGCCTCTAACTTATGAAGTGCTACAAGGCTTTCTTGGTGCATAATTAAACTTTCTGTAACTTCAAGTTCCAAATTATGAATAGGAAATTCCATCGCTAATAAAATCTCCTGAAACTTTTGAATATTATCTGCATCGAGTTGTTTCACAGATAAATTAACCGCCAAAGAAAACTC
Source organism: uncultured Gammaproteobacteria bacterium (assembly GCA_965365945.1). Classification (GTDB taxonomy): domain Bacteria; phylum Pseudomonadota; class Gammaproteobacteria; order Methylococcales; family Methylomonadaceae; genus Methyloprofundus. The sequence goes on from CBDUDP010000032.1 coordinate 19,061, forward strand.
AGGAATACCGCGATCCCACCAAGCCTTACACTGCTGACAGGCCTGAGTAAATATCCATAAGCCCAACTCTTGAATAAAGCCACTGTCTTCAGCAATGGGAATAAAGTCATTCGGTGGGATAAGTCCTTTTTCTGGGTGCTGCCAGCGAACTAAGGCTTCAACCCCAGCAAGTTTATTGGACCTTTGACAATACTGAGGCTGATAATGCAGTAAAAAATCGCCCCTCGCTAACGCAGAGTGCATATCCGTTATTAAATCCATTTTATATTTAACAGAATTAGTTAAATCTTCATTATAAAAGCGTGCGCAACCTCGCCCAGCTACTTTTGCTGCATGCATTGCTGTATCGGCATTACGCATTAAATCACTTGCCGACAAGCCATCTTCCGGGAATAAACTGACACCTATGCTGATAGATAAGGTAAATTCATGACCTTCAACAAGTATCTTTTTCTTAAATAACGCTAATATTTTACCGATAAGCAACTGAACTGATAGGGACTGACCTAAGCTACCCGCTAAAATAACAAACTCATCGCTATTTAAACGAGAAAAAACATGCCCCTCACCTAAATCCTCTTGTATATTCTTGGCTACCTGCTGCAGTACTTTGTCACCAACTTCATGCCCTTGCGAATCATTAACATCTTTAAAGCCATCTAAATCCAACACTAATACAGCCAACTGCTGATTCTGAGTGACTGCGTATTCAATGGCTGAGCTGAGTTTTTGTTTAAATAAAGCACGGTTAATCAACCCAGTTAAAGGATCATAATGTGCCAAGTGAAAAAGTGACTGCTCTTTTTCTTGTCTTATAAGCAAAATACCAACAATATGTGCGCAGGTTTCTAGTAACTGCTTGTAAAATACCGAGGGAGATCTCTCTTCAAAACTCGATAAGGCAAAAGATCCAACCGCTTTATCTTTCTCTATTTTGACCGGACTAGACCAACAGGCACCAATAGAAAAGTCATGGGCAAAGGCCTGTAAATCACACCACCTACCATCAGTTCTAGTATTCACTACATACTGCGCTTCATTCTGATAAACCGCAGTACCACAAGAACCAGCCCTTTCACCTGGTACCAAACCATTTAGAAGCGCCACCGCCTCAGGTGGAATAGAAGGTGCAGCTAACACAGAAAGTGACTCGCCCGCTTGGTCATAAACCATGATAGAAGCAACCGCATTAGCGACTATCTGCTCTGCGGACTTACATAAAGCATCTAGAATTTCTCGATAATCCACATCTAAAGCTACTTGCTCTAAGATTTCACGCTGCAGTGCGAGTAATTTCCCAGCTTGTTCGGTGGTAACATCATATTCTGGACGTAAAGAAATAACTTTCGCTTCCATATCAGATTTCTCCGTTTATCTATTTATTTGTATATCTAAGACACACATAAAATTAATCCCTCAAACTTCAGCACTTACACTTTCAAGCTCTGCTTCATTGATCTCTTCTCTACCACTGCCTCTAACAGTATTTCTGTGTTCTTTAGCGCTATAAAGTGCTTTATCTGCTTGAATAAAAATCTGCTCATCCGCTGGAATATCAGCACCGGCATAAGCCCGAAAGCCTATAGAAACCGTAACATGATCGCCAATATAACTTAATTCATGAGCAATATTTAAAGCCTCTACACCTGCTCTAATGGTCCCTAAAAAACTCAATGACTCTTGCTCATTCATTCCCGTCATCAATATGCCAAATTCTTCGCCACCCATTCTAAATACATAATCACTAGGTCGCCTTAGAGTTTGCTTTAAAAACACAGCCACTTCGGCTAATACTTCATCGCCCGCTTCATGCCCATATTTTTCGTTATACTTTTTGAAATAATCCATATCCAAAATAGCCAAGGTTAGATATTGTTTATTTCTACGCGCTAGGCTGACCTGTTGCTTAATAGCTATCTCAAAATACTGACGATTATATAAAGAAGTTAAGTTATCAGTAATAGTGAGTGCCTCAACTTCTTTTCTATCACTAATATCTCGAACAATACTGCGGTACGCAACGGGGTTATAGTCAACATCTAAAATAGGTTCGATCACGGCACTCACCCACTTATCTTCACCATCAGCACTGTGCAGCGCATATTCGCCTTCCCATGCATGTCCTGTTTGTATGGAACGCCAAATTCTAGTGGCTAACGCTTGATTGTCTTCGGCCAAGAAAAAATTATTCTTCTGCCTTATAACCTCTTCTTTCAAATATCCTGTATAGCGACAAAACGCACTACTAATCTCAGTTGTTTTGCCTTCTGAATTAAGAGTTTTAATCATCATATTTTGATCGATAAGATGCTTATAGCTCATTAATTCCAAGTTAACTTTAGTAAACATTCTAACGACATAAAAATAAATAACGACAGCAGTCAAAATGGAAAAAAACAGCAGTACTGACAGTAGAAACAAAGTGGTTTTTTTATTCATTTCTGCTTCATCATGAAATGCAGCAGCCTGTGTATTGGCGAAGTGTATTAATGCTTGAGTCGCGTCATTGATATGCTGAACTTGATCCGCACCTTTACCTTTATTAATTAATACCGCTTCAGATTGATTACCAGCAAGCATCAAAATAATCACTTCCTCGCGTATCGGTCGCCATTCTAATACCGATTGAGAGGCGGTCTGCATCATTGCCGTATCACCAAGAAACTGCACAGCTATACTATCTAAATCACTTAATATCTGCTTTTCCATATCATTAACGGCTTCTATCGCATCATGTAATTCACGTTCATTACCCGATAAGACTACATCCTTCATATCTCGATGCATCGTAAGCAACTTGATATTAATATCTCTAACCGTATTACTGACTACAAAAGGATCCTTGTACATATCCTCCGTCAGGTTTGCTAGCTTGACCGCATTAAAAATAGCAGTCCCGCCACCTAAGGCCAGAAGAAAAATCATTACGGAAAAACTGAAAGTAATTTTGTACTGTGTAGTCATAGAGTTTTTTATCTCAAAGCTGAGGTGATATTACAGCGCTTAAGCCTTAAAAAAGCAACGCATAACATCAATCATATAACGGTGATCAAGCACTCCTGCACTTTCCCTAATACTGTGCATTGCCCACATCGCACAACCTACATCCACGGTACGAATACCTAATTTAGCCGAAGTCATAGGACCAATAGTGCTACCGCAAGGGATGTCCGTTCTATGGGCATATTTTTGAAAAGGCACATTCGCTTGCTGACACCAAGTCATAAACATCGCTTCGGAGACACTTTCAGAACTATAACGCTGATTCGCATTAAGTTTAATCACCGGCCCTTTATTAACATAAACCTGATGTTCAGCTTCATAAGCCGCAGGGAAGTTCGGCTGATAAGCATGCGCCATATCGACACTGAGCATAAAACTACTGGCTAAAGCACGCTTATAATCCTCTGTATTTAAGCCGCCGACTAAAGCAATACGCTCTAAAATATCGGGCAAGAAACTACCATCAGCGCCCTTAGTGCTTTCACTACCGACTTCTTCATGGTCAAAAAAAGCACAAACCAAGGTATGCCCTGATTGCAATACCGTTTCATCCAGTAACGCGGATAACCCTGCATGACAAGAGGCTAAATTATCCAGCTGACTGTCAGCATAAAATTCTTGATCCACACCCCAAAACATTCCTTTTTGCGTATCGTAGACATTAAATTCCCAAGATAAAATTTGCTCGGCCGCAAGGTTACATTGCTTGGCTACTAATTCCGAAAACAGCGTATCAGGCAATTGCTCCTTGCTATTCATGGCAAATAACAGAGGTAATTCAGTTTGTTTATTTAACTTTAAACCCTCTTCATTAACCATTCTATTCATATGAATAGCTAAATTAGGCAAACGCAACAAAGGCTGTTCAAAACGCACTAATTGGGTGGCAATTTCGCCAGAGTCAGTACGATAACTAACTCGCCCAGCAAAGCTTAAATCTCGGTCAGTAAAGGTCGCTAAAATTGGCCCACCATAAACTTCAACCCCCATGCGTAATAATTCACCTGACTTATGCAAAGCATGCGGTTTAATCCTTAATCCCGGTGAATCCGTATGCGCCCCGATAATTTTATAGCCATGCTCAGGTAGTGTTTTACTGCCAAACACGAAAGCAATAATCGAAGAATCATCACGAATCACATAATAACGGCCATTAGGCTTTAATGCCCATTGCTCCGTTTCATTAATACGGCTAAATGATGCGCCTAATAATTGCTGCTCCATGGTTGCCACGGCATGCCAAGGACTAGGGCTGGCATCAATAAAATCTAATAATTGTTGAACTTGCTGCTGATCACTCATCGTTCTTTTAAACCCAAAGAGGCTGAATTAATACAATAACGTAAACCCGTTGGCTCAGGCCCATCTTCAAAAACATGACCCAAATGTGCATCACAGGCACTGCACACGACCTCCACGCGACGCATGCCGTGTGAACTATCGACGACTTCTTTGACAGTATTTTCCGACAAAATATCCGAAAAACTAGGCCAGCCAGTACCTGAATTATATTTACTGCTAGAATCAAATAAACCCTGCCCACAACAACTACATTGATACACACCGTCTGTTTTACAATCGACATATTTACCGGTAAAAGGCGGCTCTGTGGCACTACAACGGCACACTTCAAATTGCTCTGGCGTTAATTTTTCACGCCATTGTTCATCGCTTAGTTTTACATCAGTCATATTCGCTGGGCCTGTTGAATTCGATATTAATTAGAAATAGCTTAGCATTTTATAAAGGCACAGAAAACACAGGCAATAACATTAAAGGCGTTCTCGGTAATTAAATTACATATCTTACGCTTACATTCAAAATCACTATAAGCTAACACTCTTTAATTACACTACCTGTTAGAATAGCCTAAATCTAGACAATGCTTTTGTCATTTCGCCATTAAATACGGCTAATTTCACTGGAATTCCATAGTTCATGATATTACGCGCCACACTTTTCCTACCATTATTTTTGCTGTTATTTACCAGCTTAAGCCATGCCATACCCGCCACCAACACAACGCCAGAGCCAAACCTAACACCTCAAGAGTACAGCTGGCTCAAACAACACCCCGTCATTAACTTAGGCATCGATCGTACCTTCCCGCCTTATGAATGGTTAGATAAAGACAATAACTACCAAGGTTTTGCTGCTGATTTTATGCGCTTAATCGAGCAGCGTTTAAACATTAAATTTAATATCATAAAAAACAAAGACACCTGGAATGACGTGCTTGATGCTGCAAAAAATGGTGAGCTAGATATGCTTTCCTGCCTAGTAAAAACACCAGAGCGTGCGCAATACCTTAACTTTACTCCTCCGTATATCTCTAGTTCGGCAGTTATCATTACAGAGCAAGGCAATACTCAGGTTTCAACATTACAGCAACTTGCCGGTAAGCAAGTCGCTATTTCTAAAGGTCATTACGTACAAGAACTCCTTATTCGGCATCACCCTCAAATATCCTTAATTCTCGCTAAAAACATTCCTGAAGCCCTACAACTTGTTGCAATAGGAAAGGCCGATGCCTTTGTAGGAGATGTTATGGCGGCAAGTTATGCCATAAAAAATGCAAATTTACTTAATTTATCACTCGCAGGGCAAACCTCGTTTCAGAGCCAGTTTAGCCTAGGCTCCTCTAAACAGCATCCTGAGCTCTACGGCATTATGCAAAAAGCGCTGGCCAGTATTACTGAGCAAGAAAGAGCGAGTATTTATGATCGATGGAACAATTTAAAAATCACCCAAGGCATCAGCTACAACACTGCCGTTCAATATAGCTTGGCTATGTTGGCACTCTTTATACTCTTTGCTTACTGGGTTTATCGCTTGAAGCGCTCAGAACAAGCACGCAAAAATAGCGAAGCAAAGCTGCATGCTGTACTTGATAATGCACCCGTCGGCATTTGGCTCTCTGATAAAGATAGTAGCTACACCTTTGTTAATGATACCTTTTGCAAGTCTGTAGGTATTGCCGAAAATGACTTTATTAACTGCACTGATTTGCACAGCTTAGTGGGCGATGAGATGGCAAGCAATTGTTTAGCCTCAGACCAAGCCTGCTTAGCGCAAGATACCCCTTACGTTTCTCAAGAAACGCTGCCCTTTGTTGATAACAAGGAACACACTTTAGAAATAACCAAAACTAAATTTCGAGATGCGGACGGCAAAACAGTAGGGATTATTGGTGTGTCCATGGATATAACTGAACGCCAGCAAGCCGATTTAAAGTTACAACAGAGTGAAGCACATTTTCGTTTTGTCGCAGAGTCAGCTCAGGCACTTATTTGGTTGGCTAATACCGATAAACTGTGTTTCTGGTTTAATAAAGTCTGGTTAGATTTTACTGGACGCACTATGGAACAAGAGTATGGTAATGGCTGGGTTGAAGGGGTGCACCCAGATGATCTACAAAGATGCTTTGATTACTATATAGAGCACTTCGATCGCCATGAACCTTTTTCCATGGAATACCGCCTGAAACGCCATGATGGCGAATATCGCTGGATTTTAGATAACGGCATGCCACGCTTTGATGCTAATAATCAATTTGAAGGCTATATTGGCTCTTGTTTTGATATTACCGAACACAAAGAAATGGAAGCTTCCTTACAGCTTTCTGCCACAGTTTATGAGCATACCAGTGAAGCGATGATGCTCACGGATGCCAATAATCGCATCCTTGCGGTTAACCCTGCATTTACCACAATAACTGGCTATACCGCCGCAGAAGCGATAGGTCAGCAACCAAAATTACTCCAATCAGGCCGACAAGATGCCCTGTTTTACCAAGAAATGTGGCAGATACTCAAAACTACAGGTACGTGGCAAGGTGAAATATGGAACCGTCATAAAAACGGCCATCATTTTGCGGAACAAATGACCATTAACACTATTTTTAGCGATGCAGGCGAGGTCAAACAGCGTGTTACGCTATTTTCAGATGTCACTGAAAAGAAGAAATCTGATGAGTTGATTTGGCAACAAGCCAATTTTGACGTGCTTACGCACCTGCCTAACCGCCATATGTTTCATGATCGCCTAGAACAAGAACTAATCAAATCCCATAGAGAAAAGCAGCCTCTGGCCTTGCTTTTTATTGATTTAGATCGCTTTAAAGAAGTTAATGATACGCTCGGTCATGAAATAGGTGATTTATTACTTATTCAAGCCGCACAGCGCATTACTAGCTGCATACGCGAATCAGATACCGTCGCCCGACTCGGTGGCGATGAGTTTACCGTTATTCTGCCCGAGATACATGACGGTTCTCACATAGAGCGTATAGCTAACGCTATTATTGATGCACTAGCCCAGCCTTTTCCGCTCAACGAGCAGCAAGCTTATATTTCAGCCAGTATCGGTATTACTTTATACCCTGACGATGGCGACACCTTGACCCAATTACTTAAAAATGCGGATCAAGCGATGTATCGCGCCAAAAACTTAGGCCGTAATCGCTCTAGTTATTTTACCTCAGCAATGCAAGAAGCCGCTCAAAAACACCTGCAAATTCTAAACGATTTGCGCAACGCATTATCAGAACAACAACTACAACTGTACTACCAACCTATTGTCGATCTAGCTACGGGAGAAATACATAAGGCAGAAGCATTGATTCGCTGGATTCATCCCACTCACGGCATGATCAGTCCTGCCGATTTCATCCCCATTGCCGAGGACTCAGGTTTAATTATTGAGATCGGTAACTGGGTATTTAAAGAAGCCGCTCAACAAGCTAAACAATGGATTGATATGCACGGTCAAACCATACAAATCAGCATTAACAAGTCTCCTGTGCAATTTCATGCAGCTAATGACCAAAGCTCTTGGTTAGCTTATTTACAAGAGCTCGGCTTATCAGGAAAAAATATCGTTATTGAAATTACTGAGGGCTTATTAATGGAGACTTCGGAGCATATTATCGAACAACTCTTACAGTACCGAGACGCGGGCATTCAAGTGTCCATCGATGATTTTGGCACGGGCTATTCCTCACTATCCTACCTGAATAAGTTTGATATCGACTATTTAAAAATAGATCAATCCTTTACCCATAATTTGGCACCTAACTCCAATGATTTAGCATTATCTGAAGCTATTATTGTCATGGCTCAGAAACTAGGTTTAAAAGTCATTGCCGAAGGCATAGAAACAGAAGAACAGCGCCAGCTATTATTAGAAGCTGGCTGTGACTTTGGCCAAGGTTATTTATTTTCTAGGCCAGTCCCTGCTGACGAATTCATCAAACTATTACCTGATTACCCATAAGCTTCAGCTACCTTGAAAAATATTTTTAAATCAAATGAGCTACCATTGTAGCCCGCATGAAGTTTACGGAATGCGGGCTACAAAAGGGAGCTGAAAGTTATACGTAATCAGGAACTATTAAATAAGAAATAATAGTCCCGACCTTTAAGCATAGGCATCTACACAACTTTTTGACATTAAAATACAATGAGTTGAAAATCCGAATAGGTAAGCTCTCATTATTCATGGGCAAATACCTCCAAAAATACCGTCATTCCCGAGTGCTTTTATCGGGAATCTACGTTGAGCATAGATTCCTGCTAACAGCGTGCAGGATGACGAACTGAAAAAACTGCCTGTACCCTATAGTAATGAGAAGTTACTCCGAATAGCTCCTCTGGAGAAAACTTAAGACTTATGTAGAACCTATACCTTTAAGCCGATAAATGCCTAAATCTCAATCCAGAGAATAACAAAACAGCGGCATACAAAGCCCCACCTAAACCAATCCACATAGCTAAATTAACCGCACGATCAACTATCCCCCAATCCAGCCACAAGCTGGCATCAACAAAATGATATAACAAGGCAGTCATTGAGGCGGTAGCCAAAATAATACGTAATATATAGATACGCCACCCCATTGAGGGCAAATAAACACCCGACTTTAACAAAGCAAATAACAGCAAACTGGCATTAAAAAAAGCCCCTAGAGAAGTCGCCAAAGCCAACCCCGCATGGGCCAAAGGAAATACTAAAGCAATATTCAACCCCATATTGGCAATCATGGCGTAAATACCAAAACGTACTGGCGTTTTCATATCTTTACGTGAGGTAAAGCCTGGCACTAAGACTTTCACCAAAATAAAACCAAGCAAACCCAGTGAATAAGCCATTAAACTGCGTCCCGCCATTGCCACGTCATGCACGCCAAACTCATTATATTGAAACAAGGTTGAAATCATCGGCTCAGCCAACATCATTAAGCCCAAAGAAGCTGGTGCACCAATTAAAATCACTAATTTCAAGCCCCAATCTAATGATTTAGAAAAAGACTCCATATCATCAGCTGCGTGATTCTTAGATAAGCTAGGCAAAATTACTGTCGCCAAGGCGATACCGAAGAGCCCTAAGGGGAATTCCACCAAGCGATCCGAATAATACAACCAAGACACGCTACCAGTCGCTAAAAATGAAGCAATTAAGGTATCTAATAATAAATTGATTTGCGTAATCGACACGCCAAATAAAGCCGGCACCATCAATTTTAAAATATGTTTTACTCCAGAATCTTTAAAACCAAAGCGTAAACGCGGCACCAAACCCAAACGGCGTAAAGCAGGAAACTGAAATACCAATTGCACTGCACCTGCAAAAAAAACCCCCCAAGCCAAGGCAACCACAGGCTTATCCATTAATGGTGCGAGCCAAATTGCCGCGGCAATCAAACACAGATTAAGGAATACGGGCGTAAACGCAGGCACAGCAAATTTACCAAAGGAATTTAAAATCCCTCCTGCAAAAGCCACCGAAGAAATAAAAAACAAATACGGGAAGGTAATACGTAACATTTGCACCGCTAAATCATACTGCTCACCTTCCCAAGCAAATCCTGGCGCAAACAGCATAATCAAATAGGGTGCAGCTAGCATTCCTATTATAGTAGTGACCATCAAAATTATCGCTAGCGTTCCCGCAGTACGGTCGATAAAATTACGTAAAGCTTGCTTACTTCCTTGCTCTTTATAATCAGATAGCACCGGTACAAAAGCTTGAGAAAACGCTCCTTCGGCAAATAAACGACGCAAAAAATTAGGAATTTTAAAGGCAACAAAAAAGGCATCCGTCCCCGAATCAGCCCCAAAAAATCGGGCAAACATCATGTCTCGAATAAAACCTAAAATACGTGAAATCATCGTCATACTACTGACGATAGCGGTTGATTTAAAAAGTTTACGACTCAAGACTCAAATCCCTGTGATTAAATATTTGACAATCATATCATTTAACAGGAAAATGGAGAGCTTAAAAATATTTAACGTAACAACCGAGGCATCATGGCTAATACAGCTCAAGCAAAAAAACGTGCACGTCAGGCAGAAGTCAGTCGCGTCCGTAACACTGGACAACGTAGCAACCTACGTACATTCATCAAAAGAATTCTTGCTGCAGTAGAAGCTGGTGACGTAGAAAAAGCAACAGCGGCTTATGCTACAGCTGTTCCAATTATCGACTCAGCAGTTAACAAAGGCCTTATTCACAAGAATAAAGCTGCAAGAAACAAAAGCAGATTAAACAACAAAATCCGCGCAATGGCTTAATTAAGCCCTTCTCGGATTAATAAAATACCAGACAGTCTTTTTAGGCTGATCTGGTATTTTTTTGCCTAAAATCCAGTCCTTCGCCAACGCACTACAAATCCTTCACAACACCGTATATACTTGCATAACCCTTCACTCACAAGGACTCATTATGCCTACATCAAATAAATTACGCTGGGGAATACTTGGCGCAGCTCGCATCAACCAGCAACTTATGCCCGCGATAGTCGGTGCAAAAAACAGCGAACTGAGCGCCATTTCCAGTCGCAGAGCAGGCGCAGCCGAGACCGTCCTTAAAGAATACGCACCTCAAGTCGAACAAGTACGCATCTACAATAATCCTGCCGAATTACTCAAAGACCCGAGCATAGATGTTGTCTATATACCGCTCGCCAGCCAAGATCACGCCCAATGGACTTTACGCGCCATCGAACACGGCAAGCACGTACTCTGTGAAAAACCTATGGCGCTTAGCGTTACTGATATAGAAGCAATAGAGGCCGCCGCTAAAAAACATAATGTTTACGTTATGGAAGGCTTTATGTATCGCTTTCACCCGCAACATCAGCGCATTCAAGAAATCATCAACGCCGGCACAATTGGCGCAATACGCTCAGTACGCACTTGCTTTGCCTACCCTATGCAACCAGCACGCCTATATCGTATAGACCGAGATATTTCTCAAGGCGGCGGCGCTATGTGGGACATCGGCTGCTATGCGATACATGCCGCTCGACTTTATTTTGGCAACACTCAAGCACAAGCCGTTACTTCTCTGGCCAAATATAATGCAAATAGCGCAGATGTTAGCAGCAGCGGAATTATTGATTTTGGCGATGGCAAATACGCACAGTTCAGCTTTAGCTTTGAACACTCACGCCGCGCCGAATACGAAATTATCGGCACCAAGGGCGGGTTAAAATGCCATAACGTATGGGCAAAGCAAACTGAAGAGCCTATTATTTCCTGGTGGACTGATTCTGGTGAACAGCATACTGAAACCCTCGACTGTGCCAATCATTTTCAACTCGAAGTGGAGCACTTTTCAGACTGCATACTCAAGCAACACCCTCCAAAACTTTCACTACAAGACGCAAAAGATAATTGCGCAATTATCACTGCCGCCTTGCAATCAGCAGAACAAGGAAAAACTATACAATTCAAATAACACAACAAGACTTAAAACAGGAGACTTCTCCAGCAACATAGGTATCCACACAACTTTCTGACATTAAAATACAATAAACCGTAAATCAGGATAGCAACTTCTCATTACCCACGGGCAACAGCCTATAAGGTATCGCCATTCCCGAGACATTTTTATCGGGAATCTATGCTTGGCAATAGCTCTAGGCTATCGAAATCAAGCATTGTATACCCGATTTACTTTCCTTGTTTATGGATAAAGCACAGCCTATGGATTTTATTTTATATAGAGCCATAACGCTCCTGACAACTCACTTTTTCACAGCCTAGGATATCCACCCATGTTGGAGATGAGTGGGATGAGGAGAATAAAACCAAAGCTTTATCTACCCCCCTCATCCAACCTCTCCCTCTGGAGAAGGTGCAAGCCAAGAGCAGCAACTCTTTATATAAGCTTCTTAAAGGTAATTTCCACACACCACGAATGACAAAATAACTTTTTCATGCTAGCATTGACAAGTTTCTCTGTATGAAAATATCACTATAATAGAGGCAATCAAGCTACTTTCTAAAACGGTGTACCTTTAAAGCACTAATAGACTAAAGCAGGCCGCAAATTTCATACAGTTATTACCCTAAAATTACTTTTACTGATTCAATAATTTGCAATATAAAATTGGACGGTTAAAACTAACTATCATTGTTGCTTAAACGGGCTGGATGGATGAACAAAAACTCCCCATTAAATAAATCAAATCAAATGCTTTATAACGCTGAATCTTCACAAGACAGCTGTGGCGTGGGCTTTATTACCCACAAACAAAGCAAACAAACTCACGATTTATTAAGTAAATCACACGAAGCACTTTGCACAATTCCTCATCGCGGCGGCATGAGTGCCGAAGGTATTGGTGATGGTGCGGGGGTGAACATTGACTTATCCCTTAAGTTTTTCCGTAAAGTGACTGGGCAAGCAGACCTTGAGTTAGGTCAATTCGGTGTAGCTAACTTTTTCTTCCCAGAAGATCATAGTCACTACGATTCTGCTGCACTTAATTTAGTAGAAGAACATTTAAAAGAATACGGCTTACCTATTATCAAATGGCGCGATGTTCCTGTTGATAACAGTGTCTTGAATGCCGCTTCGGTTAAAGCCCAATTACCGATTAAACAGGTTATTTTTGGCCGCCCGGCAACTTCTTTAAAAGATGCCAGCCATGCTGAATTTGAGCGCTACATCCAAGATGTACTGCTGACTATTGAAGAAGAAGGTTTCACTCGTCATGAACTAGACGGCTTTTACCCTTTATCAATGAGTTCGCGCACGCAAGTCTACAAGGGTCGCTTAAATTCATTTGAAGTTATCCCTTACTTCACCGATTTATACGATAAAGACCACGAAATCAGCACACTGTTTTTCCACACGCGATTTTCTACCAATACCGCACCTGCAACCATGATGGCTCAGCCATTTCGTTATATGGCGCACAACGGCGAATTAAACACGGATAAGAAAAACCGTTTAAGCGAGCAAGCGATTGCTAGGCAACATGGCAAACATCTAGTTTTCCCAATGGGTCAATCAGATTCAAGCCGCTTAGACCAAACTTTATCGCGCCGCATTCATGAAGATAAACTGGATATCGTTACCGCAATCTTAGCAATGATGCCGCCTGCATGGGAAAATGACACCACACTTTCAGCCGATGTCAAAGCAATGCTGGAATATTTCAGCTTATACGAAGAAAAAAATGACGGCCCCGCTGCGCTAATTTTTAACGATGGCATTCGCGTAGGCGCGCGTCTTGATCGTTTAGGCCTACGTCCATTACGCTCAGTCGAAACAACAGAATATTTAGCGGTTATGTCCGAAGCCGGTCAAATCGATTTCCCTTCTAAAGACGTATTAAAACGTGGCCGTATTGAAGCAGGCGGAATGATCTATTTTGATCATGAAACAGGCAAATCTTACGACAGCCATGAAGTAATGGAGCGTTTGGCAAAAGAAACGAATTACCATGCTTTATTAAAAACACGCGCAATTCATTTAGATGACGTAGAGCCTGTTGATTTTTCTACACTGGACAATCAGCACCCGCTCAATATCGACCAACAGCACACGGCTTATTCACTCAACCAAGAAAGCTTCAAGTTCTTACTTGATCCTATGCTCAGCACAGGTTTAGAGAAAATTTCTGCTATGGGTTACGGCATTACGCCTAATGCATTATCTGGCGCAGAAGGCGGGATGTCGCGTTATTTTAGCCAGCGTTTTGCTCAAGTCACTAACCCACCGTTAGACTCATTACGTGAAAGCGATGGCATGACTTTACGCGTTGCCTTAGGTGCGAAACCAACCTTCTCTGCTGCAACAAGCAAGCAATTAGTGATTAATTCACCGATATTACAGCGCACGCAACTAGAGTCTCTGCGCAAACAAAACACTGTTAGTGTCGTCACGCTTGATGCTTTGTATACGCCAGACTCAGAAAATGCAGCACAAAATAAACAAAACCTGATACAAGCCTTAACCGAAGTTTGCAATCAAGTCGGTGAAGCTGCCAAAGCAAATACTGGCATCATTATTCTTAGCGATATTAATATCAGCCAAGAAAAGGCTGCCATCCCAGCACTATTATTAATTTCTGCAGCCAACCAACACTTAGTAAGAGAAGGTCTGCGCTTTAATTCTTCACTGGTCTCCGAAACAGGACAAGCAGTCAGCGCACATGATATTGCTACAGCTTTAGGTTTTGGTGCCTCAGCGATCTGCCCATTAAGCGTACATAACCGCGTTATCTCGCAATACAGCGAAGATAAACAACAAACAGCCCTAGATAGTTATCAAAAAGCGGTCGAAAAATCGTTGATGAAAACCATGGGTAAATTTGGCTTATGTACTGCGGAAAGTTATATAGGCGGCGAATTCTTCGAGTCTAATTATATTGATACGGACGAAGCACTACTAAAAGCTTATTTCCCAAATATTAACTCCTCTGTGGGCGGCATACGTTTTGCTGATATTGCAGCGAGCGCAACAGAATGGCACCACAAAGCATTAACGGTAAATGCCGAAAGCGACATTCCTTTCTTAGGCTTGTTTAAAGAACGCAACGAAGGTGCGGGACATACCTTTGGTAATACCTCGGTACGTGAATACATCCACATGACCGACGAAGATATTCTGTATATCAATCAAGAAAAATCGCCAGAAGTTAGCGATAAAGCTTATGCTGATTTTGGCTATGAAAAACGTACGCCAGCACAAATTGATAATTTTGGTATTACACCAGCATATCGTAATTTCACACGTATTTTAATGGAAGAGCGCGATAGTCGCCCTGCCGCTTTACGTGATGTCATGAGCTACCCTGCGGATATTTCTCGCGCCAAAGAAAGCACTGAATTTGATGCAATTTTAGGCAAGCAAAATATCCATGGAAATATCAATTTCAGTATTCGTGGCTTAAGCACCGAACAAAAAGAAAACAGCGTTATCATTAGTTTAACTAATGACAGCTCTAAACAACGCTTAGATAACTTAGCAACGCACTTTACAGCGCGCTTTGCTGATGCGATCACACTAAAAGAGTCGAAGGACAGTGTTGAAGTGAGCTTTAGCGATACTAATAGTATTGTTGCTCATTATTTCAAAAACATTGTTAGCACTCGCGAAGCTATTTCACTAAGTGACGTACAGCCAGCGCATGAAGTCACGGCGACTTTAGCATCTGGCGCGATGAGTCATGGTGCATTATTAGCTGAAGCGCATGAAGCAGTAGCACAAGGGACTAATATTGCCGGTGCAATGAGTAACTCGGGCGAAGGTGGCGAGCACTCCAGCCGTTACAACACCATTAAGTCGAGCAAAATAAAACAATTTGCTTCGGGTCGCTTTGGCGTTTGGGTTGGTTATTTAGCCGACTTAAATATCGAAGAAATCGAAATTAAAATTGCTCAAGGTGCGAAACCAGGCGAAGGCGGTCAACTACCTGCCGCTAAAGTTTCCGTAGAAATTGCAGCAGCACGAGGCGGCACACCGAAAGTTGAGTTAATCAGCCCTCCTCCACATCATGATACTTATTCAATTGAAGATTTAGGCCAATTGATTCACGATGCTAAAGCAGCTCGAGTAAGAGTTGTCGTTAAACTGGTTTCTTCAGAAGGTATAGGCACGATTGCGGTCGGTGTTGCTAAAGCGGGCGCAGATGTCATTAACGTCGCCGGCAACACGGGCGGCACAGGTGCAGCTGCGGTAACTAGCTTGAAAAACACCGGTCGTTCACCAGAAATTGGTATTGCCGAAGTACATCAGGCACTTGCTACTAATGGCTTGCGCGACAAAGTGATTCTTCGTTGCAGTGCAGCACACCAAAATGGCTCTGACGTTGTTAAATCAGCGATCTTAGGTGGTGACTCTTTCGAGTTCGGCACGACTGCACTCATGATGCTACGTTGCGTGATGGCGAAAAACTGTAATATTCGCTGCCCAGCGGGTTTAACTACAATTCATGAAGAGTTTAAAGGCGACCCACGCGTTTTAGCGCAATATTTTATGAACTTGGCGCATGAGGTTCGTGAGATTCTTGCCGCTTTAGGTTATCAAAACCTTGCCGAAATTCGCGGACAAACGCACTTATTGCATTTGATTAATCACGAATGTATGGTCGGCCAACTGGACTTCACTAAATTATTACATCACGTTGATGTGGTTAAAATAGCTAACCCTGTTTACCTAGAAGCCAATTTTTCTATTGATGATAAAATCATCGAACAGTTTAAAGCGGGCTTTATTGATGGCAAGCAGCAACAAGTAATTGTTGAAGGTTCCGAATTTAAACTCAACAACTGCAATAAAACAGTCGGTGGACAGGCGGCAATTGATATAGAGCGTTTGTTAGCTTATCAGCTAAATGATCAAGAAATTGCGCAACACCCACATATTTACACCAACCAACATAAGCGCCGTTA
Source organism: uncultured Gammaproteobacteria bacterium (assembly GCA_965365945.1). GTDB lineage: Bacteria > Pseudomonadota > Gammaproteobacteria > Methylococcales > Methylomonadaceae > Methyloprofundus. The sequence continues at coordinate 35,755 of CBDUDP010000032.1, forward strand.
TTTATCCGCCGATACCTTGATTGTACGCACACATGGCTCTGCTGGACAAAGCTATGGCGCATTCAACAACGATGGTATGCGTATGGAACATACCGGTACTTGTAACGACGGTGTCGGTAAAACAGCTTCTGGTGGTACGATTGTTGTATTGTCTCCCGGTGGCGGCCATAAAGTACCAGGCGAAAACGTTTTGGTCGGTAACTTCACTTTATTCGGCGCTACTGGCGGTAAAACCTTTATTAACGGCGAAGCGGGTGATCGATTTGCTGTGCGTAATTCTGGTGCTATGGCGGTTGTCGAAGGCGTGGGGGATTTTGCCTGCGAATATATGACTAACGGCGCAGTACTTAATATCGGTACTTTTGGCAAAGGTTTCTGTAATGGCATGTCGGGCGGTAATGCTTACCAGTATGACCCTGAGAATAAACTAGAACATCTTTACGATGCGTCTTCAGTGGAAATCAGAGCTTTAGCAGAAGATAGCGATACTGCACGTGCACATGAGCAATTTGTCATCTACATGCTAGAACAGCATGCAGAACATGCACAATCAAGTGTTGCACAACACTTATTGGATAACTGGGCTACGGAACGTGAAAATTTTAAATTCGCTGTCCCTCTGTGGTTATACAAAACGCAAACAGCAGAATACCTAGCAAAATCAGTCGACCGTAAAGCTATGATTGAAGAGTTAGCCGTAGACCAATCTCAGCAACAAATCAATCAAGTGCAGCAAGCTTACTTGCATAACGCCGTTCTATTTGATGGCTTAACGCCACCTTATGGCGAGACTGATAGCTCGCTATCGTTTAAATTGATTAATAGCTTTGCAGTATTGAATAAAGCAACCCAGATTGCTGCCACACAAGTACAAAATGAAGCAGAAACGGAAGCTGCTGCGCAACGCTTAATCATCACTAAAGCAAGAAAGTTACAAGATATTTTAGTCAAAGAAGCGCGCGAAGCTTATGCTAACTATGATGACGCTCAACTGGCTATTCTATTAGCCAACAAGCGTTTAAATGATTACAAACAAGCCTTGATTTTACGTGATGTACAAAGTACTTATTCGCTAGGCTCAACTAACTGGATTATTGAGCAATCAGCGATTAATACTCAGGCACTTATTGATATTCCTAGCGTAGACGAATATTTAGCCGCGCTGAATAGCCAAACGGTTATTCAAGACATGATAAAAACGAAAGAAGCTGCATAAATGCTCAAAGGTAGGCGCATGAATCATGTACCTACCTCTTCTTATTCTAATACGACTAAATAGAGACCTTTTTAAGAGTAGCCCATGACAACAGCGAACAATACTCAAAACATACCTTTCAATGAGGCACAACAAGCTTGGTTAGGTGGTTTTTTTGCCGGCATGCACTCGCACATTTTACAAAGTGCTGGTTCTGGTGATGCAGCTAATGCACGCACCATCACAATTTTATACGGCTCACAAACAGGCAACTCCGAATCTGTTGCCAATGATGCCGCTCAAGCAGCTAAAGCGCACGGCTTAAATGCTAAAGTTTTAGGCATGGATGAAATCGAGCGCGATGCTTTTATTGATCTTGAATATTTACTGATTATTACCAGTACTTATGGCGAAGGCGACATGCCGGATAATGCTCAAATGCTATGGGAAGCCATTAGCTCAGATGAGAGTATTAGCTTAGCGAATATGAAATATTCAGTACTAGCTTTAGGTGATACTAGTTATGATTTATTTTGCAAAGCGGGTATCGATTGGGATCAATGTTTAACTAAACTAGGTGCAACTTGCCTTGTTGAACGCGTTGATTGTGATGTCGATTTTGATGAAGCCGCTGAGAGCTGGATTAGCAATGCTATTCCTCTGATGAGTAATGGCGCCGCCACCATGACGGTGGATAGCAATGACACAGCAAAAGCCCCCACCTACGGCCGTAAAAATCCTTTCCCAGGTAAATTAGTGGCTAACCGTCTATTGACTAGCCCTAATTCATCCAAAGAAACCCGCCATTATGAGATTTCTATAGCCGGCTCAGGGTTAAGCTATGAAGCGGGCGACGCACTTAATGTCGTACCGACTAACTGCCCTGAACTCGTTGCTGATATGATTAAAACGATTGGCTGTACTGGCGATGAAGAAGAACCAGTACATGGCGAATTAATGCCATTTAGCACTGCGCTACGCGAACATTTTGAAATCAAATTACCGAGCAAAGAGCTATTAGATGAAATTGCTAAACGCTCGGGCAGTCAAGATCTTAATAGCGCATTAGCTTCTGGCGATAAAGATAAACTAGCTAAATATCTATGGGGGCGCGATACTTTAGATTTATTACTGCCTTTCCCTGATATGCAATTTTCAGCGGCTGAATTCCTCGCCTTACTAAAACCACTGCAACATAGAGCTTACTCTATTTCGTCTAGCGGTAAAGCCAACCCTGAAACCGTACATTTAACTATCGGCAGCGTCCGCTACAACAGCTTTGATCGTGAGCATAAAGGTGTCTGCTCAACCTATCTTGCTGATTTAGCCGATGAAAACAGCGCAGTCCGTTGTTTCTTTAGTCCTAATAAAGTATTCCGCGTACCTGAAGATAACGACTTACCGATGATTATGGTCGGCCCAGGCACAGGTATTGCACCTTTCCGTGCCTTCTTACAAGAACGCGAATTCAGGCAAGCAAAAGGTATTAATTGGCTATTCTTTGGTGATCGTAATGCCGCAACTGATTATATCTATCAAGATGAAATCGAAGCTCTGCAAAACAACAAAGTATTAAGTAAATTAGATTTAGCCTTTTCCAGAGACCAAGAAGAAAAAATCTACGTACAAGATCGTATGCGTGAAAAAGGTGCAGAACTATTTTCCCTACTAGAACAAGGCGGTTATTTCTTCGTTTGTGGTGATGCTTATCGTATGGCCAAAGATGTCGACAAAGCATTACATGATGTCATTGCGACACATGGCAATAAGTCAGGTGAACAAGCGGCAGAATACGTCAATCAAATGAAAAAAGATAAACGTTATGTAAGAGATGTTTATTAAGTAGCTGATAAATTGTCGGGTTGGACTACCTAACCCGACACATAATATTACTTTTTTGGCTTATATTTCTGTAAAAACCTCCACCCTATTGCGCCCACCTTCTTTAGCTTTATACAAAGCTTGATCTGCTTCCTTAAAACAATCATCCAGTGACTTATTGGTAGGATAACTTTCTATCGCACTAATACCAAAACTGGCGGTAATTTTTACCCTTCCCATCTCACGTAATATAAAACGTTGCCGTAATTTTTCAACCACCTGCTTCCCAAACTCCGCCGTACAGTTATTAAACAATAACAAAAATTCCTCGCCACCCCAACGAAAAACCATATCCCCTTGGCGCAAAGTACCTCTTAACCAAACGCCCACATCATGTAATACCTCGTCACCAACATCATGACCGTAAGTGTCATTAACTCTCTTAAAGAAATCAATATCCATTACAACCAAACTAATCGGCTGCTCACTGCGTTCTGCTTGCGCTAACTGCTTTGGAGCTAACAGATTAAATGCAGTGCGGTTATATAACCCGCTAGTCATATCAATCATCGCCAATTTCTTAAGGCTATCCCGCTCTTGCTCTAACTCAAGCGTCAAGCGGTGTTGCTTAATCAAGTTAGCCATACGATAAATCAGCTCCTCACCGATAATTGGCTTAGCCATATAGTCGTTAACGCCTAAATGATACAGCTCCAACCGACGAGCCACATCATCATAACCAGACACAGCAAAAATTGGCACCTGACTTTTTTCCGAACCCAACCTTGTATATTAAATGCATCTCTAAAAACACAGAATTATTTAACCCACTTGTTTATAGTAGATAACTGAT
>CBDUDP010000033.1:0-36763 GCA_965365945.1 uncultured Gammaproteobacteria bacterium
ACGCTGGTATTTGAGGGGAAATTGCCTGAATTTGCTTTATAATTTTAGCTAACTGATAATTACGCTGAGTAGTTACAGAAATTTAAAGTAACAACTGACAGTGATCATAATGATTCAATCTCACCGAATACTCTGAATCGCGACTTTTAGGTAACAGCGCCTAATAAGGTCTGGGCAACTGATATAACATATGTGTGGACACTTGAAGGCTGGCTTTATGTTGCGGTTGTCATTGATTTATTTTCTCGGCAGATTGTAGGCTGGGCGGTTGATGATCATATGCGGGCGTCATTATGCGTCAGAGCACTACAAATGGCTTTTTGGAGAAAAAAACCAGCACCCGGCGCATTGCATCACTCGGATAGAGGGAGCCAATATGCAAGCTATGAGTATCGTCAACACCTAGATATCATGCAAATGCAGCAGAGTATGAGTCGAAAAGGTAACTGTTGGGACAATGCACCAACTGAACGCTTTTTCCGCAGTCTTAAGCATGAGGAGTTAAATTACGAAAACTTTAGAACCAAAGAAGCAGCTATTAATAGCATTATTGATGTGTAGCTTTTTATAATAGCAAACGTACTCACTCAAAACTTGGTTATCAATCACCATTACAATTTGAGCGAGAATTTTATAGGAAAGCGTCTTAAAAAAGTGTCCTGTTTTTGTTGACCATTACATAATCTGCTGCCATAACATAGCGAGATAGCAAGTTGTATTAAATTTCTAAACTAGAAAGTAATAATCTTAATTAATTTACGGTTAACTAAATGAATTACTGAACAGGCTATTAGCCCATTCAAACATGTCTTGAAAATTCTCATTACTCCAATGAGGAGAATTTGAACTGGCAAATGAGTCCTGGACCAGCTTCATGCTGTTAGTAGCGGTCTCATAGGCAAAGACGGCATTAAGCCAGGAAGCTTCATCATAAGTAATTGGACTGTAACAGGCAGAATTTGTTCTAATTTTTTCTAATCTTTTAGGGTCATGAACAAAGTCTTCTGATGAAGCCTTACCGGCGATAATTCTAATAAGAGCATCAGCAGTCACTTTTGCTTGCGCATTTGCCATGTGTCCAGACTTGGGTTGCCCACTATCATTCGCATCGCCGATAATAAAAATTTCAGAACGTATCGTTGACTCATAACTAGCTGAATCAACTGGAGAAAATCTGGCATTACCAGGTAATAATCCTAAATCTTCTGCAATCTTGCCTGCTTTGTGAGTAGGTATCACATTGAGAACTTTTCCAGCATAATCTCCCGCAGTCGTTTTCGCTATCTTCTCATCAGGATTAATTTCTACAGAAGTCAATGTAGCATTAGGAACATAGGTGACAATATCCTTGTAGATACCATTAAAGGCTTGTTCAAATGTTTCCTTTTCTATAGTTATTTCAGAGTGTGGATCTAGCACAACAACATGGCCGTCACCGTTATGAATGCGCGCAATATAATCGGCGACAACACAGGCACGTTCATAAGGTCCCGGTGGACAACGGTAAGGACTTTGAGGAACTGTCATCACAAAAGTATCACCTGGTTGCATACTATGCAATTGGTCGCGTAATAGCTCAGTTTGTGATCCAGCAATCCAGGCATGAGGAACAATGTCAAAGTTATTTGTATTGCCTTCTTTAAGACCGGGTATATCAATAAACTCAATGCCTGGTGCCAGGACTACGTAATCACAGATAATAGTGTCATTATTATCTAAATGAACTGTTTTAGCTTCGCCTTCGCCTCCGGTTACGCCCGTTACTAAGCCTTGTCTAACGGTGACACCATAGTTGTCTTGTAGCGGCGTATATGGCAAAGTGATATCATCAAGTTGTAAACGGTCATTCAGTATAAGATTACTTAACACACAAGATACATGATCAGGGTTTTTATCAACCATTGTTACCTGTATTTTTCCATCGCCCCATAGGCATAGGTATTTGGCTAATGTTGCACCGGCGAATCCGCCACCCACTACAACAACCCGAGCTTCATAAGCATTGCTTTGCTCGGCTTTCAGGATTGAGGGTACTGCAACTAATGCAGCAGAGGCACTGGTCAATTTAATAAAATTACGTCGATTAATTTGCGTCATAATAGTTTCCTTGGAGTTATTATTAATATTTGAATTTCAATAGATCAACAGCTAGGGCTTAGTCATCATCATCCTCTTCTTCTTCATCCTTTTCATCGCCAAGGTCTCCATCCTTTGCATCTTCTGAGTCACCTGAATCACTTGGCTCTTCTGCTGGATCATCACCCCCAGTTTTAGCTTGTCCGGAAAAATACTCGGCTAAAGCGATAAGAACAGCATCATCGACATTACCTTCAGCATCCTTAGTTATATAGCCCTTTGCCTGATGATCCATTAAGTCATTTTTAGAGCCGTTAAACATTTCCAGTAACTCATCATATATTTCGTCAAATGATTCACCATCCAGGGCTTCAAAACCCTCGTCATTATTACCTTCCATTCCATGACATTGCGCACATTGAGCCGCCAAAACCCTGCCAGGGTCAATGATTTCGATTGCTCGGGCTGTTCCAATAGAGTGGTATATAATCAAGAACAATCCAGTTAATAAGATTGTCTGTAAACGGTTGATAAGATATTTCATATTTTTTCCTTCGTTAGTTCTAATTTAATACAAGCATAAATCTTTCATAAAGTATCAGGCTTTTCCTTAGTGCTGTCTGTGGTCTCAGTCTGGAAAAACTTCAGAAAGACAGGGCTAGTATGGAAATTGTTTTCTCGCATTGAAAACTATTCCTCCTATTCCTTTCCTGACTTAAGTATTCACTAATAGAGTTTGTCAAACTCCAGCACTGAAGATAAAGTAAGATTAATGCTGACAGGTTTCAAAATTTTACCTGTAATTCTTTTGCACTTATGAGTTCCCACATAAAAGTATAGCAATCAGCATGCCACAATCTTATTTGATAGACTAGCCAGGTAGCGAAGCATAACTCTTCAAAGACAATGACTACAAAAGCGTCTCTATTACCAGACAATTCAGAATGGGTTTATGACAAATAAATAATAATTTACCAGAAGCAAATGTGGAAGTACGTCATATGTAATGTAATATTACTTATGGCTAATGAAGTTTCATTGTCGTCATATTGCAACAGTAGGAGTAAAAAAACAAAGGTTTGCTTTTTGTAATAATCTTGAAAAGAGGAAAGTCAATGGAGGAATTTAGGTTTGGTTTCTAATATTCCTGCATTTGTGAATAACATTTATGGCTAATGGAATCATTCTGAATGACCCCTATGGGTCCAGAGTGTGTGAAAACTCGAATTAAAGCAAATATGTTCTTTATAAAGCCATTTTCTGAGTTCTGATGCCGCTAATTTTATGAATATTCTATTTTGACAGGGTATCCAATCAAAAATAAAAATCGCTACTAAACTCTAATAAGATCCTAATTCGATCTGGAAACGCGATATCTAGCGGCTAAAGAAGGCCTTTATGCCTTCAGAGCTTCTGCGAGATTCGATGTACCCATGATATTCATCACCCGCTTCAGATTATAGGCCAATACATGTAAGCTCATTTCCGCACTGACTCGTTCCAGTGTTCTCATCTGAAAATGTGTGTAACCCATCCAGAGTTTCAGTGTTCCAAAAGGGTGTTCAACCGTTTCTCGTCTTGCCTTCATCATCTCTGGGGCTTGGTTTAGACGATTTTCTAAATCATCCAACACAGCCTCATGTTCCCAGCGACTGATACGCCTCTGTACACCCGTGGTGCATTGCGGCTTCATTTTGCAGTTAACACAGGCAGAAGACCAATAGCGTCGTATGGATTTACCTCTTTCCTGACTGATATAACGGAAAATTGCACGTTCTCCAGCAGGACACTCGTATTCATCATCTTCAGACTTATAGATGAAGTCGCGTTTACCGAATAAGCCTTTTGCCTGATTATTAGAGGTTTCTGATTTAGGGAGATAGACTTCTATATTAGCTTCTCCGCAGGACTTAATTTCCTCGCCACTATAGTATCCTCGGTCTGCTACGGCAGTTAATTTATCAACATGAAGTGCTTTCTTAGCTTGTATGGCCATGTTTGTTAGTTGAGCACGGTCATTACCTACATTGGTGACTTCATGTGCAACGATAAGATGATTCTCAACATCTACGGCTGTTTGTACGTTATAGCCCACCATGCCGTTACCTGCACTCTTCATAGAACGTGCATCAGGGTCAGTCAGAGATATTTGTTTATCGGGCGTGGCTTCTAGCTCGACTTCAATTTCATTAAGTCGCTCCATTTCCTTTTTGAGTTTTTCAATCTTGCTTTCTAGTCGCTCTATTTTTCCCTTAGAAACTGACTCGTCTAGTCGATCTGTACTGTCAATCTGGCCCAGGTAGCGAGCAATGCTTTCATCAATCAGTTCAAGTCTTCGTTTTAATTTAGCGCGGGTGTAGTTTCGGTCACGGTTGTTGTCCGCTTTGAACTTGCTACCATCAATAGCAACAAATGCTTCACTAAAAAGATTGAGTTTACGGCAAATAATAATAAATTCACGACAAACTAATTTAATGGCTTTGGTATTGTCCTTGCGAAAATCGGCAATGGTTTTAAAGTCAGGAGCTAGACGGCCTAGTAACCACATCAGCTCAACATTTCGGCCCGCTTCTCGTTCTAAACGACGAGATGATTGGATACGGTTGAGATAACCATACACATAAAGCTTTAACATGGATTCAGGATGGTACCCAGGCCGCCCCGTGGCAGCTGAAGTAGTTTTAAACCCCATGGCTGAAAGATCAATACCATCAATGAAGACATCTATTACCCTAGTGGCATTATCTTCTGATACATAATCATCGAGTTGTTCTGGAAATAAGGTAGCTTGAGTGCGAGACTCGCCCGTGATAAAACCGCTCATCTTGGTATACTTTCAGTGGAAAGTATAATTATAACTCAGCCAGAGTTTTCACACACTCTGGGTCGGTTACTGACCATTGGACCTAGACTTATAAAGTCTCCTAAAATTATAAGTCTGGATGGTCGCTTGCCAGCCATAAGCGGGCACTCAAAAATTATCTGGAATTATCGTTTAGGTCTTTAAAGGAAAGCAATTTTTGATATGATGAACTGAGATGAAGTTCAAATACTGAATGTTATTCGTATCTGTTTATCTTGTATTAATGAACGAGAATTCAATAATACCCGAGTCTTATTTGTCTTTTAACTTCACTAACGCGCTAGAAAACCAGTTGCTTAGCCAGCTTTCGCCTGCTTTCCTAACACGCCTGTGAAGACAAAATACTGCGCCATACTTTCGGGCTTTATTAAACCCTCGTTCCTAAACGTATGTTATCTCGTTTAGAGTTACTAGGTTTAAACCTGTTTCAGTTTCTTGATTAATAGCTACTGCTAGAGGAAGATAACTAGAACGAGACAATCACTTGTTATACATCTTAAAGAGGAATACATGAGCAATCCAATAGTTGCAGATAACAAACCGGTTAAGGTAAGTCTTTCAAAAGGCCAAGAATATCATTTCTGTACTTGCGGTAGATCAAAGAGCCAGCCTTTTTGCGATGGTTCTCATGTAGGCACCTCTTTTACTCCAAGAGTCATTGTTTCTGATACTGATAATGAGGAAGCTTATTTGTGCGCATGTAAGCATACTGGCAATGCTCCTTACTGCGATGGGACGCACAAGCGATTCAGCAAAGATGATATTGGTAAAGAAGGACCTGGGCTAACGCAAAAACCTTTTGATTTGCCAACTGCTATATCCACCCCTGAAGAACCTACAGTAGAATATATCCATCAACTTGCCAGAGAAGGGCTAACTAAACTCGGGCATCATGGTCAAATGACATCTATGGGTGTTCCTCGCCATGAGTTACCACACTGGGATGATTTACAAATCATGGCCGCGCAAATGGCAACTAAGCCTTTGATGGAAGATGTAAGTGTGGGTTCAGAACTTATTATTGGGCCAGAAGCTAAAAAACCTTTGAAGCTAAAAATTCCGCTGTTTGTTTCTGATATGAGTTTCGGCGCTTTGTCTGAAGAAGCCAAAATATCATTAGCAATGGGGGCAGAATTAGCCGGCACAGGAATATGCTCTGGTGAGGGCGGGATGTTACCTGAAGAGCAAGAAGCAAACAGCCGTTATTTTTACGAATACGCCAGCGCGGGTTTTGGCTATAAAGATGAATTATTAAGCAAGGTACAGGCATTTCATTTTAAGGGTGGGCAGGGTGCAAAAACGGGAACTGGCGGTCACTTGCCAGGAAATAAAAACATAGGAAAAATATCACAGGTAAGAAATATTCCAGAAGGCCAGCCTGCAATCTCCCCACCTACATTTAAAAACCTATCCTCTGCTTCTGAATTTAAAGACTTTGCAGATCACGTTAGAGAAATTACAGGTGGTATTCCTATTGGCTTTAAACTAAGCGCTAACCATATAGAAAAAGATATTCAATTTGCACTGGATGCCAGTGCTGATTACATCATATTGGATGGTCGTGGTGGCGGTACAGGCGCCGCACCTGAAATGTTCAGAGATCATATTAGTGTGCCTACCATACCAGCACTTGCACGTGCTCGTCGTTATCTTGATGAGCAAGGAGCGAGTGGCCGAGTAACACTCATTATCACAGGTGGTTTACGTGTGCCTATTGATTTTGTTAAAGCGCTAGCACTTGGTGCTAATGGTATTGCCATTTCTAATAGTGCTATGCAAGCTATTGGTTGCGTGGCAGCAAGAATGTGTAATACGAATAATTGTCCAACAGGTATTGCCACACAAAAGGAAGAGTTGCGTAGAAAATTAAATATCGAAAAGTCATCTAATCAGTTACATAACTTTTTCAATGCTTCTGTAGAGCTTATGCAAGTAATGGCTCGTGCATGCGGGCACGATGATTTAAGTAAGCTAAATAAGAATGATTTGGCTACATGGCATCGTGAGATGGCATTACTTTCTGGTGTCCCCTACTCAGGAATCATGGATATATCTGGCAATGTATAACAAGGCACTCGTTCGGATGCAAACTACGCTGCGCTTCGTTTGCGCCGCTCAGTAGAACTGAGCGGCGCGTTAGTTTTAAACGGGAAAAATATGAATATAGAAATATGGTTAACATTTGTCGCTGCTTCAATCGTATTACTAATAATACCTGGGCCAACGATTCTAACCGTAATTAGTTATTCTATGTCTCATTGTCATTGACAGGTCCCGGGTCGCAAGCAGTGGAAATGTTACAGATGAAGTGTGGAAAGAATACATCAAGAATCAAAAGCCACCGGAGCCAGATGATGATTTTACCGTCGTATGACGGTTATTGGCTGACTGGCCGATCAATCCGGCTTTTAGCCGGTGGAGTATTCACCAAATTTCTGCTCTGTGAATGCACAAGCCCGAATTCGTCAGATATGCTCAATATCTTCCTCATTCGACCGAAAAATCTAGCTCGGCCCCGTGTCTGCTCGCTACGGACGACTAAGTCGGACAGGCTCCTAGATTCACAGCATGGTACGATTCAGCGATGAGTCCCTGCCGAATGACCCAATTCGCCGGCGCGGCGCGAATTCTTTGGCGATTGCTGGAGAGCAAGGGGATCGATCCGGTACCGATCTATGCTCAAGCAGGTATTGACGCGGCTGTGCTGCATGGCCAGCGCGCACGGATTGGTGTGGACCAAATGGACCAGGTCTGGACCCAGGTGACGGCGTTGCTCGGTGATGATTGCATTGCCCTTGAGATGCCCGAGTTCTGGCGTCCAGGTGACTTTCAGGCGCTCGATCACGCCTGGCTCGCATCGACCACGCTCGAGGGCGCGCTGAGCGTATTAGTTCGGTATCTGGAGGTTGTCGACCAGTCGGGACGGTTGCGATTGGTGCGCAGCCCCCGGGGAACTGCCCTATGCGGCATGCATCCGCGGTTGGGCCTCAAGGATCATGCGATGTTTCGCGAGGGTGTCGTTGCAGTGTTTGTCCATATGGCACGGCTGATCGCCGGGCCGGATCTTGTGCCGCTCGAAGTGACCTTCCGCGGTCCAGCACCATCGTGTGCGGGCCGTTACGCGCCCTGGTTTGGCTGTCCGGTGCAGTTCTCCGCCCCAAACGACTGTGTGTTGTTCGACCAGCGAGACCTCACCCGACCACTCTCCGCACAGGCTGATGTCGGCGTGGTGATTGAGCGAGTCCTGTTCAAGGAGGTCGCCCGGCTGCGAGCGTGCGAGGGCATCGCCGGTCGGGTGCAGGCCCTACTGGCCGACGCCATGCCGTCCGGCAAGGTCGGACTTGGCGATATCGCCGCCTTTCTGACCATAAGCCCCTTCGAACTCAAACGACGTTTGCGCCGCGAGGGCACGTCGTACCGCGCCGAGCTCGATGCGGTTCGGCGCGCGTTTGCATCGCAATACCTCAGTGATTCTTCCCTATCATTGATCGAGATCGCCTTTCTTCTCGGCTTCTCTGAGCAGAGTGCCTTCAGCCGTGCCTGTCGGCGTTGGTTCGATGCTGCCCCAAGCGAGCTCCGCAAGCGCTGACGCGTTCAGCGTATAGTCAAAATCAAGCCAAGCGTTTTCCCAACACACGATTCGTGGCCTTGCCAGCCTTGCCGTCGCCCCTCCACTTCGGTCAAGTACTTGGTGTCTTCCGGTCAAGCCCTGTCGCGGACGTTGAGGTAACATAGGTTCTGCAGACTACGGAGCCGCTAGTCGAGCTGGTAAAACATCATGACTGGACTTATCCGCCTCGCGCAAACAGTTCATGGGGTGTCCACCAGGATCAGTCCAAACGACGTTCGCGTTCGCGCCCGTCCTATGGTCATCGGATCGCCGACTCGAGCCCTCCCTGTCTGCAAGACTCCCCGACAATCTCAGGGGCATGTGTCATTAATTACGAGAGGAACTATCAACATGGTTGATCAACTGCGACGCACCCTGCTCAAGGGGATTGCAAGCCTGGGAACGGTGGCTGTGATATCACCGCTGATGCCGGGGATTTCCTTCGCCGCGACAAGCGGGCTGGCCGATGCCGAGCTTATGGAGCTGCGCCGTCGCGCGGCCCGACTGGCGAACTACGCCACTTTCGGCGCGAATGAAGACGAGGTCAACCGGATTATCGATACCGGTTGGGAGACATGGGTCGACCAGCAATTGGCCCTGCCGATAACGCCGCTTTATCCCAGCGCGACCTTGAATACCGACAAGCCGACGGTAAACCAGTTCTACGGGGCCTGGTGGACCAATGCCCTAGCGGCCCCGGACCAATTGCATCAGCGCGTGGGATTTGCGCTGTCGCAATGGTTCGTGATTTCGTCGGATCATCCTTTCCTGTCGGGGCGCTCCTGGACCGTGATTAATTTCTACGATCGCTTGCTCCAGGGCATCGACGGCAACTTTACCGACTTGCTCAATCAGGTGTCCACCCACCCGGCAATGTGTGGCTATCTATCCAGCCTTTACAACGCCAAGGCCGACCCTGTGAAAGGCACGGTAGCGGATGAGAATTATGCTCGGGAGGTCATGCAGTTGTTCTCCTGTGGTGCGGAGAAGCGCCACCGGAACGGTAATTTCGCTGTGGATGAGCAGGGCCAGGCTATCGCCAACTACGATGAGCAGGATGTGCGTGAAATGGCACGCGTTTTCACCGGTATTGGCCTCAAGGACCAGGCCACCTGGGGGAAGGAGAGGGGAGACTGGCTCTCTCCCGTCATCGAGTATCCCGAGTACCATGATAGCGGGAACAAACAGCTCATGGGCCAGACCATTCCGGCGGGCCTCAGTCTATTTGAGGACATCGACGCGGCGCTGGGCATCATCATTGAACAGCGAGGCAACAGCGTGGCCGGTAACTTCAGCCGCTTCATGATTCAGAGGCTCACCCTGTCCAACCCAAAATACACCTATGTGCGGGATGTTGCCATCGCCTTCAAGGACAGCAACTGGGATATCAAGACCCTGGTGCGCGCCATCCTATTGCATCCTGATGCAATCGACGGGCGCAGCGACAATCGATCCGAGACCGGCAGATTGAAAGAGCCCTTGCTGTGGTACGCCGGTGCACGTAGAGCGATCGCACCGCCCAGGGACCAGGCGTTGGCCCCGTTAACAGGCCCCCTGTTCGACAATACGGAACTGCGTACCGGCGAGGCCTTCAATCAGAAGCCGCTGGGGGCATTCAGCGTATTCGGATTCTTTCCCTGGGACTACCAGCCCGAGTCGATTCGGGGAGAAGGCACCGGCTATATCGAGTACGTCTACCCAGAGTCCTACCTATACAACTGGAACAATATCACTACCGTCAGCAACAAGCTCTGGGGTAACGTCATCAAGAGGGATAACGATGTGGTGCGATTCATGGAGGTCCTGACCTCTGGGGTCAGCAATGAGGAGTTCAGTGATTTTGTACTCGACAAGATCCTGTTCGGCAACCATCGCCCCACACTGAAAGTGGAAATGGTCGCCTTGCTCGATCAGCGCGGCTCAGTTGAATACAAAGGCAAGGTACGGGATGCCTTGATGCTCGCCACGACCTGTCCCGATTCTTTCATCATCAATCACTATCAGGAGGCCTGATTATGTCAGCCAAAACTATTGTCGTTTTCTATATGCACGGTGGACATGACGGATACAATATGTTGGTCCCCTTGGATCAATATGATCGCTATGCGCATTACCGGGGCGATATCGCTCATACCGAGAGCAGTCTGATTCCCCTAGGAATCGGCCAGGGCAACCTGGCCATTCACGGTAACTTCTCCAGAATGGCTGAGCTCATACAAGCGGGGGGCGCCGCCCCAATCCTGGGTACTGGCAACCTCATCGAGCCGACCACTCGCTCGCAGTTCGACGCCAAGTCGGTGGCGCTGCCGCCTTTTCTCTATAGCCACTCTCACCAGCAGAGCTTCAACAAGGGCGCCTACCAGCAATACTCCGGTTGGGCCGGGCGGGTACTCGATGCCTGGTATGCGGGCTCGAATAACGTCTCACCGATCAGCCCGGCAATTACCACCGGCAGCGACCGGGATCTGGTGTCCGCGGAGACGCTGGACGTATCCCAGATTACCGACGAGGGAGTGACCTGGCAGGGTCTAACTGGGGGGAAACAACAGGCCGTGACGGCCTTGATCGACGATGATAGTTACCAACATGTGGTGGAACGGGTTGCGCGTCAGGTGCTCGGCACGGCCGTCGACGGCCAGCAATACCTAGCGGATCTATTCGGCCAATTCTCGGCAAGCGGCAAGCTCAACATGGGCACTACGATTGCCAGCAAGCTCATCGCGGCAGCCGATCAGTTGGGACATGATCGTCAGATCATCCATATCGTCACTCCGGGCCCCTGGGACAGCCATAACAACCAGTTCGAGTCGCTGAACGCGGCCTACGCTAACCTGGACAACCTGTTTGTCGATTTCATCGATGAACTGGAAAGTTATGGTGTGGCCGATAACGTGGTCTGCATCACCGCGTCAGACTTCGGCCGCGGTCTCAGGCCAAACAACCGCGGTACCGATCACGGTTGGGGTAACAATCATCTGGTCTGGGGGAAGCCGGTTTTTGGCGGCCAGGCGATCGGCGATTTCGTGGACTACGATGATCCCGATTATTGGACCGGTGCCAAGCGCCTGATTCCGAAATTGGCGGACATCCAGACCTACGCGACCCTGGCGCGGTGGTTCGGTCTGAGTGAGAGCGACATCGATGTGATATTCCCGACGCTGCAGAATTTTTCTCGAAGGGATTTGGGCTTTCTCGGCGCTTGACACAAGGCCAATGCCCTGCGCCGGACTAGTACGCCGTCAAGATTCCCTTGACGACGCATGATCAAGGGGCGTGCGGCCGAGCAAGGTCGATAATTCCAGTGGGTGAAAGTCCCACTCTGGCAAGGTAGGTCAACCACCAGTATAGTAAGCATCGGGCAGGCGGAGGTAACTCTAAATGTTAAGCACGATGGGCGCAAGCCAGCAGGCCGTAAGCGGAAGTTGAAGTGATTTAGCCTCGAAATGATTTTACGTAAGCAGGACGACAGGGTGCCCCTTCTGGAAGTCCCCATTCCATGACGCGATTGACAAGTGTTATGGAGCTGCTTCGGGGTTGTAAAGCATGGCATGTTGGATATTGGGAATAATCGGTAACTCGGGATATCCTGACTTGTCTTTCAAAGAAGAGAGTAGGTTGAACAAGTGATAATAAAACAAGAACAACCGAAGCGAGTCAGGAAGTCGGATGGTGGCATAGTATCGATGAAAGTGCGTAATGTATCTGGAGAAAAGGCCATCACGACAACAACAGCGAAGCGAGGACACACGTATCATGCACAGTAATGTAGAAAGCGTGCCAACAAAATTGCAACGCATAGCTGAGAAAGCCAGCACGGACAAGGACTGTCAATTCACCAGTTTGTATCATCTGATGAATAAAGAACTACTGCTGGAATGCTTTACGCAGCTTAAAGGAAAAGCCGCGTCAGGCATAGATAATATCACCAAAGACCAATACGGCATTAATTTAGACGTAAACCTAGACAATCTAGTCGAACGACTACATAAAATGGCGTATAGACCACAGCCTGTCTTAAGGATATACATCCCCAAAGCAGGCAGTCAACGGAAAAGACCGCTGGGTATACCCACGCTAGAAGATAAGCTGGTACAGGCAGGTTTGGTCAGAATTCTACAAGCAATCTATGAACAAGATTTTCTAAACGATTCTTATGGATTTAGACCGCTACGAAGTTGTCATGATGCGCTACGCGCATTAAGCGAAACAGTCGAAGGCCAGTCCGTGCATTATATAGTCGAGGCCGATATAAAAGGCTTCTTCGATAATGTAGACCAAGAACAGCTGATGGACTTTATCAGTCATCGGATAGCGGATAAACGGATACTCAAACTCATCAAACGGTTTCTAAAAGCAGGGATACAAGAAGACGGACAGCATAAAGCCAATGAAACAGGCACGCCACAAGGAGGCGTCATTTCACCACTGCTAGCTAACATTTATCTACACTACACATTAGACCTTTGGTTTGAAAAGTGTATAAAGGAAAAGTGTCAAGGCTATGCAAGGCTCACCCGCTACGCGGATGACTACGTTGTCTGTTTTCAAATAGAAGCCGAAGCCAAGCACTTCAAAGAAGCCATGAAAACACGGCTAAAGCAATTTAACCTTGAAGTTGCCCCCGAGAAAACACGGCTGTTTGAATTTGGACACTTTGCGCAATCAAAAGCAAAATCCAGAGGCGAAAGACCAGCCACATTTGATTTTCTAGGGTTCACGCACTACAACTCAGGTAGTCGAGATGGCAAGCGTTATCGGATGAAAAGGAAAACGGTTAGCAAAAGACTGATCGCCAAAGTTGTTGCCTATAAAGAATGGCTAAAAGCAAATAGAACCTTGCCGACAGCTGAAATTATGAAAACAACAGTATCGAAATTGCGCGGACATTTTGCTTATTACGGAGTCACCGATAATAGCAAAAGTATACAAAGCTTTGCTTACTGGATTACTAAAACGCTGTATAAATGGTTAAATCGTCGTGGAAAACGGGGGTGCTACACATGGGAAAAGTTTGCGAAACTTCTCAAGTTGTATCCATTACCAAATCCACGAATTAAGGTGAATTTATTATCTACTTCAAGGTGAAGAGTGTTGTCGAGGAGCCGTGTGCGTAAATAGTGCAAGCACGGTTCTGAGAGGGGCGTGGTAACAACTGATAAGAATTAGCAATGGTTAGAGATCACACAGTAGGTGCGTGCAGCGAAGTGTACAATAAAAGTATTATCGACTCATTGACTCGCTTATCGGAAGAACTCGTCTACTCGACCAGCTTGATATTTGATTTTGACAGGGAAAGAAAACTCGATGCTTTCTCTAAGTTCTTATAACCAATCATTCCACCCGCCGAGCGGGTGAACTCGTTGTTATTCCGTGTAAAATTAATTTATCCAATGACCGCAATGGGATAGCAGACAGTGCCCATCTCGCTATTCCTCTCCAAAATTTTACATAAGACCCGTTATTTGAAACATCTTGACAGCTTACAGCCAAAAGCAGTCCGTCACGTGCTGAATGTTATTAATTTTCCCGAAAGTTTTCGCAGTTGAATTTAACGTTTGTTGTAGGTTCGAATTTATTCGTACCTACGGGCATACCGTTCAGCTAATGCATACTATTAAAGTATTAGTTTAATTTTACGTAGGCACTTATGGAACTATTAATAACGCGTTTAGTTTTAGCGCCTACTAGTCTTGTTTGTAGGATAAAAACCGATAACCTTTTGCTACTGATCAAGGTTACCGGTTTCAGGTCATTTAATCTCTAAAGTTATTTACAACAATACGGCCACCTGAGATAACTAAATCAGGATACTCAAGAAGCTTGAACTTTTCGAAAGGATTGCCGCGAACAGCAATAATATCGGCCGGAGCATTAGGCGTTAAGGTGCCTAATTGATCAATACCTAAGTTCTCTCCGGCTTTAGAAGTAGCGGCTTTAAAGACGTTAAGCACATTATTAAAATCTATTTCATGCCCGCTAGTTAATTGCAACATACGATGCATTTCTTCGGCATTAATGCCCCACGGCACATCATTATGGCCAATTTCCGAGCCGTAAATAAAGTTCGCGCCTAAGTGAGCCAGTTCATGAGTGTTGTAATTGATGCCGTGACAAGTGGATAAAGTATCTAGCGTAGTTACCATTTTTACCCCTTGATCAACTGCCCTAGCCAATAAGTTAGGATCAATTTCAGCACAAGGAATATGAGCAAACTCATCCACACCTGCATTCAACGCCAGTTCAACACCAATGTTTTCACCGACATGGGCTGTTACTTTTAAACCCAGAGAGTGTGCTTCCTCAACAATAGCTATTGCCGTCGCTTCATCCATAATCGGCCAAGGGGTAGCGGGGGCAGTGCCATGACCGTGACCACCTGACCATGGAGCGCCATGCTCACCGCCAACTTCTAATGCTATTTTGATGACCACTGCGCCAGCTTCGGCTAAATGATGAACAAGGTGACGACCTTCTTCTGGGCTATCTGCTGTTGTAGAAATAATATCACTACCATGATGTCCACCATCACCGCCCCCAAATAAGTTACTCGGATAGCCACCAGTTGCTTGAATAATGGGGCCGGCACTTAATAAACGAAGCTCGCCTTTACCGCCAGTGACTTCCCGTAAAGGTCCACCAGTATCACGTACAGTGGTTACTCCATGCTTCAAAACCGTATCCGCTGAAACGTTTTGATAGGTGATGTGAGCATGCGACTCAATAAATCCTGGTAAGATCGTCGCATCACCCAAGTCGATTGTTTTACCGCAGCCTTGAGGAATCGAATCCTGCGCTTCAACCTGCACTACTTTATCGCCTCTTACCATAACTGCCGCATTAGGCAATAAATTGTAGCCATCAAAAACTCTATCAGCTTTAAATATTCTACAACTATAAGTTTGATCACCTGCGATTACATGACTACTTATTCCCTGAGATAAGAATAGTGCAGTAAAAACGTATTTAAAACTGGATAGCGGATGTTTATTATTCATTTTTTACTTCTCCAAAATTTTTCTAATGCTAAAGCATCAATTTAGATTCTAGGAACCGAACAATTCCTCTAAAATGCGTATAATCAGCATCCATATCGAGGAAAATGTATGGATGCTGAGTAAAATAAATATTACAGGCAAATAAAATCAGTTGCCTCGCGCATTCATATGGCAGAAGTATTTTTTCTTATGTAAAAGGGTGGAGTTTGATGTCACAGCTTATGAAAACTGCAAATAATTGGAGTATTAATGTAGATGACTTGCCCTTGTCCCGTCAGGAGCAATACTTGCAGCAGTCCTTACCTTCCGATGCCGGTTTGGGGCAGTCCAATATATTCAAGATTGATGATGATCTCAGCGTAATAGAAACAAGCTGTATACCATCTAAAAAACTGTCCATTATAAGTAAAATTGAGCAGGCCGAGCCTCGCCTTGTGGTTACCCTTGGTTTAAAAGGTCATTCACTTTTTTCAGGTAGAAAGGGTAAAGAGATTGTTTTTTCGGAAGGTTGCACCACGATCACAGCATTTAATTCCAGCACCGGTCATCGTCTTTACGAGGCGAATAAAGAGGTTTTGCAGCTTCGTTTTTCAGTAACTCAAAGTTGGTTAAGCCGATACTTTGGCGCTGATAAATTTGCAGAACTATTTTCTAAAAAAAATATTCAAATTATCACCTCCCAGCCTATATCACCCTCCAGTTTATTTACTGCCCAGAAAATGTTAAGCAAAACAGATAGCCAAACAACTCAGCAAATATTGGTTCATGCTCAGGCACTGACAATACTGGCGGCAGAACTTGAACAAGCCGGTAAAGATTCGCTTGGTAAAATCTCCTATAACAAGCCGACAGATCAAGTAATCGCAGTTTCAGCCAGAGACATACTGTTTCATGAATATAAAAACCCGCCATCGGTAGCTGAGTTAGCCATACGTTCAGGAACCAATCCTTATAAATTAAAACAGTTATTTCACCATTTCTACAGCAATACACCGTACGGTTTGTTACTAGAAATCAGGATGCAGAAAGCTTATCACCTGCTCAAAACAAGCCATTGTCATGTTGGCATTGCTGCAGATGCTGTTGGCTATAACCACCCAAGTAATTTCAGTGCTGCTTTTACAAAACACTATGGAGTCACACCTAAACAGCTATTAAAAACATAAGCAGGAGTTTTGATGCTCCAAATTTCGTTCTAATGTGGGGGCATCAGATAGGCTACTCAGGCTCGATAACAGCCTTTTAATGTAAAATTTTATAGCGACCAAGTTTGGTAAGTACAACTTAATTTCATGCCCCCTTAGCGAACTAAAGTCCGCCCTACCCTGCGATCTTCTTATCTGATCTTTCAGGTTTAAAAAGTTCTGCGGCAAACTCAAGATACGCTGTCATTTGAGGAGTTACGGGGATTTTCCATTTTTTTTCTACGATACGCGAGAGTATATTATTTAACCAGATCCGGTTAGCTTTAGCTTTATGGATGATCAAATGATAGGATTCTTGCTCGCCAATAATGGCAAAATCTTCAAGCCAAACTTCAATGGATTCTGGTTCTCCAACCAGCTGTATTTGCACATAGGCCGTGCGCGCATCGAGGTCAAAGCTAAAGCCAGTTAATTCCGCAATATCTTTAAGGATGATGTTTGCTACCCATTTAATCAATTTGGTAGGGGTTAATTTGATTACTAATTTTGTTAACTTTACTTTAAAACTCATTTTTAACCTTCTTTTTATTATTATTAGAATAAGAACTTCAACTTATACCATTATTTGCCCTATGCATTGCGTAAATTTGATGACAATAAGTAACTTCTCATTATTAAAGGGTACAGGCCGTTTTTTCAGCCCATCATTCCTGCGTGCAGTTAGCAGGACTCTATGTTTAACATGGATTCCCGATAAAAGACTTCGGGGATGACGAGTGTTTATATGTATTTGCTGGTGAATAATGAGAAGTTACGACAATAAATAGTAACTATCTCTTATAATACAGAGCCCACCCTTTTTACAAAAAACCGTATGAATTTTAAGTACCCCTCCAAATGGCTAATCCTGCTATTTTTGTCTTTAAATCAGCCTAGCTTATTAATGGCTTCTGAAATCGTCATTCCTCAAGCTAACGCGCCATTAAACGCTCAAACGCTAGTTGCTAAGGTATTAAGCGCAAACCCACAAATAGAAATCGCCCAAGCAACATGGCAAGCCTCCAGCGCACGTATTGGTCAAACTTCCGCATTAGATGATCCGCAACTGAACTACACGATGGCACCCATGACCATAGGTGGGCAGGGTAACTACGGACAGAAGATTGAAATCTCCCAAAAAATCCCTTGGTTAGGGAAATTAGACTTACGTAATGCGACCGCAAGCCATAAAGCCGAGGCTGAGCAACATAAAATAGCCATTTTACAATTACAGCTATCAGCCAGCGCCAAAGCTCTTTTTGCTGACTGGTATTTTGTCCATCAAGCGATTGCTATTAATAAAAATCAACGCACTTTATTAACTGAACTGCGTACCATTTCAATGAATCGTTACAGCACGGGGGAAGCGAGTAAACAAGAAACATTACAAGCGGATGTGGAAATAGCCTTGCTAAAACATCAAACGATAGCACTTGAGCGTGAAAGTCGCACTATTCGTGCGCATATCAATACTTTATTAAACCAATCCCCAGATAAGCCATTAGCTAAACCAGTCGATTTAAAAACTATCGACACTTTGCCAGAAATCAATAGTTTGCAAGAACAAGCCTTACAATCTCGCCCTGAATTGAAAGCATTAAATGCCACGATTAAAGCAGCGAAATCTAATTCTGAATTGGCACTCAAAAATAACTACCCTGATATTAATCTTAAAGCGGGGTATAACAGTTTATGGGATAACAGCGATAAGCATTTCACCATTGGTATTGGCTTTACCCTCCCTTTGTATCAGGGCAAATATAGAGCTGCAGAAAGCGAAGCGTTCGCTTTGAGCAAACAAGCTGAGTGGACGCGCGTTGATTTTATCGCCCAACTAAAAGAAGAGGTGCAGATTGCTTATGATCGAGTACATGAAAGCCAGCATATATTAGGCTTATATAAGGGTAAGCTACTCCCACTAGCAAAGGAATCAGTACAAACAGCACAGTCGGATTACCAATCAGGAAAAGGTAACTTTCTCACGCTGATTAATAGCGAAAAAAATCACCTACAAACTCAACTACAAGTAGAACAAGCGTTGACCAATACTTATAAACGACTCGCCGAGCTTGAAAGTGCTATCGGTAGTTTTGCTCCTTTATCTGCTGTATTCCAAACCAATAACACACCATGAAAGCCATTTATAAAATTCTACTTTTGCTCCTCTTTATCGGTGTTTTAGCTGGACTATTTCTATTGTCTAGCCCTAAGTCAGATAACAAAACTAAGGTGCAAAAACTCGGTGAAAATCATTTTGCTGGCCCCTTTAAAGTTCAAGTCGTCATTAGCCCCGAACAAGCTAAAGTCGGCAATAACCACGTTCAAATCTTATTACTTAATAAAGACAATGAGCCTGTCATTAACGCCAAAATTAAAGCCGTTGCAGAAATGCCTGCGATGGGGTCTATGCCGACGATGTACGCCCCTGCTGAAATAAGTAATGAGCAAACAGGGCTTTATCAAGGGCAATTTGAACTGCCTATGATGGGCGCGTGGCCATTAACTTTAAATATAGATGCAGGCGCACAAGGTCAAGCGGAGATTAGTTTTGATATGAGTACGAGCCGCAAAGGTCTAACTCTCTCATCAGCAACACCGAGTACTTTTGCACACGCTGAAAATACGGGAAAACGCTCGACTGAATTACAGCCCAAGGCTTTCACCGTTGATGCATACCGTCGTCAATTGATTGGTCTGCGCACGGAAGAAGTCACCTGTATTCAGATGGTTAAAACACTGCAAGCAAGTGCAATAGTCACTTATGATGAAACTCGCCTAACTGATATTAATCTTAAATTTGATGGTTGGATCGAGCAATTAAATGCAGATTTTGTTGGTAAAAAAGTGGCAAAAGGCGAGCCATTACTTAGCGTTTACAGCCCTGACCTTATTTCTCTGCAAGATGAATATGTACAAAGTTTACAACGACATCAAACAGGGCTTAAGTCCGCTATTGCGCGTCGTTTAACTCTTTTGGATATTAACCCAAGACAAATTCGGACGATAGAAAAACGTGGCCGTGCTATTGATGCTCTGCCCATCTTATCGACTATTAATGGCACAATTATCGAAAAACATATCGTTACTGGCTCGGCTTTTAAAGCAGGCACTAAGCTGTTAACACTGGCTGATTTATCTAGCGTTTGGGTAGAAGGTGAAATTTATGCAAAGGATTTACCTAATGTAACCATTGGCATGAGCGCACACGTATTCGTTGATGATAAAACAGATAATACTTTATCGGGAACCATCAGCTTTATTGAACCTGTGCTTAATAATGCAACGAGAACAGCCCGTGTTCGCGTACAACTTGCTAATCCTGAAGGCTTATTACGCCCCGAGCAATATGTACGCTTACAGTTGCAACTGGAGCTAGGTCCGCGTCTAGTGGTTCCTAGAGAGGCAGTGATCTTTAGCGGGAAAAATCGCATCGTCTTTCTGGATTTGGGTGAAGGTCGTTTGCAAGCACGGAAAATAACCACGGGTGAAAGTAATGAAAATTTCATCGAAGTCCTTGACGGTTTAGTACATGGCGACCTAATTGTTAGTTCAGGAAATTTTCT
The DNA here is from genome assembly GCA_965365945.1 of uncultured Gammaproteobacteria bacterium. Lineage (GTDB taxonomy): Bacteria > Pseudomonadota > Gammaproteobacteria > Methylococcales > Methylomonadaceae > Methyloprofundus. The sequence continues at coordinate 20,292 of CBDUDP010000033.1, forward strand.
CATCGCATCAGAAAGCAAAATGAAATCAGGAACAGAGCAATGGTAAGTAAATATTAATAGTTAATTTAACACTTTTGTAGGCTGGGTAGAATGAAGTGCCTGCTTTTTAGGCACGCAATGAAACCCATCAACCCTGCACAAGAATGATGGGTTTCGCAAAAAAACGCTCTACCCACCCTACATGAAACTTTAAAACCAAAATGTTAAAATAATTATGCACAAGCACTTAGATAAACCACTGAGCCTGATTCAGAAAATAATTGCCTACTGCGCGCACAATACTTTAGTCACACTGCTATTAATTGCCGCTTGTGCCTTTGGTGGCTACCGCGCATTACTGAATACACCGCTCGATGCCGTGCCTGATTTATCCGATGTACAGGTTATTATTTATACCGAATGGGCAGGCCGCAGCCCAGATTTGGTTGAGGATCAAATTACTTATCCATTAACCAGCAAATTATTAGCCGCGCCTAAAGTAAAATCCGTACGCGGGCAAAGCTTCTTCGGGCTGAGCTTTGTCTATGTAATTTTTGAAGACGATACCGACCTGTATTGGGCGCGTTCGCGCGTATTGGAATATTTAACCACAGCGGCAGCCGCTTTACCCGAAGATGCGACACCCACATTAGGACCCGATGCCACCGGTGTCGGCTGGGTATTTCAATATGCGTTAGTAGATAAATCGGGCAATAATGACCTTGCACAACTGCGCAGTTTTCAGGATTTTAAATTACGTTATTGGCTAGAATCAGTCGAAGGTGTCGCTGAAATTGCCTCTATCGGTGGCTTTGAGAAGGAATATCAAGTTACTGTTGATCCTTATAAATTGGCCAACTACGGCATTACTTTAAAGCAAATGGCACAAGCCATACGCCGCTCGAATAATGATGTTGGCGGACGGGTATTAGAAATTTCAGGCCATGAACATTTTATCCGTGGCCGAGGTTATATTCAGTCCGTTGCCGATATTGAGCGTATTGCTTTAGGTGTCAATAAAAACGGTGTGCCAATTCTCGTCAGCCACATCGCCCAAGTCAGTCTTGGCCCTGCATTACGCCGTGGTTTAGCTGAGCTCAATGGCGAAGGTGAAACAGTCGGCGGCATTGTTATCATGCGTCATGGTGAAGATGCGCTGAATGTTATTGAGCGCGTAAAACAACGCCTTAAAGATATTAAAAAATCTCTACCCGAAGGCGTGGAAATTGTCACAGTCTACGACCGTTCCGCTTTAATTGAACGCGCGATCAATACTCTTAAACATACACTCAGCGAAGAAATGCTCGTTGTATCGCTAGTGATTATGGTGTTTTTATTGCATTTGCGCTCTGCTTTAATCGCCATTATCACTTTGCCTATTGCCATTTTATTGGCTTTTATTCCCATGTCGGCACAGCATTTACCCGCCAACATTATGTCCCTCGGCGGTATTGCTGTAGCAATTGGAGCTATGGTCGATGCCGCGATTACTATTATTGAAAATATTCATAATCGCCTAGAAAATATCCATGAGCCTGATGATGCGCAACGACGTGCAGTTATTATTCAAGCTATGCAGGAAGTGGGTCCGAGTATTTTCTTTGCCTTATTAATTATTACCGTATCATTTTTACCGATTTTTGCTTTAGAAGGCACCGAAGGTCGTTTATTTAAGCCTTTAGCGTTTACCAAAACCTATGCTATGGGATTTTCTGCGCTACTCGCGATTACCCTGATTCCTGCACTAGCCGTTTTATTAATACGCGGTAAAATACGCGGTTCAAAAAATTGGCTTAACCGCGCTCTGGTTGCTATTTATAGTCCTATCGTGCGCTTTTCCATTCGTTTTCGGGCTGGTGTGATTATCACTGCCATTATTTCTCTTATCATTACCGTGCCGTATTTTTTCAAACTCGGCAGTGAGTTTATGCCACCGCTCAATGAAGGCAGTATTTTATACATGCCCACGGCTTTACCAGGCATGTCGATTACTGAAGCAAGCAAAGTGCTACATTCGATGAATAAGCAAATTAAGACCTTTCCCGAAGTCGAAACCGTATTCGGGAAAATAGGCCGTTCCACCAGCCCAACCGATCCCGCCCCTTTATCAATGGTCGAAACGGTCATCACCTTAAAGCCAGTAGATCAATGGCGTGCAGGTTTAACATGGGATGATTTAATTGCCGAAATGGATGCCAAACTCCAGTACCCTGGCATGCCTAATATTTGGTGGATGCCGATTCAAACTCGTACTGAAATGATGGCAACAGGCATTCGTTCTGGGCTAGGTATTAAAGTGTTCGGTGATAATTTGGATAGCATAGAAGCAACTTCAATCCTTATCGAGCGACTTCTTCAAGAAGATGAACGCACTCACCCTTATACCCGCAGTGCCTTTGCGGAACGCTTAACAGGTGGCTATTACCTCGATTTTACAATTGATAGAGATAAAATCGCTCGTTATGGTTTAACCATTGCCGATGTGGAAGAAGTATTAAGTGCAGCCATTGGTGGCTTAACCGTTTCAACAAGCATTGAAGGCCGTGAACGCCATGCGATTAATTTGCGTTATGCGCGTGATTTCCGAGATACGCCAGAAGCCTTACAGCAAGTGCTTGTACCCACACCTAGCGGCGCACAAATTCCCCTCGGTCAATTAGCGAGTCTTGAATTTATCAAAGGCCCGCCAATGTTACGCAATGAAGCTGGCGAATTAGTGTCTTTCGTATTTGTCGATGTCAAAGATATTAGCTTTGTGGATTATGTGAGCCTTGCTAAAAAAGTAGTCAATGAAAAAGTATCGCTCTCGGCTAATATTAGAATCGAGTGGGCGGGACAATATCAATATTATGAACGCGTGAAAGAAACCCTAAAAATCCTTATCCCGATCACCTTATTAATTGTCTTTCTAATGCTGTTTATTAACCATGGTTCACTCAGCGAAACTTTGATTATTTTGCTCGCTATCCCATTTTCACTAATTGGCTCTGTCTGGTTACTGCACCTACTGGAATACAATCTCAGTATTGCGGTATGGGTGGGCATGATTGCTTTAGCTGGGCTTGCCGCTGAAATGGGTATCTTGATGCTGCTCTATTTAAACTTAAGCTATCAGCAACGACTCACTGACAACCGTTTACATTCTTATCAAGATCTTACCGAAGTCATTGTTGATGGAGCTGCGCGGCGTATCCGTCCAAAACTAATGAGCGGCATGACGACGCTGGTTGGGCTTACGCCTATTTTATGGCAGACAGGCGCTGGAGCCGATGTCATGAAGCGCATTGCAGCACCAATGGTTGGCGGTATGATCTCTACTTTGATTTTAGTTTTAATCGTCTTTCCCGCGATTTATTCTTATTGGAGAGGGGCTGAGCTTAAGCGCTAAGACTGAAATACTCAATCGAGCTATATTATTCCCCGCTTAACGTCATTCCCGAAATATTTTTATCGGGAATCCACGCCTAGCAATAGCTCCTGCTAATAATGAACAAAAATGACGTGAAATTAATATTCTTTTACACGCACATAATGAGACAAGACATTGCAACCTGGAACGCCTCTAGCTATACTCAACATATAGCTGCGTAGGCAGGGTTGGTGCTTTTTCAACCCAACATTTACCACGCAATACGTTGGGTTACGAAAAGATGTAACTCAACCTACGGAACTTGTAGCCCGCTATAGAGCTTGCGGAATACGGGAAGTTCGGAGCAACCATTTCCCGCATTCCGTAAACTACATGCGAGCTACAACGGTAACTCATTTGATTTGAAAGTATTTCCCAAAGCAGCTAAAGCTTGTGGGTAATCAGCTATAGTTTTAAGGTTCAAACACAAAGGATTAGAGCTTTTATTTATAACAGGGAGCAATCCGGCACCCAATCGAATCATGTCACGAAATTCTGTAAAGCATGAGCATAAAAGCCCCCTCTGATATGAAAAATTTAAGGCCTAATACATTTACTGCGAACCTAAAGCTAACGGTTGGCATGATTATCATCATTGCCATTGTTGTCTCAACTTACGTTTGGTCAGAAAAACAAATTGCTCAAGCAAACAACTTGCGTATCCGATCCTTTCAGCTAACGGATGAGTTGCGTCAATCATCAAATGACTTAACACGTATGGTACGAACCTACGTAGCCACTGGCATTCCTATCTACAAAAAACACTACCAGGATATTATTGATATTCGTAACGGGAAAATACCCCGCCCAAAAAACTACAACCAAGTGTATTGGGACTTTGTTCTAACCGGTGAGACAGCAGAAAACATTGATACTACACCAGCTGTCGCACTACTTGATTTAATGAAACAAGCTAACTTCCCAGAGCAAGAGCTACAAAAACTGGCAGACTCAAAAGCTCATTCAGATAAACTGACTGGGGTTGAGTTTGAGGCAATGAGATTGTTTGAAGCATCGGAAACGGACAGTAAAAGTAAGGCTCACTCGATGCTATATGATGATAATTACCATCTAGCAAAGGCTGACATCATGCGGCCTATTAATGAGGTCACTTCGCTGATGGATCAGCGCACTAGCACTGCCGTTAGTCATGCGAAAGAAATGGCTATCACCCTATTAATTGTATTCGTCGGATTTGTATTAGGGTTAATCTTCACTTTGTTCCGCCTTTATTCATTATTGAATAGTCAATTAGGCGATACTCCAAGCAAAGTACAGCATGAGATTGCTAAAATTGGCAGTGCCGACTTTACCTCGGCCATCAATGTGCCTGCAGGCACAGAAAGTAGCGTGATGGGATGGCTGGCAAAAACGCAAGCTAAGTTAATTACATTAGAACATCAACGTAAGCTTGCAGAGGAATCCTCGCAAGCTGCCTTGGAGAAATTGCAGAAGGTAGCTCGTTTAGTTCCAGGAGTGATTTATCAATATCATCTCAATCTTGATGGCAAATCCAGTTTTCCGTTTGCCAGTGATGCCATTAAAGAAATATATAAAGTTAGTCCTGAGGAGGTTCGAGAGGATGCATCTAAAGTTCTTGAAATTCTTCACCCTGATGATTTTGAGAATATTATTACTTCAATCCAACAATCTGCTCAAGAATTGACTCTGTGGCACTGTGAATACCGGGTGAAATTTAATGATGGCACGGTGAACTGGTTGCTTGGTAATGCCATGCCTGAACGTGAAGCGGATGGGTCTACGCTTTGGCACGGCTTTATCACTGATATTACTGAGCGCAAACAGGATGAAACAGCATTAAAAGAAAAAGAAGAACGCTTGGCTTTAGCTACCTCCCGTAATGGCATTGGCATATGGGATTTTAATCTGCTCACACAAGGTCTCGTGTGTGATGACTTAACACTCTCTTTTTACAATAGAAAACGTGAAGATTTTAACAATTCTGTTGAGACTTGGATGGAGTGGTTACACCCTGACGACCTTGCGAGCTCTTATCAAGTTATTCAGGATGCCATTTCGGGAAAACGTCCATTTAACCATCAATTCCGTAGTCTATGGCCGAATGGGGAAATACGTTACATTCAAGCTAGAGCGCAGATACTTTATGATGCCAGTGGAAAGCCTTTGCGGATGATAGGCACTAATATCGATATCACTAAAGAAAAACAAATCGAGCAGGCACTAAGAGAAAGTGAATCTCGAATCAATACTTTGGTGAATGCTATTCCAGACCTAGTATGGTTAAAAGATGCCGGTGGCGTTTACCTTTTTTGCAACCCTATGTTTGAGAAATTCTTTGGCGCTAAAGAAGCCGATATTATTGGCAAGACCGATTACGCTTTTGTAGGTAAAACTCTGGCTGATTCTTTTCGAGAAAATGACAAGCGGGCGATGTTAGCTGGCCAGCCTAGTGTCAACGAGGAAAAATTAACTTTTGCTAACGGTAGTCATCATGGGCAGTTCGAAACTATAAAAACGCCTATGCTAAATGAAGAGGGTAAGCTTATTGGGGTGCTGGGGATTGCTCGCGATATCACTGAACGTAAACTGGCAGAACGCGCTTTGCATGAGAGCCAGAAAAAATACCAAGAGTTACTCAATGATGTTGGCGAAAAGTTTGTTATTTACAGTCATAATTTGAACGGGGAACTGCTTTATGTCAGTGGTGGAGTAGAAAATGTTATAGGCCTTTCTAAAGAATTTGTAATGGGTAAAAACTGGGGAACCTTGGTTAATTGGTTGCCAGGTATATTGGAGCAAGCACAAGACAAAGTCACCGAACTGGCAACAGGCTCGGTGGATTTTATTCAGCATGAGATGCATTTTACTCACCCAGATGGTCATGTACGCACGCTTCATGTCTCCTCACATGCGACTCGCAACCAAAATGGCGAGGTGCTTAGTATTGACGGTATTGTTGAAGATATCACAGAACGCAAGCAATCCGAAAAAGACCTCCGTATTGCTGCCGCTGCTTTTGAGTCCCAAGAAGGTATGTTTGTGACGGATGCTAATAAGGTGATTCTACGAGTGAACTTAGCTTTCACCACTATCACAGGCTATAGCGCAGAAGAGGTGATTGGCAAAACACCTCACATACTAAGCTCAGGTAAGCAGGACAAAGAGTTTTATACCGCCATGTGGAAAAGTATCCATAACACGGGGGCCTGGGAAGGTGAAATATGGAACCGACGCAAGAGCGGTGATATTTACCCTGAGCAACTGACCATCACTGCGGTGAAAGATGCGACCGGTATCACAACCAATTATGTCGCTACCTTAACCGATATCACCAAGAGCAAAGCGGCTGTAAATGAAATTAAAAATCTAGCCTTCTACGACCCGCTAACTAAACTACCGAATAGACGTTTAGTGCTAGAACGTCTTGCACACGCACTATCAGCGAGCACTCGTACAGGCCAATATGGCGCCCTACTCTTTCTCGACCTTGATAATTTCAAGACGCTCAATGATACCCTAGGGCATAATTTTGGAGACCTCCTTTTACAGCAGACAGCGGAGCGCTTGAACAACTGCTTGCGTAAAAGTGACACGGCTTCGCGTATAGGGGGCGATGAGTTCGTGGTACTACTGGAAGGCCTCAGTGACCAAGAGGTGGGTGCAGCAACACAAGCAGAAGCAACGGGCTATAAAATATTGGCGGCGCTCAATGCACCATACGAGCTTAGTACTCATACCTATAACAGCAGCTCCAGCATAGGTATTACTCTGTTTGATAAGCGACATATAAAACCAGAAGAACTGTTAAAGCAAGCAGATATTGCAATGTATCAAGCCAAGCGTGAAGGTCGCAATGCATTGTGTTTCTTTGAGCCTAAAATGCAAGAAGTCATTCATGCCCGTGCTGAGCTGGAAAAATCTCTACGACTTGCCATTAAGCAACAGCAATTTGAGCTGCATTACCAAATACAAGTTGACCAAGCAGGTCAGGCTTTAGGTGCTGAAGCATTAATTCGTTGGCATCACCCAACGCGAGGTATAGTCTCACCGTTTGAATTTATTCCTGCCGCTGAAGAAATGGGGCTAATTGTCCCCATTGGACAATGGGTACTAGAAACAGCTTGCGCCCAACTGCAGACATGGCAACAAGATGCATTGACTCAAAAATTAACCTTATCAGTCAATGTCAGCGCCAAACAGTTTAGTCAGACTGATTTTGTAGAGCAAGTGAAGACTACTGTAGAACACTATGCCATTGACCCAAAGCTGCTCAATCTAGAGCTCACAGAGAGCTTGTTACTAAATAAGGTGGAAGATACCATTGCCACTATGAACGCCTTACAAACAATTGGCATTCACTTTGAATTAGATGATTTTGGTACAGGGTACTCATCACTGCAATACCTAAAAAAATTACCGCTCCACCAATTGAAGATTGACCGAACATTTGTAAATGACATCGCCACCAATGTGAGCGATCAAGCCATTGTAAGTACCATCATTGCTATGGCAGAAAGCTTGATGTTAAAGGTAATTGCTGAAGGCGTGGAAACCGAAGGGCAACGACAACGACTGCTAAATAAAGGCTGTATTAACTACCAAGGGTATTTGTTTAGTAAACCTGTACCGATTGAAGAGTTTGAAGCTTTGCTGAGGACAATTTAATTTTCGTTTTCTTTTCAATCGAACGAACAATAACAAATTAATCCCACCACCAGCTACGACAGAAATTTACTTAACAAATTTAACCGCATAGTATAAATAAACCCCACCCACTTTGAAATGTGTAGTTTTTAGTTAATACTCTTTTCGTATTTATTCATTCCTTCATGCTGTTAGCAGAAATCTACATTTAACATGGATCCCCGATAAAAGACTTCGGGAATGACTATATCTTATATGAAATTTAGGGGGAGTATGTGAACGATTACCTTTGATTAGGCTCTCATCAATGAGCCACAACAAAAAATTGAAATTATGCTATCTAAAATGACGGGCGGACATACATTTCCCACCCGATTTACCTAGGCGATTAAAATGAAAATTGGCATACCTAAAGAAATAAAAGATAAAGAAGCCCGAGTAGCGATTACCCCGCAAGGTGTAGCAAAGCTTATTCAAGCCAAGCACTCTGTCTTTGTGGAGTCTGGTGCGGGTCTTGATTCTGGGTTCAGTAATGAGCAATACCAAACAGCAGGCGCAAATATAGTTTCTGCTAGTGATGCGTGGAATACTGATTTAGTTGTAAAAGTTAAAGAACCTCAAGAATCAGAATACCAATATTTAAAACAACAAATCGTATTTACTTTTTTCCACTTGGCGGGAGTGAATAAATCACTCACTGAAGAGCTGATAAAAAAAGGTACAACCGCGGTTGCTTATGAATCACTTGAAGATCTACAAGGGAAATTACCTATTTTAGCGCCGATGAGTGCTGTTGCTGGAAATATGTCCGTGTTAATGGGAGCTTATTATCTGGCTAAATTTAATCAAGGTAATGGCATGCAATTAGGCACCATTATGAATAAATCCTATGGCAAAGTCGTCATTCTTGGCGATGGTGTGGTTGGTCAACATGCAGCTCATGTTGCTTCAGCAATGGGTGCTGCTGTTTTTGTTGCTGGCCGTCACGCTGAAAAGTGGGAAACACTCAAAGCTTCGTTGCCGACAGTAAACTTCTTTATCTCCAATTCTGAGAATATTGCTGCACATATCCTAGACGCCGATTTAGTTATCGGTGCAGTGCTTAGCCGTGGCGCAAAGGCACCAAAAATAATAACGGAAAGCTTGTTAAAAACAATGCCTTTAGGCTCCGTTATTGTTGATGTCAGTATTGATCAGGGCGGGTGCTTTGAAACGTCTAGGCCAACGACGCACTCAGATCCTGTTTTCATAAAACATGGGGTCGTTCATTATTGCGTATCCAATATGCCGGGAGCCTACCCGAAAGCCTCTACTCTCGCACTTACAGAAGCAAGCATAAACTACGTCTTAGATCTTGCCGACAACTCCCTCAATGGTTTTCTCGCAGATAAAGGAAAAATTAAAGCGATTAACACCTATCAAGGCAAAATTACCGCGGAAAAAGTGGCCAAGGATTTAGGTTTGTATGATTTTTTTCAGTCACTAAACCTAAATGCTCGGTAAAAGAGATGATTATCCAGGAAGGGGGTGAAGATACTCGCTTTCTCCCCCTACCCTGTTACATACTGCGATTCTATCTCTATGTTGAAAGAGATCTCTTACATTCCGGAAGAATCACCAGCCGCTTTTGCATGTTCGGACGCCTCATTGGCAGCCTTATGAGCGGCAGCCCATGACTGCTGTGCTAATCCAATGTGCTTTTGCGCCTGTTTCTTATTACCCTTAGCGAAATCTTTGGCAGCAGCGCCATGATGCTGAGCTGCTGCTTTATTTTCTTTAGCGGCTATTTTATGAGATTCAATAGCCATTTCATGATGCGTCGCAGCCATTTCATGATGTTTTGCCATCATCTCATGCTTTTCTGTTGCAGTAACTTCGCCAGCTATTGCAACGCCACTTAAAGCGGTAAGAAAAGTGATTAAAAGTACTTTTAATATTACATGCCTGTTCATAATTAACTCCTCATTATCATATAATTTAGCCTAGATACTCTTAAGCTATCTGCAAATTTCGAAATTATAGTGATGGTTCACCTCCTTTCTGATTAGCTATGATTCAATTCCCACGAAGGAATCCCTCAAAGGGGCAGGTATTATGTTTATATTCAACGTTGTACAAATACTTACTGGTCTATTACGCAACAGTTTTTCTCATTGAATATCAAGCGATATGCTAGGCTATAAGTGAACCTATTTTATTTAGGCAGGTGATAAAAAAACCTTAGTACATAGTTACTTGCACTGCGCTGGGATGTTGACCCTTTGGCTACTTAATGTCTAAGCAGTTCTGTCAACTTACCACAAAAATCAATAATTTTCTTTACTTTTTTATTTTTTTATGAGCAGTAAATTACACAATTTAATTAGGTAAGCCGAAGGAAAGCGACTACCTATCCAGCGTAACCGTAAGACTTAACTCTCCATCATCCAAATAAATTTCACCTTCCTGAATATTACACTGCAATTGCATAGAGCGCTTAACCATAGCTTCCACGCCTTGGGCATTAATATGTACGACTTTCAAATTGTTAAAACGCTGTAACTTGCTTTGCTGCTGCTCCCACCAGACTTTTGCTTTGCGTTCATCGTAGGTGTAAATAATCACTTGCTTGGCACGCCCACAGGCTTTGCGAATTCTTTTTTCATCGGGCTGACCCAAATCAATCCATAGCTCAACTTCACCAGTCAGTGTCTTTTGCCAAAGATCAGGCTCATCATCACTGCCTAGGCCTTTGGTAAAGCTAAGCTGCTCACTCGCATTGGCCATAAATGCGATTAAACGCACCATAAATCGAAAATCTGTTTCAGATGGATGTTGCGCCACGGTTAGTTCGTGACTTTGATAATAATGCCGATCCATATCAGCAATGTTGAGAGAGATTTTATTGATTGTTGAACTAATGGCCATAAGTTAATTTCGGGTTTGTGTGTCACATTGAAAGTGATTTTTAAGAAAAATAGCAGGCTAAAGCACTGCGCCCCAACAAACTAATGCTTCAAAATTTATTCGTACCTACGGATATCTCATACAAATTAAGCATATTATTAAAGGGGGGTTGTGGGAGAAGTTTTTAACCGCGATCTTATACAAGTTGGGGCTTACACTTAAGGCGAAACATTAAGGTAGAGTTTGGAAACTATAAAAAAGCTAAAGATTTTTTACTCCTTATTACCCAACAAGCCAACATCAGCACTTAACGAATCTCACTAAATAAGGTACATTATCGGCTATGTTAGAGCACTGGTTAAATCGATGCTTCTGCAAAAAAATACCACGAATTTTAGCAGATAATCCAACAACACTATAAAACAAATGACACAAAGCGCTGAACTAGAGCAAGCACCTGAACTTATTGCCGCTGTTGATCTTGGCTCCAATAGTTTTCATATGATTATTTGCAGCGTAAAAAACGGGCAAATAAAAACCATCGACCGCTTAAAAGAAATGGTACGACTAGCATCGGGTTTAAACGAAAAAAACATCCTCGACAAAGCAACCCAACAACGCGCATTAGCTTGTTTAGAGCGCTTTGGTCAACGCATTCAAAATTTCCCCGATAATAATGTCCGCATCGTCGGCACCAACACCTTACGCACAGCTAAAAATGCTGAGCAATTTTTAGCCAAAGCAGAACTTGCTCTAGGCTATCCAATCCACATTATTTCTGGAATAGAAGAAGCACGACTAATTTATCAAGGCGTTGCTCATAGCTTACAAAGCAATGCTAATCGCCGCTTTGTTATGGATATCGGTGGCGGCAGTACAGAATATATTATTGGTACTAATACCACCCCCTCTCAAAAAGAAAGCTTACGCATGGGCTGCGTTACCGTCAGCAACCGCTTCTTTACTGATGGAGCCATCAGCTCCAGCCAATTTCACAAAGCGACCATCTTTGTTAACCAGCAACTCAGTAGCTATAAAAAATTATTTAACAGCCGCCAATGGGATGAGGCCATTGGCGCATCAGGTAGTATCCGCGCAATAGCTAAAGTTATCACCGCCAGTCAATGGAGTAATGATGGCATTACTCTACAGGGCCTAAAGAAATTAAAAGATCACGTACTCACATGTAAACATATTTCTGAAATCCAATTACCCGAATTAGACGAAGAACGCCTGCCTGTCTTTATCGGCGGCCTAGCCATTTTATATGCCACCTTCCAAACTTTAGACATAGAACAAATGAGCGTTTCTGACGGCGCTTTACGCGAAGGCCTGATCTACGACTACTTAGGTCAAATATCAGATCATGATGTTCGCTCAGATACAGTAAACCTACTCACTACGCATTACCATACCGACACTAAACAAGCAGAATCCATCAAAAACACCATTACCAATATATTAGCGCAATCTAGCACCTTCTTAGGTGCACAAACCAAGCTAATGACTCAATACCTCGCTTGGGCTGCTGACCTGCATGAAATTGGTCGTAATATTGCCCATAGCCAATATCACAAACACGGCGCTTACATTATTAAACACGGTGACTTAGCGGGTTTTTCTCAACAAGACCAAACATTACTCTCAACGCTTATAGCCGGCCATCGACGTAAAATTCCGAGCAAAAAACTAGCCGAATTGCATGCCCCATGGAATAACAGCACCATTTACATGGTTATTATCTTAAGACTAGCCGTCTTATTACATCGCAATCGTAGTAATACTGATCTACCTGAATTTAAAATCACCTTAGGAACTAACAAGGTTAGCTTAGAATTCCCCGCAGGCTGGCTAGACAATGCTCCGTTAACTCAAGCAGATCTCAATCAAGAAACCGACTATTTAGCCAAAGCTAAATTCAAGCTGATCGTCAGCTAAAAACCATGCTCATTTTATTACGCGCCATCTTATACAGCATAGCAATACCTACACTAATTATTGCTATCTGTATTGCGCTCAGCACCAGTAATAAAAGCATCGACATTCCACAATGGCAACTCACCAGCACCGACATTCAGCGCGCCAAGACCATCTTGTACGCCAATCAACACAGCACCAACCAAGTCGTTAACCTTAGTCTAACTGAGCGTGATCTCAATATCGCCTGCGCGTATTTACTTAACCTCTACACCGACAGTCAATCGCTAATCAAACTCAGTACAGACTACCTTTCTTTTCAGCTACGCTTTACCCTGCCCAATAACTTATTTGGACGCTATCTCGACTTACAATTTCAACTCTATATTCCACCGTACCAAGTCCCTGAAATAAGAAATCTACAGATCGGCCAAATTAGCATTGCCGACGCCTATGCTGGTTTATTCATAGACAAAGCCATTCAACATACGAGACTCAACCAGTACCTAAGTTTATTTAGCCAAAATCTAAAAAAAATTCACCTCTACCCAAATCAACTACAGATCAAATACCAACTACCAGCACAAACCACAGCCAAAATTCAAAGTTTACTGACACCCAATATCGACAAGCGCGCCTTAAACCAATACCAAGAAATACTTGATAAAGCTTTACTTAAACATGATAAAAAATGGCGTTTATCGCTAAGCGAGATTCTCCAGCCCTTGTTTCATCTAGCACAGCAACGCTCCTCAGCGGCCAACGCTATCGAAGAAAACCGACTTGTTATATTCATTGCCAATCGCTATGTTAATAACTACCCTGGCTCAGGCAACAAAAATAAGAAAAGAAAAGCCATACCTTACTACACAGCCTCTTTATATAAACGCATCGATATGGCACAACACTTTATGTGGTCTGCCACCTTATCCGCATCAGGCAGTAGTGATCTCGCTTACCTAGTCGGCGTAGAAAAAGAGCTGAACGATGCCAAACGCGGCAGTGGCTTTAGCTTTATAGACCTAGCTGCCGATAGAGCTGGCGTAAAGTTTGGCGAATACGCCACAGCCAATCCAGAACAAGCACTTAAAATACAACAAAAAATGGCGCACATTACAAATTACCAAGCCTTTATGCCTGAAATAAGAGATTTACCCGAAAATCTTAGCGCCCAAGCCTTTCACGCACAATATAAATCAACTTACAGCACCAAATACCAAAGCGTTCTACAAGATATAGATCAACGTATTAGTGCTTGTGGGATTTATCAAAGATTTAAAGAATAAGCCCATTATGAGAGAGGGACTTTTAGGAGTGCGATCTTATAACATCCGAAAGTTTACGTTCTAATATAGCCTGTATAGAGTTTACGGAACACAGGGAGCGCAGTGCATTTAATTTCCCATATTCCACAAGCTTCATACGGGCAACACAAAGTTTCGGGTTTTATTGAAATCTTGTTCCTTCGCTGCGACTTGTATAAAATCACAACTCAAACCGCTCCCACACACCTCACATCATCATAGGTGTAAATTAGTGCCATTATTTATTAAATGCTACCTCACCTAAGGAACATGCACGAAATAATACCAATCCTAATAAATAATTACTGTAATGGTCGTCATTCCCGAAGTCTTTAATCGGGAATCCATTGTCACACATAGATTCCTGCTAAGAGCCTGCAGGAATGACGATTTCTCAGCTCAAGTATAAATATATTGGGATTGGTATAACCTGAACACAATGAGGCGCAGAACTTTAATCTGTCTTTTAAATATGCAGGCTGAAGACCTGCGCTCCAAATGACAATGTATAAATTATTTCATACGCATTCCTAAGCGAAGACTCCGACACCTTATCTTTTAATCTACCCTGCACAATGTTGCGCCACCCTATTTTATTTCTCTAACCCATGCCTTATATTTGCCCCATCTGCCAAACCCCACTATTGCAACACCTTCCCGCACAAAGCTATCAGTGCAGCAATAACCACCACTTTGATATTGCCAAAGAAGGCTACGTAAACCTACTCCCCGCACAACATAAAAAATCCAAAGAACCGGGCGATAGCAAAGAAATGATGCGCGCTCGGCGCAATTTTCTAGAAGCCGGATTTTATCAGCCACTAGCACAAGCAATCACCAATATAATAGATCAATACCTAGCCGACATTCCAAACCCACGCATATTAGACATGGGCTGCGGAGAAGGCTATTACAGCCGACAAATTGAAATATTAGCGCAACATGACAACCTAGATTTACACGGCCTAGATATTGCCAAGAATGCCATTTTAGCCGCTGCAAAAAAACAATCCACAGCACACTTTATAGTCGCCAGTAGCGAGCGCATGCCTTATAGCGACGACTTCTTTAACTTGCTACTACGTGTTTACGCCCCATCCAATGACAATGAAATCAAGCGCCTACTAAAAACTAACGGTTACTTATTAACCGTCACCCCAGGCCCGCGCCACTTATGGCAATTAAAAGAATTCATCTACCAAGACACCAAAGAACACGACACTCAAGCCCCTTTACCAGAAGGTTTTGAAAACATAAGCAGCCAAAAAGTCAGCTATACAATAACGCCCGATCAAGAGCAACGCCTGGCCTTATTACAAATGACCCCCTTTGCATGGCAAGCAACAGAACAAGCAACCCATGCCATCCAACAGGCTAAAAATCTAGAAATTGAAGCAGATTTTATATTGACACTTGCAATGAAAAATTAGAATGACCTATTACAGCACCCCATCAATCTACAACTACAATAGCGAATCAGCCGAAGATTAGGTCTGCACCACACTAAAAAACACAAAATAGAGTAGTATAACGCTTAGGATCGAGGATTTTATTAAACCCAAAAGGCATAGGATGTGCTGAGGTACACTAGCGAACATAAAGCTTAGCGCAGCAAACATAAAACCAAACAAAGGACCTTTAAAATGCAAAAATATAAAGTAGTAGAAATTGAAGTTCACGTAGGCGGCGAAGATTACCTGATCAACCTAGAAGGATTCTATATAGACGCAATGATTACAGCGGGTCACCCCGATATTGAAGCGTTTCTTGCATCCAAAATTGAAGCACAAGGCGGCTGGCTACAAGACATCCCTATCGACACACAAGCACGCTACACCGTCGTTCAAACATTATCAGAAAGTTAAAGCAACTTTACGCTGAACATTTACCAACAGCGTTACAGCAGCACAGCACCGAATTAACACAAAACCTCTAGCTTGAGGTTTTTTTATGCTTACTGTTTTACTCCAGAAACACGGTAGTTAACGACATAAAATATCTCCTATCAGAACTCACCCATTAGCAAAAAACTGGCAAGGAAAACAGTTAAACGGTTCATCCCCACGGGTGTGGCATAGCTATCTACACAGTTTTTGACATTAAAATACCAAGGAGTTGCAAGTCAAAATATCCCCCTTTCCTGTTGGGGCATAAGTATCTACACAAGCCTTAAAGTCTTCTCCAGCGGGAGAACGTCGAATGAGAAAAATAGATAAAGCTTTGATTCTCTTCAACTGTAGCCCGCATGTAGTTTACGGAATGCGGGGGTAGCCCCTCCCAAAACCTCCCGTATTCCGCAAGCTCCATATCGGGCTACAAGAGACTTTAGTTTTAAGCTAACAGTTATACGT
>CBDUDP010000034.1:0-32024 GCA_965365945.1 uncultured Gammaproteobacteria bacterium
TTGCCGACTCTTTAGATGAAAGAATTAACGATAATTTTCAGGTGTTAAGTTCTGCACCTTGATTTCGTTTGGGTATAGCCCGTTATGGAGCTTGCGAAATACGGGAGATTTGGAGCGGCTGTTCCCGCATTTCGTAACAACATGCGGGCTACAATGGTAAATTATTTAATGTTAAAAACATTTTTCAAGGTAGCTGAGGCTTGTGCGTAATCAGGTAACTTTTTGACGCTAAAATACAGTTGTATAGCTACCTATGCTTTTTAGAGTAAAATTTAGTTTATTTCAATATAACGGTTAATAGCTTAGTCTAATTTCTAGAGGAATAATCTATGTTAAATTTTTTAATCAAATATCGCGGTTTGTTTGTCGTCCTATTTTTATTGCCGGCATCCTTGGTTTTTAAAGCTTATATGAGCACCCGAAATCGCTTAGTTTTTTGGCTAAACAGTGCGCCAGATAAACATGATGATAAAGTCAAAAAAGTGCAACAGCAAGTCAAAGCCTGGCAACAAAAAACCGGTGGCGAAATACCCATGTGTACCGCTAGGCCTGGCTGGCAAACGATGTCACACAAGCAAGGAAATTATAAAAAAACCCATTATCAAGTTAATGTTAACTTAATGGATATTTTAGAAATTGATGAAAAAAAAGGTACGGTACGCCTTGAGCCTATGACTAATATGGGGCAAATTTCTGCTCTGTTAAAACCCTTAGGCTGGTCTCTAGCTGTTGTGCCTGAATTAGACGCCTTAACCGTTGGTGGTTTGATTAATGGCTTTGGTATTGAGTCTAGCTCACATAAATACGGCCTATTTCAGTCTATCTGTGAAAGCCTAGAAATTGTCACCGCTGATGGCGAGTTAGTTAAATGTTCAAAAGAAGAAAATAGCGAACTATTTTATGCTATCCCTTGGTCTTACGGTTCATTAGGTTTTCTAGTCTGTGCAGAAATTAAAATTATCCCTAGCAAAGATTATGTGCAGCTGTCTTATATTCCCTTTAAGAGTAAACTCGCCTTTATCGAACGCTTTACCGAAGAATCCCTAAAACCTGCTAATGAAGCCTATGATTTCATTGAAGGACTCATGTATTCCGAACATGAAGGTGTTTTAATGTTGGGTAATTTTTCTGATAAAGTACCTTCAGGAAAAACTAAAAATGCCATCAATAACTTTTGGAAACCTTGGTTTTATGAACATGTACGCGATATATTAAAACAAGATAAAGAACAAGAAGAATGGATTCCTTTACGTCATTATTATCACCGCCACACGCGCTCCTTATTCTGGGAAATGACACTCATCATACCCTTTGGTAATAGTCCTTGGTTCCGCTACCTATTAGGCTGGATGTCGCCACCCGAGGTTTCTTTATTAAAGCTCACTCAGACTGAAGCGCTACATAAACTCTATGATACTCACCACATGGATCAGGACTTCTTATTACCTCTGTCTAATTTGGATAAATCACTCTCCTATTTTAAACAAGAAGTGGACTTTCATCCTTTATGGTTATGCCCTATGCGTGTCTTCGATACACCGATACGCGGCATGGTTAATCCACAGCCTAATCAGCAAATGTTTGTTGATGTCGGCATTTACGGCGAACCCAATGTAGAGAATTACAATTCTAAACAGACCACTCGTAAATTAGAGGCTTTTATGCGCGAGATGGGCGGTTTCCAAGCCTTATATGCAGATACCTTTCAGACTCGCGAAGAATTTCGCAAGATGTTTGATCATACTTTACTGGATAAATTACGCGTGCAAACTGGCGCTACAAAAGCCTTTCCAGAGCCATTTGATAAAGTCTCGCGTGCGGCAAGAACTTAAGCTGCACTAAGGCGTATTAAATCAAGCCCTTAACCCGGTACTGTCCTTTGGTTTTCAAAGTCACGGTAGCGGGTTTTGAGCTTGTATTTTTCCAATACCAGCCATGCGTGCCGGTAAATGGTGCAGTGAGCACACCTTCAGCTTCACCCGATGTTGCTTCTTGGTAACTTTTAAAATAACCCGTTTTATTACCGGCTGGTTCGCCATGAAAATCAAAATATAATTGAACGCCATCACTTGCCCATGCATACGCCATTTCAGCCTGTTGATCTACATAGAACTTATATTCTAATTCTGAAGCAGCGGGAATGGTAATCATCACTATATCTTGCCAATCTTGCAATGCATTACCCGCTGGGCAGGCAACTACCGTCTTTGCGTTTTTCTCGACTGGTTGAGCCAATATAGTCAAACCAAGCGCCTTTCCCAGCCCCGTTGGATCAATCGCATATTCAGCTGGTCCAATAATCGCTATTAAAACAAAAAAGGCGAGTAACACCGCACTGACCATAGTAATAATCAACGTTTTTAAAGATTGCATAGGAATTTTTGTTTCATTCATAAACATTACACCACCATGATAAAGCCAGCCATTTGATAGCCAAATAAAATTAAACCGCCACTCATTAACAAAGTATTGGTGATAACTGCAAAACCATAATAACTGTCAAAACGCCGCCAAATATTCAAAGCCAGTAAAATAAACAATAAGGCAAAAATTTGCCCCAACTCAACCCCGACATTAAAAGCCAGTAAATTTTTCCATAAATCTTGTGCCGGCAAAGAAAAATCCTGTAATTTTGTCGCCAAGCCCAAGCCATGAAACAACCCAAAAATCAACACAGCCGCTTGGGTATTTGGTTGGAAACCAAATAGACGCTGAAAACCACCTAGATTATCAAAACCTTTATAAACGACCGATAAGCCAATAATGGCATCAATTAAATAAGCATTAACAGCAACATCACCTAGCACGCCTAAAAACAGCGTGAGACTATGACCTAAAGTAAACAGACTGACATAACGAACAATATCCCGCGTACGGAACAAAAAGAAAATAACGCCAAGTAAAAACAACAGATGGTCATAGCCAGTGACCATATGCTTTGCGCCAATATATAGAAAAGGCCCGATAGCAACACCTTGATTAGCCAACAAGAACTGTTTGGTATGCGCATCAACACCATGCGCAAAAGCTACCGACATCAACAAGCAAGTCAATACAAGTAGTATTAGCGAATTAAAGCTAAGTTTTTTTATGGAATACACTGATTATGAGCCTCTAAGGTTTCTTGTTCTCAGCATACCCCTTACTGCTATTAGATTAATTTTAAACTTAATAGTAAACAATAAGTTATACCGTGGCTGTGTAACTTCTCATTATTCACGGGCAAATACATATAAACACTCGTCATCCCGAAGTCTATCCATCAATCAAGCGTGGGTACAAGCTTTATCGGGAATCCACGTTAAACATAGATTCCTGCTAACAGCATGTAGGAATCACGAGCTGAAAAAACAGCCTGTACCCTTTAGTAATGAGAAGTTACGTGGCGAATTTGTGTAAATACCTATACCTAAAGGATATACATGAAATAAGGCTGATAACTTGGGGCGCAGCACTTTAGGCTGCTTATAAAATGCAGGCTAAAGACCTGTGCCCCAAGTTGCCAAAGTTATTTCGTACGAATTTCTAAACTAAAACGACACTCCAAAGCTATCTTGATAACGCTGCTTAAATTGCGCCATAGTAAAGCTATGGTTTTGCGTGCCATGATGTTCAATTTTTATCGCACCTAATAAAGAGGCAATACGTCCAGTCGTTGCCCAATCATATTCACTCAAAATACCAAACAATAAACCTGCGCGGAACGCATCACCACAGCCCGTTGGATCTTTTAATTCTTTAGCTTTAACCGCGGGAATATCAATACATTCACCTTTGCTATAAATCTTTGAACCCTGGCCACCTAAAGTAATAACTAAAGCGTCAACTTTTTCAGCAATTTGCTCTAGAGTTAAACCCGTGCGCTCTTGCATTAATTCCGACTCATAATCATTAAACGTTGCCCAAGTTGCCAACTCTAATAATTCAAGTAATTCCTCGCCACTAAACATGGGCATGCCTTGACCAGGATCAAAAATAAACGGAATACCAGCCTCAACAAACTCTTTAGCATGCTGCTGCATACCTAATTTTCCATCAGGTGAAACAATACCCACTTCAATACTAGATGCTTGTGCCACTGAATTAACATGCGATTCGTTCATTGCTCCTGGATGAAAAGCGGTAATCTGATTATCATCCCGATCAGTAGTGATATACGCCTGCCCAGTGTAATGGGCATCTAACTTAGTAATATAATCACTGGAAATTTTACATTGACTCAACCATTGCGCATACGGCTCAAAATCATGACCTACAGTCGCCATAATTCTAGGCGTTTCACCCAACAATTTTAAGTTATACGCAATATTTCCGGCACAACCACCAAACTCTCTACGAATAACAGGCACTAAAAAAGACACATTCAGCATATGTACTTTATCAGGCAGAATATGGTTTTTAAATTGGTCTTGAAACACCATAATTGTGTCGTACGCCATAGATCCACAAATCAATGCACTCATTTATTTCTTTTCCTCTTAAATTAAAATCAACGCCCATGTTAACGCAGCCAATGCCAACGATAACATAACTGCAGAAGAACCTATATCTTTTGCTCTACCTGACAGCTCATGATGCTCAAATCCTATTCTATCAATGGCCGCTTCAACTGCTGAATTTAATAGCTCAACTAACAATACACCCACCAAACACCCTATTAATAATACCCTTTCGATATTATTTCCAGTCAACCAAAGCGCTAAAGGAGCGGCTACTATCAATAAATAGACTTCTTGCCTAAAGGCTTCCTCATGTTTCCATACCGCTTTAAAACCCGCCACTGAAAAAAAGAACGCATTCACGATACGTTTTACACCTTTTGCATTTTGATTAGCCATTTCCCACAAAATCCTGTCAAGTAAAAACTATTTTTTATTAGTCTCGGCAAAACGCCTCAAGACGCCATAAGTCATTGATATATAAAGATGTATATTTTTTAGACAATGTAACAAAACTGTAACAATTACAGCCATTTAGCATTGCTAGTTGCAAATTACCCACAGAGTTATCCACAGCTTTTGTGGGTAACTTTATTTAAGCTATAAAGACTTAAAAACCAAACACCTACAAATATCTTCAGTACCTTAATCAAGTTGAAAACATGCTACCTTAAAATAAATACGGTGACACTTCTCTCCGCAGTCTTTGCGCTTTTATTTATTCTTGCACACAAAATCCTGTCAAGCTAAATAACACCAACATCAATTCCATCACACTCACAAAAACATACGTAAGGCACTGATTTATAATGTCGTATAGTTTTCAAGCAATTTAACAAAAGCATAATAATTACAGCCATTTAGCTTTACAAGTTGCAAATTACACACAAAGTTATCCACAGAGTTTGTGGGTAACTTTATACTTTCCAGCCCTTTTACTGTTGAAACTATTACCAAATAATCTAAGCAATCGACTCAGCATAAGCATCAGCGTCTAATAGCGCATCTAAATCAGCCGCACTGTTTATTTTTAAACTAAATAGCCAAGTGCCAAAAGCATCCTCATTAACCAACTCAGGCGAATCTGCTAGCTCTTCATTAATGGCGATCACTTCACCCGTAACAGGGCTGAATAAATCAGAAGCCGTTTTAACAGACTCTACGACCGCACATTGCTCTTTTGCTGCTAGTTGGCGCCCCACTTCTGGCAACTCTATATAGACTAAATCACCAAGCTCTTCTTGAGCAAAATCAGTAATACCGACTTTAACCACAAGATCCTCCTCTAACTTTACCCACTCATGAGTGGTGGCATATTTTAATTGTTTAGGAAGTTCACTCATTTTTCTCTCACTTTGTTAAGGTTTAAAAACGGATTAAATTTTCTCATTGCTCGGATATTATTTTACTATAAAGCCAGTTTTTCCCCAGCGCTTTACACTGAATATCTTATAATACTAAAAAAATTAGCCTCTCTACTTTGCTTTGAGTTAGTCGCTCGTTTATAAATCACTGTAATAACGCTTTTTTCAGCCAATGAATAAGTACAAAGCAACTTGAACACAATCTGGGGCGCAGACCTTTAGTCTACTATCTAAAATATCGGCTAAAGACCTGTTCCTCATTGTAAAATTTACCTTATTTCGTGCATGTTCCTAACTTAATTAGGAGCCTTCACCTAGATAAGGCAATAGACAAAGCCATAACTTCTCATTAATCATGGGCAAATATCTATAAAAATATCGTCATCCCGAGT
The DNA here is from genome assembly GCA_965365945.1 of uncultured Gammaproteobacteria bacterium. GTDB lineage: Bacteria > Pseudomonadota > Gammaproteobacteria > Methylococcales > Methylomonadaceae > Methyloprofundus. Next base: position 6,196 of record CBDUDP010000034.1, read on the forward strand.
GCTTTTATCGGGAACTTACATTGAGAATAGGTTCCAGCTAACAGCGAGGCTGTGAAAGTATTATGCTTTCACAGCCTCAGCGTTCAGGAACGAACTGAAAAACTACCTGTACCCTTTAAATAATGAAAAGTTACACAAAGCCCTGCCAATCAACTGAATTTATTATGTTAATACTACGCCCCTTACTCATTTCATCCATCTTTCTATTTAGCTTTAATAGCAATGCCGATGATGACGATACGATTGCTCAGCATAATGTCGCGATTGAGGAATCTCTTCAAATAGCAAGTGGCTTAGAGACTATAAAATTACACAGCACTCACTTTAATCCAACAATTGAAACATTTGCGACCTTAGTTGATTTACTCCCACTACTCCAAGCGCGTGCCGGTTATTTTAAAGCCTTAGCAGAACAACAAACAGCACACTTACAATTAGAGCAGGCGCAACGGGATATGCAGCGCATACAAAACTTACAACACGAAAATGCCGTTTCCACACGCAAATTCAGGGAACAAAAGAACCAGCTCGACATTGCTAAAGTGAATGTTCAAGCCTCTCAAAATCAAAGTGCAATATTACGTCTGCAGACAGAAGCACAATGGGGAAAAACAGTCAGTCACTGGTTTTTAAGCGACCAACACCCAAACTTTATTGACCTTAGTCAGCTTAAAAAACAACTTTATTTAATTTATCTACCTAAACAATTAACAACGCCACCAACGACTATTGCCCTGCAAACCGCCAATCAAAATGAATCCGATCAGTCGGCCAAATTAATTTCTAATGCACCTATCTCAGGCATAAGCCAACAAACGGGCACGCCCTATTTTTACTTTAGTGATAACGTATTTAATGGACATTATCAACGTGTAAGCGTCCAGATTCCCACGCAAGAAGCCGCTATCTCTGGCGTTATCATTCCGGCATCTGCTTTAGTCTGGCACTTAGGTCAAACCTTTGCTTACACGAAAATTGATAATGAACATTTTAAACGTATTCAAATCGATCAGAAAAAACTGCTAAGCACGGAGAATTACTTTATCCAGCAAGCATTACAACAAGATGACATACTAGTGATTAATGGCGCACAAATGCTTTTATCGGAAGAATTCCGCGGTCAAATTCCCGCTGAAGATGATGACGACGATGATTAATCCCGTCCACTCTGTTAAAAATCCGAGCTCAAAATTTTAACCACAGAGAGTACAGGGAAAACACCTAATCGTTCATACGCTCCAGCGCATAGGTATCTACGCAAGTTTAAAGCCTTCTCCAGAGGGAGAAGGTTGGATGAGAGGATAGATAAAGCTTCCTGATTACTTGCAACTCTCAGCCATAGTAGAATAAAGCTGGAAATATCAGTATGTTAAAAACTCGTCATCCCGAAGTTTTTTATCGGGAATCTTTGCTTAACCTATAAGATTCCTGCTTAAAACATGCAGGATGACGCGGTATGGCTGAGGGTTATGGGTAATCAAGTAAAGCTTTGATTTTATTCTCCTCACCCTAGCCCTCTCCAACAGGGAGCCACATTGACTTGCAACTTAAATATCAAAAAGTTGTGTAGACCCTTATGGCTCCAGCGTCGGAACTATAAACTATATAGCTAACTCTATTTACTCAGCTTGTTAATAAGTATAAAAACAAAAAAACCAACACCTATGCTTGCAAACCTCATCCGATTCTCTATTCGCTTTTACGGCATTATCATAGCCTTGGCTTTATTGATTTTATGCTACGGAAGCTATCGCTTCGCTAACGCAGGCTTAGATGTATTTCCTGAGTTTTCACCCAAACAAATTATCATTCAAACGGAATCCTCTGGATTTTCAGCCGAACAAGTCGAGATCTTAGTTTCGCAAAAGATCGAATCATCACTCAGTGGTTTACTCGGCTTAAACACGCTACGCTCTGAATCTATACAAGGGCTTTCGATAGTCACCGCGATTTTCGACGAACATAGTGATATTTACCGTAATCGCCAATTAGTTACCGAGCAGCTATCCAGCTTAAGTACTCAACTTCCAGAAGGCGTACATACACCTATTCCCGTACCGCTAACTTCCTCTTCAGCAACCGTACTGACTATCGGCCTAAACTCTGAGCATAAAAACCTGATGCAATTGCGTGACTTAGTCGACACCTTGCTAGTGCCACGCTTATTAGCCGTACATGGCGTTGCTGATGTTAATATTTTTGGCGGGGATATTAGACAAGTTCAAATCCAGCTAGACCCAATAAAATTACAGAAATTCAATTTATCCATTAATGAAGTCATCGAAGCCGCCACGCAAATAGGCAAAATACAAGGTGCTGGGTTTATAGAAAATAGCAATCAACGCTTTACGCTACAAGTCACTGGGCTAGCAACAACGCCTGAACAACTGCGCCAAAGTATCATTAAATATAGCGAGAACAACACTTTACTCTTAGGTGATATAGCAGATATTCAATATGCGCCAGAACCCGCAATTGGAGCCGCACAAATTATGGGACAATCTGGTATCGTGATGATGGTTATTGGTCAATTTGATGCCAATACATTGACCGTTTCCAATGCCGTCGAACAAGCACTGACAGAATTTGAACCTTTATTTGCTGAACAGCAGATTAATTTCTATAACCACTTATTTCGACCTGCGGATTATATACAAAACTCAGTCAGCAACCTGTCCAGCCATTTGTTCTTAGGTGGGCTATTTGTCGTGCTTATTTTGTATTTCTTTTTATATAATTTACGCACCGCTTTTATTTCCGCTGTTGCCATTCCCATTTCTTTAGTTAGTGCGGCTGCGGTGTTACTGGAGTTTGGCGTTAACCTCAATATCATGGTGTTAGGTGGCTTAGCGATTGCTTTAGGCGAAGTGGTTGATGATGCCATTATTGATACCGAAAATATTTTCCGTCGTTTACGCGAAAACCGCGCATTAGCTAAACCACTCGCCACGCAACAAGTGGTTTATGATGCATCCATCGAAGTGCGTAGCTCGGTGGTTTATGCCAGCTTTATCGTGGCTTTGGTGTTTGTGCCACTATTAACTTTAGAGGGTGTCGCTGGGCGGCTATTTGCACCACTCGGATATTCATACATTCTGGCAATTTTAATGTCATTAATCGTCGCCCTAACGCTCACCCCTGCCTTATGTTTTGTACTCTTAAGTAATAATATACAATTTAATACCACGCCGCCGCTGATTCGCTTCTTAAACCCGTTATATACACGGCTTCTTAGCGCTATTGCCAGATATTTCAAACTTATTTCCCTTGTTAGTTTGATCATTTCTATTTTTATGCTGAGCCAATTTTTTACGCTCGGCAATAAGTTTTTACCTGAATTACGCGAAGGCCATTATATCGTTCACACCACCAGCATTCCGGGTACGTCTTTACAAGAATCCATTCGTCAGGGCAAACAAATCACCGCACTGCTGCAAGAAATCCCGCAAATAGAATCTGTTTCACAATGGGCAGGGCGTGCAGAGCGCGGCGCTGATACCTACGGCAGTCATTACAGCGAATTTGAAGTTCGTCTTAAACCACTTTCTGGTGCAGAACAGCAAGCTGTATTAGAACAATTACGTGAAATTTTAGCCGATTTCCCAGGGCTCTTATTTGAAGCCAATACCTTTTTAACCGAACGCATCGACGAAACTATTTCCGGCTACACCTCGCCTGTTGTGGTTAATATTTATGGTAATGACTTAAATCAGCTAGATAAAAAAGCCCAAGAAGTTGCCGCATTAATGCAAGAAATTTCAGGTGCGGCTGACATACAATTACGTTCTCCCCCAGGCACGCCACTCATTCAAATCCACCTCAATCAAGAAAAACTCAAATTCTGGGGCATACAAACCCAACAAATCCTGCAAACCGTCCAAGCGGCTTATGATGGTCAAGTGGTCGGCAAACATTTACAAGGTAATCGTAGTTACAATATAGCCGTAGTCTTAAAGCCCGAATGGCGACAGCAACCCGATCTTATCGATCAATTACCCATTCGCACGCTGAGCGGAAAACTCATTACTTTAGGTGAAGTGGCAGACATTAAACATAATGAAGGACGTTACAATATACTGCACCAAAATGCACAAAGGCGACAAAGTATTACCTGTAATGTTGCTGGGCGTGATATTTCGTCTTTTATGCAAGAACTAAAGGAAAAAGTCGGCCAAAATATTAGCTTTGAAGACAATACTTACCCAGAATATACCGGTGCTGCTATCGAACAAGCACAAGCTAAACAAAACTTGATATTACACTCACTACTAGCCAGTGTTGGCGTACTCATTTTTATTTATATCGCCATTAATAACCTGCGCCATGTAGCCATTACTTTAGTTAATATCCCTTTTTCGCTTATCGGCGGCATAGCAGCAGTCATTTTAATGGGTGCAACCTTGTCGGTCGGTTCCATTATTGGTTTTATTACCTTATTTGGTATTACCGTGCGCAACAGCATTATGCTGCTATCACATTATCAACATCTGGTCGAAGATGAGGGTTTAGAGTGGAATTTAGAAACCATGCTAAAAGGCGCTCAAGAACGATTACCCTCTATTCTTATGACCGCATTAGTTACCGCATTAGCCATGTCACCGATCGCTTTTAATAGTGATAACCCAGGCTTAGAAATTATGGGGCCAATGGCAGCCATTATTATCGGTGGACTGGCTTCATCGACTTTACTTAATTTACTATTATTACCGTTGATGTTACTACGTTATGGTAAATTTAAGGCTACCACTGAGACTTGGTAGGCCAAGCTGTAGGTAATCAGGTAGTTCAGCATCACTCATTGTATCTTTTAGGCTTACGCCAGAGAACTGCAAACGACTGATAGTTGAGCATGACATCATCTGCTCCCAGAACACCCATAATAAAACTACCGCCGGCTACTGCAAATTGAGTGAGCAACATACCCATATCATCCTGATCGACTTCGGCATGGTTGGTATAACAAACATCACAGCCCATCGGTAAAGCTAACAATTTACCGCAAAAATGATCTTCCAATCCCGTGCGGATAATTTGTTTACCGTTATATAAATACTCGGGGCCAGTAAATCCGATCACGGTATTAACCCAATAAGGGCTTAAATTTCCTAGCAACGGCATAAGCTCTGGCTTCGAAAGTCCGTTGGTCTAAACCAAGAGGATATTAGTAAACAGCGCACTTCTCTGCCCTGTTTAAAAATACATACCGCTATCCTTATAGAAGCTTTTCTTTCTATATCTGGGTATCCAGAATGGATGACACATTCCTATTTAAAAAAAATGACTATTTACAGCCTGTAACATAAATTTCATCTACCTCTGATAGTATTAAAACTGTTTTAGTAGCCGATCTTGGCAATAAAGAAAATTTTTCGTACATTAAAATACTAAGAGTTTGATTATGATTACTACCTATCGAACCATCTTGATTTCAGATTTACATTTAGGCTCTACTCAATGCCAAGCTGATGTGCTTCTCGATTTTTTAAAATACAACGAGAGCGAAACCCTTTATTTAGTCGGCGACATTATCGATTTTTGGGCACTTTCCAAGAAAATGTATTGGCCTACTGATCATAATACGGTTATTCAAAAGATCCTGCGTAAGGCGCGGCATGGCACTCAAGTCATCTATGTACCCGGCAATCATGATGAAAATGTCAGGGAATACGATAACTATGTTTTTGGTGACATCACAGTCAAAAAAACAGATGTACATACTACCGCTGCCGGAAAGAAATTCCTTATTGTTCATGGTGATGAGTACGACACTATTGCTCAATGTCACAAGTGGATTGCCAAGATAGGCAATGACGGCTATGACTTCCTGCTCTGGGTTAACCGGATTATTCGCACCATTAGAAAGAAGCTAGGCATCCAATCTAATTTCTCACTCGCGGCTTATGTAAAGTTCAAAGTGAAGAATGCCGTGCAATTTATTTCTGATTACGAAGAGAGTATCGTCAACACCCTTAAAGACCAAAATCTCGATGGCGTTGTTTGCGGTCATATACATCACGCAGAAATTAAAAATATGGACGGTTTTTTATATATCAACACCGGAGATTTCGTGGAAAGTTGTACCGCGATTGTAGAGCACAATGATGGCTCTATAGAACTAATTAAATGGCAGATGACCGAGCTAGAGGTTACAGGTGAGGATCTGGAAATTAATGCCCAAAGCCAAATAAGCTGATCATTACTAGCTGCTGTATGATTGGTGTCAATAAAACAAGCCGCTAATCTACCTAAACCACCATTTCCTAAACCTGCATCGAGTTCGCTACCGATCAACTCTTCGATTTCTATGCCTAAATCATACATAGCTTATCGGTAACGCCTAAATTCAACATCGCATTGCTTAAAGAACGTCCCACCAGGTATTCCATAGACAAATAAAACGTTCGCTTACATTTAGCCTGTTTATAGGTGCTATGCGTTTCCTTCCAACGCTCCATCAAGCGATCACGAACAGTTAATCCTAGCGCCTCATACGCATAATGGGCATGACGATTATCTATCTCTCGCCCCAGTAAATGCACATAATATTCTTTAAAACTATGTACAAAATCCTCTTTTGTTAACCCTTTACTTGGCAGTTCGGTAATGGATTCGGTTGGTTCACTGCTGATAAATTCTTTATTTGGCATAAGTAATCGAGGAATAGGAATTTTTATTGATAAGTTAGTCTACTTTTACTAAAAATTACTGACGATATGGTGTCAGCACTACAAGAAATATCACAATCTTATAATATATAAAAATATCAATACAAAAACATTATAAATATCAACGACTAATAAAAATAACACTTGGATTACCACCTAAAATAGAAACAATAATACCCACATAAAAAAATAGTTTTGACACGAAACTATTATTCATGATAAAAATACACCTGTCGCTTTTGAGTACCTTACTCACCGACATAAGAAGGGGCATAAAAATAATAATAAATAATGCCTCGACTATGCACTGCATAGTTTTTTATAAAAATAATAACGAGGAAAGTCAAATGGCTGAAGAACAAACAAAAGATTACTCAACCTACTATATCGGCGGTATCATTTTAATTGCTGTTGTTGGAGTTTTTATCCTAAAAGGCAGAGAAACTGAGCACTTGGATATGTCAGCGGGATCATCAGTGTCAGAACAAGCCTTTGATGCTGCCAATGAAAGAAGAATCGCATCTAAAAACACTTTTGAATAAGCAACTGAAATATCAATAAATTGTTTAAATTCAATAAAATTAGAATGACTACCCTAGCCATGAATAAGGTAGTCATTCTTACCTAAAAATAAATCTCTTCTCAAAAACTATTAGCGCGTTACTCATTAGCCTGAGCCTTCATATTCTCTTTAATTCAAGCTCTACTACATATTCCCTTTAAAAATTTAGTGTAAACACTTCCCTAATTACGTTATAGCTTTCAGCCTATAAGCAGAATCTCTTATAGCCCGTTATGGAGCTGTGACTCATAGGGCACAAAGTGAAATACGGGGGAATTCAAAGCAGCCTTTCTCGCATTCCGTAGACTACATACAAGCTACAATGGCAACTCATTTGAGTTAAAAATATCTTTCAAAGTAGCTAAAAGTTGTGAATAATCAGGAGCGCTTATGAGTTGGCTTAAAATGTCCAGATAGCCTCTCCTAGGCACGCAATAATCATATTACCCTAAACTAAAGCTACACCTTCATCACTATAAATCTGAGGAGAAAACCATGCATGTAAGCTATGAACAAGCTGAAACGGCCATCGCTGCAGCGGTTGCTGAATCGCAAAAGATTGGCGTCCAAATGTGTATTGCCGTTGTTGATTCCGGTGCTGACTTAAAGTCGTTCGTCAGAATGGACGGGGCTTGGCTTGGTAGTTCTGATATTGCCATTAAAAAAGCCAAAACCGCTTGTTTTTTTGGTATGAACACTGGGCAAATCGGTGAACTTTCGCAACCAGGCGCACCACTTTACGGCATTGAGCACTCCAATGATGGCTTAATCACCTTTCCCGGCGGTATACCTATCGTCGATAATGACGGGATTCTAATCGGAGCCATTGGTGTGAGCGGCAGCTCGGTGGAAAATGATCATCAAGTCGCCAAGGCCGCCGTTGATGTCATTGGCCTTGCGGATTTACCTTCGCACCCATGGCGAACCTAATTTCTGGCAGGTCAATTAAACGCAACGGGCATGGCATGAAATTTATAAGCTCCTACCTTTGTCGTGTTCAAGGAGCCGACTCAGTTACAATATCTGAACTTGCAAATGGTTGTTTTATGCAACCGTGACGACATAGCCATGCGCGCTAAAACAGCCATCCTAGCTTTAACACTGAGCCTTGTTGCCTGCAACTCTGCTTACTTAAAAGACACTCATGAGCCAATAATTATTCAAAATTGCAGGCAGCTAATTAGCGTTACCGAGCGGACTATCTCAGACGCTGGGGCAACAGATGCTCAAAATGCACGTATTACCAATTTCCCTTATTTACGTGTCAATCGACTATTATCCAGCTTTCGAACTGAAGTACAGAATCAACCATTTGAGAGCTGGGTAGATTTATTACAAGCGCTTGGTTTACAAGACTGGTCGATAGAGCTCAACAATTTACCTACGCAATATGCCAGAGAACTCGATCAGCTAACAGCGGAGTTTTTCCCTGCAATTTCTCCCATACAATCTAAATTAACATACTGCAGTTATGCCTTACGTCGCTTTGAGCTGAACCAAGAGCTTAAGCGCAATGAACTTAAACGCAACGCAATAGTGCCGTCTGAGTACAACACCTGGCAACAAGTTTTAGGTCTTTATCCGCTCACCGCCATACCCTTTCGCATGGGCATATACCGCTGGCACCAACAAGCATTAACAACCTTTACTAGTCCCTTGCTCTCGCTACCGGTTGAAGGACAATTAATACTTCATGCCCCTGAAGACAACACGATAAAGCTTAGTCGCAAACAAGTCGCTGAAATTATACAAACGTCCACTGAAAATCCTTTGCATATTCCCATACCGACAGAACCCCAGCAACAAAAACTGTTTGCGCAGTTTGCACCGCACTTTGAAATTGATACCAGCTCTAAAAATGATTACATTGGCGTTCCACAATGGCGTGATGATGACAATATCCTGATAAACACGGCAAAGCCAGTGGTATTTCAACACATCTCGCATACACGAATACAATTAAAAACCTTACTGCAACTAAATTACAGCATTTGGTTTCCCACTCGACCTAAAGAGTGGCCTTTAGATATGCTTGGTGGACATTTAGACGGCATTATCTGGCGAGTAACACTGAACGCTGATGGTAATCCTCTTATTTTCGATAGTATTCATAGCTGTGGTTGCTATCATTTTTTCTTTCCAACGCAATATGCCCACATGCCTAAATCCACATCACTATTTCGGGAGCCGGCATTCGCACCGCAGCAGCAATTTAACTTTAATACAAATCAGCCAACCATTATTCGCATTAGTAGTAATCATCACTATATCCAGAAAATATATTCGACTACAGCCATAGCTACAACAAGACGACACTATGCTTTTTACCACGCTGATCACCTCCGTTCTCTTACCTATGTCAACGGACAAAATCACAGTCTGTATAACCAAACGGGGGTCATAAATGGCACTGAGCGCGACGAACGTTTTCTATTCTGGCCCATGGGCATTCCAAACCCAGGAGCCATGCGCCAATGGGGGCATCATGCGACAGCTTTTATCGGACGTCGTCACTTTGATGACGTTAATCTTTTCGAAGGTATTCTAGAGATGCTCACTCCCACAAATCTTATAGATAATTAACCTATCTTGTGATGTTACCGAACCGTCCCTTTGCTTAAAGCCTACCCCCTGTACCAGATTAATTTTCAAAATGATGACCCAGGCGTTTGAAGAAAATCAATTTCTTCCCCTGTAGACTTGCGACCAAGGATGACATTACGATGCGGGTAACGCCCAAAACGATCGATAATTACCTTGTGCTTCAGCTCAAAATCTAGATTGTCTGCCATTTCTGGTAGCTTGAATAAAGAAACCGCAACCGTATGAATCTTCGGCGATTCACTGTGCATATATGGCATGTAAAGGAAGGCTCGCTGCTTAACACCTAGTTCGCGGTCGGCATTAATGGCAATGGCTGTTTGTGCCAAAGCCAAGGCAAGCGCGTCACTAGCAAAAGCTCGTGCCTGATTACGATAAATATTGCGCGAGAATTGGTCCAGCACAATGATTTCTGCCAGTCGGCCTTTGGCTGTCTCACGCCAGCTGTAAAGCTCACAGCGTTCAGCAGCTGCATGAACAGCACCGAAGCGTACTTCAATAAGCCGATCAAATTCATCCGACTGGCTCCACCACTGTTTGGGCGTGACCTCTGAAAACCAAAAGTCCAAGATACTATCAGCTGTTTGCGGTATTAATGTCATGACCTTTATCTCCTAGTATTTTTTAAGAGCAAGTCATTATCTTGCTGCATAACTAACCTTATAGATACTTCCGGAGAAATCATCGGAAATATACAAACTGCCACCGGGCGCTTCAACAATATCCACAGGGCGACCGATCACATCATCATTGACTTCAAAACCGGTAATGAAATCACTCTCGATAATGTCATTTTTAGAATCAAACTGCAAAGCCACGATCTTATAACCGACTTTTTTAGAACTATTCCATGAGCCATGCAAAGCAACCAATGCATCAGCTTTTAGTGCCGCACGAAGTTTTTCATTCTTAATAAAAATCAAACTTAACGGGGCTGTATGTGCGGCAAATTCATGTAATGGCGCAATACTTGTGTCTAACTTAGCCTTATCACCAAAATCAGGATCAAGGACTTGTTGACCATTAACATAAGGCCAGCCATAAAAACCACCTTGCTCAATATGATTTAACTCACCAGGAGGAAAATCATCTCCAAGAAGATCTCTGCCATTATCCACACCGTATAATTCATGGGTAATTGGATGCCAATCGAAACCAACGGTATTACGCAAACCGCTGGCAAATATTTCTGCTTGCTTCCCTTCTGGGGTAAATCTCAGCAATGCCGCACGTCGTGGATCTGTTTCCTGACAAACATTACAACTAGATCCAACCGATACATATAACATGCCATCGGGGCCAAAATGCAATGAACGACTCCAATGATTGCCACCTTTAGGCAGTCCAGTGAGAATCCTCTGATATTCACCTACGGTTTTTCCTCTTTTGGCATCAAAGCGTATCCGGCCCACGGCATCGGTTTCTGCGATATATAACCAACCTTGATAAAAACTCATACCATGCGGTAAATTGAGATCACTGATTAATTCTCGACTGGCATCGGCAACACCATCCGTATTGGCATCTTTGTGAAGCACAATAATTTTTCCATGCTTAGATAAACTCACGAGTAAATCACCCGTTTCAGTTAGCAACAACATACGCGCTCCTGGCAATTTATCTGCAAATATGGATAAAGAAAAACCTTCTGGCAATTGTAAACGCTGATTTAGTATTTTTTGTGAAGCCGTGTCTTTTTTGAGTAATGGCTGATTGACACCAAACCAACTCTTAACTATAAACAATAAGATCAACAAGATAATAAGAAAACGTGCGCTGGAAATAATCAATTTTTTCATTGTTGCCAATCCCTCTTTTAATCTAAATGTTTAGCCAATAAACGGACATTTCCGCCAATTGCCACCGTGTTTGTGGTCACTGTTTGTTCATGAGTAAAGGCGTGTAAATAATGCGGGCCACCTGCTTTTGGCCCTGTTCCAGAAAGTTCCATACCTCCAAAGGGCTGCACTCCCACCACTGCGGAAATCATGGTGCGATTTATATACACATTACCGACTTTACAGTTTTCAGAAATTTTATTGATCGTGCTATTAATACGGCTTTGTATTCCTAGCGTTAACCCATATCCACTCGCATTAATGGCTTCGATAATATGCTCAAGTTCATCACTGTGATAGCGAATAATATGTAATACAGGACCAAAATTTTCCTCAGTCAACTCTGCGAGTGACTTCAGTTCAATCAATGTAGGTGGAAAGAAACAAGCATTTGCTAAACATTCATCAAGCGACACTTGAAATAAAACTTTTTCTTGTTGGCGCATACAGTCCACATGCTCAGCTAGTTGCTTTGCGGCAGCAGCACTAATCACTGGCCCTATATCTGTGCCATATATTTGCGGATCAGCAACCACTAATTGCTGCATCACCCCAATAATCCGTGCAATAAGAGGCTCGGCAGTTTCAAAAGGTAGATATAAAACACGTAGTGCCGAACAACGTTGCCCTGCACTATTAAATGCCGATTGCACAGCATCTTGTACCAATTGCTCGCTATGCGCGGAGCTATCAGCAAGCATCACATTTTGCCCACCGGTTTCAGCAATGAGAGGAATAATGCCGGGATGCTCTGCTAGTTGTTGATTAATCACTCGTGCTGTTGCCAAAGAACCGGTAAATGCGACACCTGAAATGCGCGGATCACTTAATAAATGTTGCCCGACAAAAGCACCTTCCCCCGGTAAAAAGTGTAGTACATCATGAGGAATACCCGCTTTATGTAATAATTGGATACAGCGCATGGCGATTAATGAGCTTTGCTGTGCGGGTTTGGCAATCACAGTATTGCCACTGACTAATGCCGCACTTATTTGCCCGATAAAAATAGCGATAGGGAAATTCCACGGACTAATGCAGACAAACACTCCACGACCGTATTGATACAGCTTATTATCTTCACCCGTAGGGCCTGAAAAACTAATGGGCTGCGTAAACTTTTCTTGTGCTTGCTGCGCATAATAGCGACATAAATCCACCGCTTCACGTATTTCTGATACGGCATCTTGAATGGTTTTTCCAGCTTCACTCACACAGAGTGCCACCAATTCCATACGGTTCAGCTCCAGCAGTTCAGCCGTCTTTTGTAAATAAGCAACGCGTACATTGATATCAGACAAACGCCACAGTTCTACTGCCTCACTGGCGATATTAACCGCCTCAGCAATAGCTTGTTTATCACTATCAATGACATTACCTACGCATTGCTGAAGCTGTGCGGGATTAAAAATTTTATGCGTACTGCCAGTACAGAACCTGCCATTCACCAGAGGGGCGGCTTGCCATGTTTGAGTGTTGAAAGTTTTTAGTTCTTGTTGAGTACGCATTATAAGCTGCCGATTAGCAAGATTAATGCCCTCTGAATTAATCCGTTGAGTACCATATAAATCTTTGGCTAATACGCAATGCGTAGATAATTTCTCTACTTTTCTTATATGCACGACAGGATCAGAAATCACACTTTCAATGCTAATATCCGCATTTTCTAGCTGATTAATAAACGAAGCATTCGCGCCATTTTCCAATAAGCGCCGAACCAAATAAGGCAGTAATTCTTGATAATTTCCTACTGGCGCATAAATACGGCAAGGGATTTTTCCATCAGTCTGAAGCAGAAGCTGTTCATAAAGCTGTTCACCCATGCCATGTAGGCGTTGAAACTCAAAACCTGAATGCCCTTTACCAAACTCTAAAATAGCCGCAACTGTATGTGCATTATGGGTGGCGAACTGCGGGTAAAAAACCTCACCTTGAGTTAGCATAAATTGTGCGCAAGCAAGATACGACACATCCGTTGCACTTTTATGGGTAAATACCGGATAGTCTTTTAAGCCATTGACTTGAGCCCGTTTAATTTCACTATCCCAATAAGCACCTTTGACTAAACGTACTGGGATTTTGCATTGTTGCTCTGTGGCTAATGCCGCTAAGTACTGCAAGGTTTTAAGCGCTCTTTTTTGATACGCTTGAACAGCTAAACCCAAGCCAGACCAGCCTTGTAATTCTGAGTCAGTCAGTACTGCAGTGAAAATAGCCAATGACATTTCTAGGCGCTCTGACTCTTCGGCATCAACGGTCACCGTGATATTCGCTGCGCGTGCTTGCTTAGCTAATGATAATAATTGCTGACTAAGCTGTTCGACCGCTTGCTCATAGCGTAATGGTTCATAACGCGCGTAAAGTGCTGATAACTTAATGGATATACTGGGATTTTTATAAATATCAGTAGGGTTTGCAGATTTCGCTAATACAGCAATCGCCTGCGCATAAGAAGCAAAATAACGCTTAGTATCACTAACAGTTAAAGCCGCTTCGCCTAGCATATCGAATGAATAGCGATAATTTGATCGCTGATGAGCTTGCTCTAGCGCTAATTCAACCGTCTCGGCAATCACAAACTGATAGGCTAACTGCTGCATCGCTTGTTTTAAAGCCGTACGAATTAAGGGCAAACCTAAGCGTGAAAATGTGGACTGATTCGCGGGATCAGAGAGTTCAAACTGTTGCTCAACTTTAGCGGTTATTTCCAGTGCTTGCGTAGCAAAATTAACCAGCAAAGAGTCGCTGTGTTGTAGGTGTTTATGCCAGTCTGCCGTGCTTAATTTTTCTTGTAGAAATAAATCCTGAGTCTGTGCATCGGGTATACGCAATAAGGCTTCCGCCATTTCCATTAAAATAATACCTTCCTCAGAGTTGAGTTGGTATTCATGTAAAAAATCCTCAACCAAGGTTTGCTGCTTAGCTTTATCTCGAATGATAGTGACTAGGGCGCGCGCTTGACGGCTTATTTCTATTGCAGAATAATCCTGCAAATGAATTAGTAACTCATTAAGCACTTTTTGTTCACCTGCTAGATAATACTGGCTAATCTGATCACGATATTCCCCCCAAAGAACCGACATATCAATACGACCAATGTGTAGGATGTTTCTTTAATAATGAGACACAGGCCTTTAGCGTAACCACTGCTGTAGCGGTCATGGTTAACCCGACAAAAGTCGCAGCGACCATGTCACAACCAAAGGCCAAGGTCACCCCCATGATTAACTCGCCCATAATCGTCGGCAGACCCAATTTGCGCACAACCACGGCTACGCTCCAAACGACTAGCATCAGCATCAATAATGAATGAAATAGTGCTTCCATGATGGTTACTCCATTTTTTTCGTTAAAAACTTCAGCTATTTAGGTAAAAAAGAAAAGGTTACATGGACTTAACTGACTCAAATAAAGATATTTCCCAGAAAGTGTAATCCACGCAAGTTACCTTTAACAGGGTAAATCATTCCAGTGCAATAACCCCATTAATCGTTTTATTTAACCCAATCTCAGGCACTTCCAAAGTCATTTTTACGTTAATTTTCTCACTGCCTTGCAAATGGCCTTCTTCAACCGCTTTTAGAATAGCGTGTTCAATTTCACGTTGCGAAGTAACGCCTACTTTTTTAAGAAATGTCCTTACTTCCATATTCAAGGTATCTTCATTCATATTAATCTCCTGCAATAGATTATGTTATTGATACTTAACTGAACTAACGCGAGTTATCATCTTGCAACTCACGTTAGTCAAGAGTTACTAGCTTGGCTTTCTTAGCATTTTACGCACCTCACCCAAATGCATTTCTTCCAGTGATATCATGCGCCGCGCATATTCTTCCAGCATGACATCTTTACCATCTACCAAAGCCAATAAATTGTGGTATTCAGCCAAAGCTAATGCTTCATGTTCTAGTGATTCTTTCATAATATCGCCAATATCGTGGCGGTGGGTTTCTAGTAGTGATCCTATACCCAATGAAGGGTGGCCATCTAAATGTGTGATCAGCTCACCAGCTTGAGTGGCGTGATCAAGGGATTCGGTTGCTTGACTACGCATCCAAGAAATAATTGGGATGCGGTTATAGCCAAACACCATAAGTGAGTAATGAGTGTAACGTACGACGCCCGATAATTCCGTTTCCAAAATTTTATTTAGTACCTTAATCACTTCGTCATTATTTATAGCAGTATTAGTCATGATAATCTCCTAATTAAAAATTCGTTCCTAAGACATTTGATAAAAATATATACCTATAACCGCCCACTTTGATAAAGCCGACGATTTACTAGCCAATGATAAATTCTTGCAATCACCGGCCTTATCAAGGGTAGTCCAATCAACCAAGCAATAGCTTGCAATACAGGGACTTTAGCCATTAACAAAATATAAGCATCTATCTCAGAAAGAATCACCTCATTCTCATCTTTAACATGCAATTCCGTTAACGCTTTAACGGGATCAATACCCAACTCCGATAACTTTTTTTCTTGACCTGTAATATCTACCCAGCACACATTATTCGCTGCCTTGCCTGCAAGCTTTTCATAAGTTTGCCTATCTTTGACGCATTTTGGACAGGCCCCATCATAATAAACACTAATTTTACCTTTACTCTGCGTCAAAATATTACCTCCAGACTAACTTAATACCCTGTCTAATAAATAGTTACCCCCACTTTCAAGAGATAACGATAAATACAGCATGTTCTTTTTTTTAGTTAAAATCAATAGGCTAATACGGCTACATAAAAATATGCCAGGTAAGCTGATAAGCTTTTTTTAGTTCTCTGCTAACGGATAAATTGCTTATGCCGGATGAGTTAATGTAAACCGAAATGCATAAAAAACTGACCGGAACCGGCTGGAGAATCTTGTTCATAATAAAGTGATTGGAGCTTCATGTTACCTTTATCGGCAAGCTGGGGACCCGTTAATAAAGTACGAAAATCTAGCCCTCCAATTAATTGATGGGTCATGGTCAAATATAAACGAGAGAGCTGTTTTTCTCTAATCATGGTATCTAGCATTCTAGGGCCGGCGATAAGATAAATGCTTTTATATTTTAGTTTTTTCAGTTGTTGAATTAATACCGCTCCTTGAACCATTTTGTCTTCACCTGCTTTCAGGATTTTAAAACCTTGATTCTGCCAATAGCGTATTCTCTCGACATCAGCATTTTTCCCTGTAGCAATAAAACAATTCTGTTGATGCTCGTGCAGACTGGGGTGCATCGGAAAATCCAGACTTGCACTGGCAATGATGACTGCCGGTTGTGGTTTTAATCCGTTATTGCATCGCCACTCGACAAGCTCGTTATTTTTAACCTGCAATATATTACCCAGTCTTTTTTCACTGAGAGCTCGCATATACCCGCCATGAGTAATAAGACAATCAGCCTGAGCATGTAACTCCATAGACAGCTTAAAATCTGAAGCCGTTGTTATGTGTTTGGGAATATAGGGAGGGGTATTTTGTGCTTTATCTTCTAGTGCTATGCGGCCATCTAAGCTGGACAGGAAATTAGCGTAGATAAAAGGATCAGTAGTGCTACCCAAAGTATCTACTCGGTGAGCTAGGTATAAACCTTTCAGCTTGTGTCGTTGACCACAGAGCGGATACAGATTAAGAAGTTGTTCCAACATAACTTTAACCTCTAATATCAATGCATAAATAATGAACTATCCAGCAAGCGAAGATCATGTATCTAAAATAGTTCATTGTTACAAAGCTAATTATTCAATCACGTAATCTGTTGTTATTATTTCTAGTAGATGCCCATTGGGGTCTTTAAAATAAACGCCACGCCCACCATAATTATGGTTTATTTTTCCATCATCGCTTGAACGGGGGCCACTGCCAAAACTAATATTATCTGATTTCACACACTCAAATATTTCATCAAATTGTTGATCGTTAACTTTGAAGGCATAATGACTCTTAGAAAATTTTTCTTGTGTATCGAAATCTAACGTTAAGGTTGAGTTTACCTTAACTACCGCGAAATGCCCCCACTCTTTAGTGAATTCAAAACCAAATATTTTTTCATAGAATTTGGCTGACTCAACATTGTTTTTGGAAGCAATAACTGTATGATTTAGTGTAATTTCCATCATTATTTCCTTTATAAAGCCTAACAACTTACACAGCTACTTACTAGGTTTATAACTAGCCGGTTTCAGCCGCCATAATAAAATCATTAACGTGCAATCCTTTTATTTTATGTGACCACTAATAAACAGTAACTTTCCCCCATTCTGTCAAAATAGTGGGATGATGATTTTCATTTTTCAGAAAGAAGCGCAACTTTTGTGTAAATTCCATAGTATCCACAAAATGGCTAAAGATAAAACTCATTTTTCGCTGCCTGCAATATTAATGTCATGATATTTAACTCCTCTGGAAGTGACCTGACCTTTATAAACTAAATTTCAATTGAAATTCCGCCCCCGGCGTACGATTAACCAAATCCACTTTTGCCCCCATTGATTCAGCTAACTGCACCACTAAAGCTAAACCGATACCTGTGCCGGGCTGGGTTCGAGTCAGTTCATCACCAGCTCGATAAAATAACTGAAATATTTTTTTCATCTGCGCTTTGTCCACGCCTGAACCATAATCACGCACAAAGAAAATCACTTTTTTGCCACGATCCGTGGTTTTATAACCGATATCAATACTTTTATTTTCCGCTTGCTGGGAGAATTTAATGGCATTATCAACCAAGTTAATCATAATCTGAAAAAAGGCATCTTCATCAACTTTCAGCTCAGCATCAATTAGATTCTGAGCCGGCACTATCAGGTTTGCCACGTAATGACTCGCTTCAATCTGCGCGGCAACTTTCGCTTCAACCTTGTACATTAACTGTTGAATATTGACTGCAACTAATTTAGCTTTTCCTTGATCATTATCTAACTTGGCCAACTGCAAAACATTAGTAATTAGGCGTGAAAGTCGTTCGCTTTCAAAATAAATATAATCATAATAACTTTGTTTGCGGCTTTCATCGGGAACCCAGTCGGCACGTAACATTTCCGAATACATGCGAATTGAGGTTAATGGCGTTTTTAACTCATGGCTGACTGAAGAAATAAAATTACGCTGCTGTTGCGCTAGATTAATTTGCCCTGCCCCTAACCGATAAAGCCACAGGAACCCGATACTAATAATTAAGCCTAAGGCGATACTGAGCATATCCAAAATACGCTCACCTGCATCGACGGCTAATATACCTGAGTTGACCAACACTTCCATTTGTTGAAAGGGTGGCCGCAGCGAACGGCGAAATATCAACATTTCAGGATTGCCTGTAATGAGATTAAACTGCTGCAAGATATTGCCCTGATCAACTAGGATCAGACTACTCAAAGACAAATTATTAGCGCTCGCCACTGTCGGTTGAATCAACGTTTGTAAGAAGTGTTGATTAACAATAAAGCCTTGAATATAACGTGACTTTGCATTCCAGACATTACGGTAAAAACATAAATGGCCATTATTCAAAGTCATCATTTGCAAGGGGCTGACTTCACTTTCAAAGCTCAGTATATCGACGGGTAGCTGATTTTTAGGCGCTATTTTCTCATTTTTTACTGGTTCTGCTGGCAATGCCTCTGCTAAATCACTCTCACTCTCTTGCATCGCATAATCAGCAAGCACTTGCGGCGCCGGGCTACGCTTAAAAATAGCACGCGCCGAGGATTGATCAGGAATATTGACCGTTTCTTTTCGTGCTTGTTGTCGATATTCCGTATCGTATTTTTTTTTCTTATCTGAGCTTCTGCTATTGGATTTATTTTTCTGCTTCCAGACAGAAGTTTCAATATTTAACTGCTGTAATTTTTCTTCACTTAAACTCTGCGTTTTTTTGCTAATGCCGGCCGGGCTACGCTTTTTTTCAACTTGAACTTTTGCAGTGATACGCCCAAAACTCGATAGCTCATCACGCTCTTGTGAGGAGGAGGAAAAATAATCATCAAAGCGATTTCTTTGTGCCATCACCGGTGGCGCAGCATCTTTATCTTGTTGATTACTAGCAGCAGAAAGTAATTGATCTTTATTAGTTTCTGATTCTACTTCCAATAAGCCCCGTAACTGTGTTTTTAAAGCCACACGTTCTGCCAAGGACTCAGCACTCAAACCCGTTTGCAAATCACTATTCAATTCAGGCAAGGCGGGAATATGAAAAACACCATTAGAATCAATTTGAAAATACCCAACTAAACCCGGTATATCACTTTTAGGCGGGAGTTCTGATAAGGGCGAAAAATTAAGTGTAGACGATTGCAGTAAACTGTTTTCCAGCACATTAAAAAAACTATATTCGGCAATAGGCCGATCCTGTTCCACTTGTAATTTATCAAGCAACTGTTGCTCTATACGCTCAACCAATAATTCCGCTTGATTACGCTGTCGGTACCAGTTTTCATTTTCCAACTGCGAATACACTTTGTCTAACAGAAAATAGACAGGCACAGCAATGGCTATAAAAAATATCAGCAACCAATAAAATAAACGTCGCTTTGCTGACTTTGGATTAAGGTATTTTGCCGATTTACTATTTTTCATTGCTTAATAAACGGTAGCCTTCGCCACGTATTGTGAGTAAATATTGTGGCTGCTTCGAATCGACTTCAATTTTACGCCGTAGTTTAGCGATATGAATATCCACCGTGCGGGTTTCAATATTTTCAGATTGTCGATAACCCCATACTTTTTCTAACAGCTCTTCTCGTGGCACAGGCCGCACTTCATGCTGCTGTAAATAATGTAATATTTCGATTTCTCGGCGGGTAAATTTCTGAGGATTGTCCGTGTCTAGTTGTTGTAAATTAGCCGTATCAATACGTATATTACCAATATGCATAATCGCAACCTGCTCTACCCGTTTCAGTGATCGTTTTAAAACACATTCCACGCGCAATACCAACTCACGCACTGAGAAAGGTTTACTAATATAATCATCAGCACCCAAGGTTAAACCAGTAATAATATCTTGTTCACTTGATTTAGCCGTGAGCATAATAATCGGCTGTTGCACATCCTTCTCCCTGATTTGATTGCAAATACTAAAACCATCCACAAACGGCAACATGACATCTAAAAGAATCAAATCATAGTCATTATTCAATGCTTTCTCTAGGCCGATTTTTCCATCTATCGCTGAGTCAACTGCATAGCCATGAAACACAAATACATCCATTAAGCCTTGTAGTATCGCTGGCTCATCTTCGACTATTAATATTTTTGCTCTGCCTGTCATATTCATACCCCCTTTATCATCCCCGCTATCGTTGAGCTTGAGGCTTACATAAGAAGCGCATTTGCTTATTTTTAACTTACTTTCAGCCTATAAGTAAAACCTCTTGTAGCCCGTTATGAAGCTTGCGACTCGTAGAGCACGAAGTAAAATACGGGAAATTCGGAGAAACCATTTCCCGCATTCCGTAAACTACATACGAGATTACAGTTTACTACTCTCAGCCATTGCATTGTAAAAATCATGTAAAAATTTGACACTAAGTTTTACAAAACAGCCGCTACAAAAACAGCCCTCAGAAGCTTAATCTAGTCCTGACATTAATATTTTTGAGGAGCACGTCATGTCCAAACTAACTAAATCATTCAGTTACCGCTTATATGCAAATCGCTTTGGTTTGCTCGCATTTACCTGTTTAAGCTTAATTACTGCGGTCGTACTGGCAAACACACAACAACGTCCTAAACTGCCGCACCCCAATGACCAGGTTGTGACTATCAGCAGTAAACTATCGCAAACCAAGCTTATCCAAAACGAAATCAATACTGTTTATCTTGATGTTAATATCACGCCACCCAGCATTGATATTAGACAATCAGAGCAACGAGCCAGCGATATTATCGTCATCTTAGATCGTAGTGGCTCCATGTCTGAGGCTAAGAAAATGACCTATGCCAAAGCCGCTATTAATGGCTTGCTCTCGCGTTTAAATGATCAAGATCGCTTTGCGCTAATTTCCTTTGCTAATGAAGCCACCGTACATTCAACGCTGACTACTGTTGATACTAAGCAGCGTGAACAGTTACAAACTATGGTTAACAACATTCATTCCGGGGGCGGCACTAATATTGGTGCCGGTCTAAACAGCGCAGCACACTTACTAAGCAATAAGCTACAAAATAGATCAAGCAAAGTTATATTGCTATCCGATGGTCAAGCAAACCACGGCATCACCGATTTAAACGGATTAAGTCGCATAGTCGCAAAACTAACCCAACAAGAATCCGTCTTATCCTCAGTTGGTATGGGGCTGGATTTTAATGAAACCTTAATGAGTTCATTGGCTGATTATGGCATGGGCACTTACGCCTATTTAGAAAATTTATCTGGTTTAGGCGAGATCTTTGCTAACAACCTAAATGCCACACGTAATATTTTTGCAGCTAACAGTACAGTGCAACTCAAGCTACCCAACGGCATTGAATTAATTGATGCTGGCGGTTACCCGATCACTAATAACAGTGCACATAACTACGAAATTAAAACCGGCCAGTTACTGAGTAATGGCAATAAAAAATTCGTCATGACTTTTAAAGTTAAAGCCTCAGAAAACGGCAATATCCCCTTGGGAAATATGCACCTAACTTATCAATCACAAGGTAAAAGCTATCAACAAGATCTAAGCCAAAAACCCTTAATGTTAGCCATCGTTGCTCCAGAAAAACGCCAAGAAGCTATCGCTTCTATTGACCAGGATGTTTATAAACAAAGCGTATTAAAAAATAACCTCGGCCGAATGCAAAAGAAACTCAGCCATTGGCTACGCGAAGGTGATAAAGATAAAGCCAATCAAGTCATTAATGAATATCGCGACGAAATTAGCAAAGCAGAACAACAAGCCGCTATGCCAATGGCTTCAATAGCAATGGATGGTAAATTAAATGAGCTGGAAAGCAGCGTTGCCGAAGCTTTTAGTGGTAATAAAATGGATCAGGAAGTTAAGCGTAAACGCGCTGCAAAAAGCATACAAATGCACAGCATAAAAGAACAGCGTATTCTCGAAACTAATCAATAACCTTAATCATATTCCCTACTGTAAATGCTTTCTACAGTAGGGGAACCAGGAGTAACCCCATGAACATTTTAACCAGAATTTCACGTTTATTTAAAGCCGATATACATGGCATTTTAGATAGCTTAGAAGAACCAGAGATCATCCTTAAACAAGCAGTACGCGACATGCAAGATGAAATAGATAAAGTAACGATAAGCATCTCGGCATTCACT
Organism: uncultured Gammaproteobacteria bacterium; assembly: GCA_965365945.1. Lineage (GTDB taxonomy): Bacteria > Pseudomonadota > Gammaproteobacteria > Methylococcales > Methylomonadaceae > Methyloprofundus. The sequence goes on from CBDUDP010000034.1 coordinate 29,125, forward strand.
CAACAACAGGAACGCTTACTACAAAAACAGCAAAACCTAAGCGAACATATTCAAACACAGCAACAACAGCTCGATTTTTGCTTCAGCGAAAACAATACAGAGCTATGCAAATCGATCATTAGAAAAAAACTGCAAGCGGAATTATCGCTAAAAGAATTGAACCAGTTACTAACCAATATCAGTGAAGAAAAGCAAAAGCAAATCACCGAAACGGACGAGCGCAAAGAAAAATTACAAACAATACGCGATAAACTCGCCTTATTTACTGAGCAAACTGAAATCAATGGAGCGCCGCCAGTAAGTAACCCTAATTCAACAGTCAGCCAAGATGATATTGAATTAGCTTTTATCTACGAAAAACAGCGCTATGCCGAAACACACAACAAAGGTGAAGTATCATGAAACAAAATGCCTTACTCCAACATATAGGCCTAGCCATAGGTTTAAGCGGCTTAGCACTGATCAATGACTTAATTTTAAGGCCATTTTTCAGTATCATGCTAAGCAATCAACTCAATATATCCTTGCTGGTATGTTTGTATCTCGGCTTTATAATCAGGCAAAACCCTTTAATTTTAGGCAGGATAACATTATTTGCTATCAATTTAAGTATCGTGCTTATTAGCTTATTTTGGGTAAAGCATGCCAGCACTTTATTAGTCATTTATTTGGCTATGATTTTCTGTAACCGCGCCTTGCTATGCTACGCAAACCTACTCGCCATTATGGCTGATTTAGGTTTATGCTTACTCAGCGCTAGTACCGCATTCTGGTTATTAGCTAATAGCTATAGTATCTTTACCGCGTTATGGTGCTTTATGTTATTACAAGCATTGCATACCTTATTGCCCAGTAAAAAAGTGTCACATGCTAAAAGACAACCTGCTCCATCACAAGATAAATTTAATCATGCACTACAATCTGCAGAAGGTGCATTACAAAAACTACTCAGTTAGACCCTCTAATTGACCGTAAAATTCACTTATCAGAACCTTACTTAATAAGTAATACCAACCCCAGTAAGTAATTACTGAAATAGCCGTCATTCCCAAAATCTTTAATCAGGAATCCATCCAGTCACTATAGATTCCTGCTAAAATCACGCAGGATGACGGTTTCTCTAAGTTATATGAGTTTAAGTATAAATCTATAAGGTAAATATCTGTTTAGCCATAAAGCACTGGCAAAAGTATTTCGCGCAAAAATGCTAGCCCGTATAACAGAAGAAAAGCTGCCCTTTTCCACAACGATTCCGAATCAATGGGTCGTGGATTGCAAGTTTGTCGGCGCAGGCGATAAAGCGCTGATTTACCTAGGGCGTTATCTGTATCGTGGGGTGATTCGTGAGAAGGATATTTTAGCCTGCCAGGAGGGTAACGTGACTTATCGTTATCAAGACAGCAAAAGCAAACGCTATAAAACCAAAACGGTGTCGGGCGCTCAATTTCTCTGGCGAGTGCTGCAACATGTTTTGCCCAAAGGCTTTCGTCGTGCGCGGAACTATGGCTTTTTACACCCCAACAGTAAGAGAGTGATTAAACTGATTCACCTTCTGCTAAAGTTTGATCCTGCGAAGATATTGATGGTACTGAAACCACGTCCACAAGTCAGGTGTAAGTGCTGTGGCGGTGCAATGATTGTGGGTCGCAGGCGAATACCGAGAGTGGAAATCGCCTCTAACCTTGTGCTGACTTAACCATGAGAGTCATTAGCGCGTATGTAAATTGACACACTTCCCCCCAAGCTAGCAGCGGATGAGTCGCTGAGAGAATCGCTTGAGTTGAAATGGGGGATGAAGGCTAATAAACTACCTGGGTCGTTAAATTTTTGAGGGTTGCCTGCAATGGGCAATGCTCAATGTTCTTTAGACGGGTAAAAAAAGAGGGTCGATTCATCAATCGGGCTGATCAGAAAAAAGCTATTTCCATAGAGCGAATTTAATCAACTTTCTACTATCGTGCCGGGCTTGTCCAACAAACGGTTCAGATTGTGGCTCGCTTCGCGATCACAATCTAACCTTGTTCGTTAGTACGATGGATGCTGCTAATCTTTATTGGCCGTAAACAACTTGGCATATTGGCTTTTATAAAAAGCTCTTTAGAAACAGGGCCAGAAGTGTATTTCAGATTAGCATTAGAACTACCTATTCACTTTTATCAGAGCTTTATTAGCCCACGTTTCTAATTCTCTAAATTTACTACCAAGATTTGAATAGGCAGAGCCTGCTGTATAAAGTTCTGCAAGTAATCCTGTTCCGAGACCTGCTATCCCAGATGCGGTAGCCAACCCAGGATTGAGCGCAGCACCTTGAAGAACTTTCTTGGAGCTTCTGCAAGCTGAGGCATAAACATGTGCACGAGAAGCCAAAATAAATGTTCTCTTATTAAAATCTTTTAAATGAATTGAACTCCTATACTCAGTTGATAAACCGTTGCGTACAATATCCTTAAAAATTTTAATCATTTCATTTAGTTCCAGATTTTCATCTTTTATTTTCTTCATCATTGATGTTGTCGGATTTTTAAAATATTTACTTATATCCATTTCTTCAGAAAAACCATCATTATCACCATTTAGTACTCTTGTTGATATCTTAAGCACGCTATCATAAGTATTCAGTGCTGCATCAAACTCTCTAATCCTAGCAATAGCATGAACGAGAAGAAAAATTTTAGACATGATATAAAACTCCTGTTTTTTTGTAGTACTAACGACTAAATAACCTGACACAAATAATAAAGCACAATTTATTTAACAGCAATATTTTTCATTAAACACAAAGGCTAAAAAACATGACGCATATTTGTGGTCAGGTTGATTTTTTTGGTACGCCCAGCATGGGCGTAAACTAATGGGGTGCAAGTCCCCTGTAGGAGAACCTACCTTATTCATTTATATTT
>CBDUDP010000035.1:0-27764 GCA_965365945.1 uncultured Gammaproteobacteria bacterium
AGTTAAGCACAGCTACTTATTACAGCTAAATGACAGTTACTCACATTTTCTGTGGATAACTTTGTGCGTTGTTTTTGTGTAACTCTCTCAACCCTTTGCAAACAAAGGCTAGAGATTAGATCGTACAATTTTTATACAGCTCTTTTGTATCGTCAACCAATACCTGCACTCTTTGAGTAATACCACAGAGCAGAGTATAAGGAATCGTTCCTGAGCAAGCAGCAATCTCTTCCACAGGCAAGCCATCCCCCCACAATACCACCTGATCTCCAAGCTTCACGTCCGAGCAATCGTTTAAATCAACGGTCAACATATCCATAGACACGCGACCAATCAATGGCGCACGCTTCTTGCCTATTAATACTGGCGTTCCTTGTTTTGCATAGCGTGGATAACCATCACCATAACCTATCGATACAACACCTAAGCAAGTATTTTTATCCGCTTTCCAAGTAGCGCCATAACCAACCGTCTCACCTTTTTTAACTTGCTTGATGTCGATAATGCGCGAGTACAAATTCATTACAGGCAAAAGACCGAGCTGCTCTGCAGAGCCCCCTATCATCGGAGAAACACCATATAACATCAAGCCCGGCCTAACCCAATCAGCCCTAGTTTCAGGCCAAGCGACAATAGCAGCTGAATTAGCAACGATTTTCTCTACATCTAAGCCTTGCGTTACTTCATTAAACACAGCAAGTTGCTGTACTGTTTTAGCATCTTGTACGTCATCAGCATTAGCAAAGTGAGTCATAAACACCATAGGCTGACGCACGCATTGACAGTTCTGTAAGCGCGATAATAATTCTGAAAACTGCTCAGGTCTAATACCTAAACGATTCATGCCGGTATCAATCTTTAAAAAAACCGTTATAGAACCAGCTAAAGCGGTGGACTCTAACAGTTGAACTTGTGCTTCAGAATGAACTACAGCATCTAGCTGATAATGCAGTAGCGCCTCTATTTCATCATCCTGACTAAATCCTTGCAGGATTAATATGCGTCCTTGAACGCCCGCCTCTCTTAAACGAATGGCTTCATCTAAGCGTGCAACTGCTAAAGCATCAACTTCTGCGCTTAAGTTCTGCGCAATTCGAATCAAGCCATGACCGTAAGCATTCGCTTTAATAACCGCCATGACTTTTGATTCTGGCGCATAGTCACGCGCCCTGCACACATTATGGCGTAAAGCCGCCATATTTAATTCAATATGCGCAGCGGCTGGGATCATTCATAGTCTCCGCCTGAATAGGCGTCATGAGCGCAATTTTCAAAGCGGGTATATTTACCTAGGAAAGTTAGCCGCACGGTACCAATAGGCCCATTACGCTGCTTACCAATAATCAATTCCGCCATGCCTTTATCTGGACTATCTTCGTTATAAACCTCATCCCGATAAACAAACATAATAACATCGGCATCCTGCTCAATACTTCCCGATTCTCGTAAATCAGACATGACCGGTCGTTTATTGGGGCGCTGCTCTAAATTGCGATTCAACTGTGATAAAGCCATCACCGGTACATGCAACTCTTTCGCCATAGTTTTTAAACCACGCGAAATATCCGAAATCTGAGCAACTCGGCTATCACCACTGGCCGGCGATTGCATTAACTGCAAATAATCCAAAACAATCAAACCTAACTGACCATTATCACGCGTTAAACGCCTTGCTCTGGAGCGCACTTCATTAGGTGTCAAACCTGGAGAGTCATCAATAAATAGCTTAGTTTCAGCCAATAAATTAATTGCCGATGTAAGTCGCGGCCACTCATCATCATCTAGCTTACCGGTACGCACTTTATTTTGATCAATTCGCCCTAAAGAAGACATCATCCGCATGGCTAAAGAATCTCCGGGCATCTCCATACTAAATACAGCCACTGGCTTACCACTGCCTACAGCAACATTTTCCGCCATATTCATAGCAATGGTAGTTTTCCCCATTGAGGGACGGCCAGCAACAATAATTAAATCGCCAGGCTGCAAACCTGAGGTCATCTCATCTAAATCAGTAAAGCCTGTACCCTCTCCAGTAATATTGCCCTCTTGCTCAAATAAGGCTTCGATTTTTTCAACAGCAGTACCCAACAACTCCTTGATCGGAGTAAACCCAACCTGCCCTTTCTGACGCTGCTCAGCAATCTCGAAAACACTTTTCTCTGCCTTCTCCAGTAAATCACTGGTCGTTAAGCCCTCTGAATTAAAGGCAGATTCTGAAATATCACTACCAATATGAATCAACTGCCTTAAAACAGAGCGATCACGAACAATATTGGCATAGGCTACGATATTTGCGGCACTAGGAGTATCTTTGGCTAAAATACTTAAATAAGCTAGACCACCCGCATTATCTAGCTCATCCATTTTAGTTAATGCTTCGGAAATGGTGACAACATCAAAAGGCACTTGTTTTTCAGCTAAATCTTGGATCGCAGCAAAAATCATCCGATGATCTTTACGGTAGAAATCAACACTAGCGACTTTATCGGCAACACTATCCCAGCGCTCATTATCCAGCATTAAGCCACCCAACACTGACTGCTCAGCTTGAATAGAGTGCGGTGGCACTTTTAGAGAGTCCATAGCTCTATCACGACTTACAAATCCAGTATCAGACATCTACTTACCCCATTTCAATCAAAAAATATTATATAACTGATGTTACGCACAACTTAATAGCACTCGCTCCCACGCTCCGAAAGTATTCAGTATAATCCCCTTCCTTATCAAGGAGGGGCTAGGGGAGGTTTGAGTGTAATTAAAATACAAATAATATCAATGACCTATATTTTTATAGATCCCCCACTCAATCCCAATGCTGTTGACTTAAGCCCTCTCCCTTTGGAGAAGGAGCTTATTCTTAAGTCAACAGCATTGCCCCTCAATCCCCCACCTTCTCAAGGGAAAGACTAAAAATACAATACTTTCACAGTCTCGAAGCGATGGGAACGAAGCAAATAAAATGCCTCAATTAGCTCGCTTTGTTTATTTAAAATCACAAATCACTAGGCTTGATTTTTTATTAATCCTACGTGAACTGCGGACTGAAATCCGCCCTACAGCTTTCTTAATGCCATAAAAAAAGGGTTGTAATTTTAACAATTACAACCCTTTTTTGCTGATCGATAATGCACATTTTAATATGAGTAAAAAACCCATAAAAAACAGTGCATATCGAAAAACGATTAACGTTTTGAGAACTGAGGACGTTTTCTCGCTTTATGTAAACCAACTTTCTTACGTTCCACTTTACGTGAATCACGAGTAACAAAGCCTGCTTTTCTTAAATCAGCACGTAATGTTTCATCGTATACCATTAAGGCACGAGTAATACCATGACGGATAGCGCCAGCTTGACCTGATGGTCCGCTGCCTTTAACCGTAACATTGATATCGAATTTATCTGCTAATTCTACTAATTCTAATGGTGAACGAGCAACCATTTCATCAGTTTTACGACCGAAGTAAACGTCAATCGATTTATCATTAATTGTGATTTTTCCAGTGCCTGGTTTAGCGAAAACACGAGCAATTGCTGTTTTGCGTCTTCCAGTACCGTAATATAGAGCTTCTGCCATGATATTAACCTGTTAGTTGCTTAAAGTTCTAAAACTTTAGGTTGTTGCGCCTGGTGTCCATGATCAGGACCCGCGTAAACTTTTAATTTTTGAAACATTGCACGACCCAACGGGTTTTTAGGCAACATTCCTTGAACCGCATTGTTGATAATACGATCTGGAAAAGTTTGTCTTAATTTACCTAAACTAACACTTTTCAAGTTACCGATATAACCTGTGTGGTGGTAGTACATTTTATCTTTTTCTTTATTACCAGTAACACCGATTTTTTCAGCGTTAATAACAATAATATAATCACCAGTATCAACATGAGGTGTGTATTCTGGTTTATGCTTACCGCGAAGGCGTCGTGCAACTTCAGTAGCTAAACGTCCAAGCGTCTTGCCTTCTGCATCGATCACATACCAATCACGCTTCACTTCAGCGGGTTTTGCGCTAAATGTTTTCATATTCGTATCTTTGTGTAAGATTTTAAGTTAGCCGTCTATCATACTAAAATTACAACCCTGTTTCAAGTGCTTATAGCCACTATCCTAATAATTATCGAAACACGCGAACACTTAAACTCAACGTCAATTATTACTCTAAACTTGCTATTTTTTTAGCATATCCAAAGCCACTGCTTCGGCTATTTTTATACCATCAACAGCAGCAGATAAAATACCGCCCGCATATCCCGCACCTTCACCTGCGGGATAAAGGCCTTGCGTATTAATACTCTGCAAACGGCTATTATCACGCTTCAAACGTATGGGCGATGAAGTTCGTGTTTCCACGCCGGTTAATACCGCATCATGCATTGCAAAACCACGAATTTTCTTATCAAAAGCAGGCAAGGCCTCACGAATCGCAGTAATCGCATATTCTGGCAAACAGCTACTTAAATCACCCCAAGTCACTCCTGGCTTATACGATGGCTCAACACTACCAACCGCCGCACTTGGGTGAGCCGCTATAAAATCACCAACTAATTGCGCTGGCGCATTATAGTTTTCGCCACCTAAAATAAACGCTTGTTTCTCCAGCGTATTTTGCAACTCCAAACCTGCCAAAGGCTCCCCTGGGTAATCTTTTTCAGGCTCAATACCGACTACAATCGCACTATTGGCATTACGCTCATTACGCGAATACTGACTCATTCCATTAGTCACAATATGTCCTTCCGCAGAGGTTGCCGCAACAACCGTACCCCCAGGGCACATACAAAAACTATAGACAGAACGGCCATTTTTACAATGATGCACTAATTTATAATCCGCTGCACCTAATAGCTCATGCCCTGCAAAATCACCAAAGCGGCATTGATCAATTAAAGATTGGGGATGCTCAATTCTAAAGCCTATAGAAAAAGGTTTAGCTTCAATATAAACACCCTTCTCAAATAACATTTGAAAGGTATCGCGAGCACTATGCCCGACAGCAAAAACGACATGCTGGCTGGCTAAGGTTTCACCATTAGCTAGGCGAACGCCCTGAACTTGCTGGTTTTCGATCAAGACTTCATCAACGCGCTGCTCAAAGCGAATTTCACCACCTAAAGACTCTATCGTAGCGCGCATTTTTTCGACCATAGTCACCAGTTTAAAAGTCCCTATATGCGGCTTGCTTAAATAGAGGATTTCTTCTGGCGCACCAGCAACAACAAACTCTTGCAACACTTTACGGCCGTGATGTTGTGGATCTTTTATTTGCGTATACAGCTTCCCATCAGAAAAAGTTCCCGCACCACCCTCACCAAACTGAACATTAGATTCCACATTCAATTTACGTTTACGCCATAAACCAAAAGTATCTACCGTACGCTCACGCACTTGCTTGCCGCGCTCTAAAATAATTGGCTTAAAACCCATTTGCGCCAAAACCAAACCAACAAATAAACCGCACGGCCCCAAGCCTATAACGATAGGCCTCTCAGTTAAATTATCCGGCGCTTGAGCGACAAATTTATAAGTATCATCAGGCCTTGCTTTAACTTGTGTATCTTCGGCAAATTGCGTTAATAAAGCGGAATTTTTGCTAGTATCAACATCAAGACTATAAATAAAAAAGATATTCCTCTTTTTACGAGCATCGTAACTACGCTTATAAATACTATAGCTCAACAACTCTTCATCCTTAATAGACAATTTATTGAGTATTTCCGCGCGCAATTCTTGCTCGGTATGTTCTAAAGGAAGTTTGATATTGGTTAAACGTAGCATGAAGGTATTCTAAGGTAGGTAAAATTATTGTATACGATGCGGATCTAATTGTATTGATTGCACACGGCGGCCGAGCATAGAGATAACGCCATTATATCGCTCCGCACCGGTAGAAGAAAATTCAAACAAATAGGTACGCGCAACATGCCACTGACTACGATTATCTTTTTTAAGTGCAAAACTAGAAAAAGCGATATAACCATCTAACATCTGCAAATCCATATCATGACAATGCCTTTGCGTCGCTGACCACGCAATTTCTTTCACTTTTTGCGCACTTTGCCAATACATAAATGCAGCTGAAAATAACAGGATGAAAAATATCTCAGTCCACATTCAAATCTCCATTTCACCCTCTAGCGCTAATGCCTGCAGCTCTTGTAAAGGCGGCATAGCAGCTAAAGAATCTAAATTAAAATAATCTAAAAATTGCGCCGTCGTTGCATAAAGCGCTGGCCTGCCTGGCGCCTCTTTATGCGCAACGACTTTTACCCATTCTCGATCCAATAAAGTATGAATCATATTAGAACTGACACTGACACCACGAATTTCTTCTATATCAGCACGCGTCACTGGCTGTTGATAAGCAATAATCGCAATAGTTTCTAATAATGCGCGCGAATATTTCGGGGGCTTTTCTGAAAATAACCGAGACACCCAAGGCGCCATATCAGTTTTCACTTGAAAGCGATACCCGCTTGCCACTTTATGTAGGCTTATTGCCTGATTCCTATAATCATCACAAAGCGCGTCAACCGCTGCCTCTATAATGACTCGCTCGGGTCTCTCCAATTCTGGAAAAACCGCTTGTAATTGAGCAACTGACATCGGCTGTTCAGCGGAAAACAACAGCGCTTCAACTATGCGCTTAATTTTTGTATTAACCCGCTGCGCAGGCTCGGAACTTTGCTCAGTCATTACTGCCTCTCACTCTAGCCCGGATACGCAGCTCACCAAAAGGCTCAGCCTGGAGAATCTCAATCAACTCAGCTTTACTCAACTCAAGGATAGCGAGAAACGCAACCACAACTCCCGCCCTGCCTTCTTGATAAGTAAAAAATCGAGCAAAAAGAAAACTGTCATTACCTTCAAGCTTACCCATAATAGCCGCCATTCTTTCACGCACCGATAAGACTTCTTTAGTAATTGTATGATGACTTAACTGATCAACACGCCTTAGCACCCCTTGCAAGGCTGACACAATATCTTGCAACTGAACGTCTGGCTTTGGTTTATGCACATTGACATTTGAGGTGTCGATTGTAGCGATAAAAACATCCCGTTCCATACGCGGTATTTCATCTATTTCTTCTGCTGCTTTTTTAATGCGTTCATATTCCTGCAAGCGGCGCACTAATACTGACCTAGGATCTTCCTCATCCTCTTCGGCGCTAGCTTGTCTAGGCAGTAACATGCGTGATTTGATCTCAGCCAGCAAAGCAGCCATCAGCAAATATTCAGCTGCTAATTCAAACTGAAAATTACTCATCACCTCAATATAAACCATATATTGTTTAGTAATCTGAGCGATAGGAATATTAACAATATCTAAGTTTTGCTTTCTAATAAGATACAGCAATAAATCTAAAGGCCCTTCAAAGGTTGCCAAAAAAACCTCTAATGCCTCAGGAGGAATATATAAATCTTCGGGCAGATCCAGATAAGGCTCGCCCGCAACCATTGCAGTTACGGTGCGCTCTTTAGTTACTAGACCTGCACTCATGCGCCTAAAATTTACAAACCTGCAATTGAGAAAAAGAAGCCTTTAGCTATATTTAGTGGGTAACCTAAAACAACACCTAAACTATCGGTCATTAATAATAAAACCAATAGATAAAAACCATACCTTTCAAACTGGTCATAATAAAGGCTTAACCGCCCCGGCAATACCCAAGATAAAATACGACTGCCATCCAAAGGAGGAATCGGCAACAAATTAAGCAAACCTAAAATAAGGTTAATCATAATCCCTGCTATACCCACATAAATCATGGGAATTGAGACTTCAGGTGTGTTGATCAAAATACCTAAGCGAGCAAATAAAGCCCACCCTAAAGCCATTAAGAAATTAGCAACAGGCCCAGCCAAAGCAACAATAGCCATATCATGCTTTGGGTTTCTCAAATTTCTAATATTAACAGGGACTGGCTTTGCCCAACCAAAAACAAACCCAGTAAAAGCAAGCATCAACCCAGGCACTAAAATCGTACCTACAGGATCTATATGCTTCAACGGATTTAAAGTTAAACGCCCTAACATCCAAGCGGTTTTATCGCCGTATTGTTTTGCTACCCAACCATGTGCAACTTCATGCACTGTAATAGCAAAAATAACAGGGAGAACCCAAACGACAATTTTCTGTATAAGCGTTAATTCATCCATCAAATTAACCTAACATAGGCGCTTCGCCTTTACCTTGCCTAATAATCTCCATTTCACCATCAGCACAAGAAATAATCGTGCTCCATTCATCCTGAATAAGCCCTGCATCAATAATTAAGTCCAATTCATGCTCTAAGCTTTCTCTAATTTCATAAGGATCACTTAACGCATATTTCTCGCCAGGTAAAATCAAAGAAGCTGTCAAGAGCGGCTCGCCTAATTCGGCGACTATCGCTAAAGCAATTTTGTTATCAGGAATTCGGATACCTATCGTCTTACGCTTCGCATGCATCATGCGTCTAGGCACTTCCTTAGTCGCATCTAAGATAAAGGTAAAAGCCCCCGGAGTCAGTGTTTTGATTAGACGGTGTGAATCATTACTCACTTTAGCAAAAGTAGAGATTTGCCCTAACTCTTCACAGATCAGAGTAAAATTATGTTTATCATCTAACTTCCGAATACGCTTAACCGTATCTAACGCCTTCTTATCCCCTATATGGCAGCCCAAGGCATAACCCGTGTCTGTGGGGTAAACAATAACGCCGCCTTTACGAATAATCTCAACTGCTTGATAAATTAATCTAGACTGCGGATTTTCAGGGTGTATTTCAAAAAATTGAGCCATATCACTATTCATTGCTAAAGACCAAAAGAAAGAGTATCAACTACTACGAAAAGGGAGGTAAATAATATACGTATTTTGCGTTTTTGGAATGCAATAGCTTTAGCTATTGCTGATTCGGAAATAGCTAAAATATTTCACTCCTATTATGTGCCCACCGCATTTCACGACTTAAGTCGCTCCCAGATTGCTTTGTAGGCCTATATTAACTTCAGTTGCTTCGTAACGCCTCGCGCTCAGCCGTTGTTTTAGCGACTTTATCGCGAAGATATACTGGCATTGCTTGCTCAACAGGAACGGCTTGCTGACGCTGTACACCGACCGCGCCTAATAAAGCGATCTGCGCTGATCTAGGTAAATAGTCAGCATCAAAACCGAGCAATTGAGCACTTAAATGTTGAGTTAAAACTTGCTCATACGCCTGCCACCCAGAGCCTATGCCATAACCCGTTAACTGTAAAGCATCGACCTCACTAGCAGGCTGTACTTTTTCTAGACCTATTAACTGTGCAACCCCTTCGGCATCACGCTGATAAACCGCCCAGTAAATCTCACTCATACGCGCATCAACAGCGGTAAAAATCGTATCGTACGTTGTTTTTTGCAAACAGGCCTGACTAATAGCCGCTAGAGTAGACACGGGCACAACAGGTAAATCGGCACCATAAGCAATGCCTTGCATAACACCCGTTGCGATACGTACTCCTGTAAACGAGCCTGGACCACAACCAAAAGCAATAGCATCGAGTTGTTGTGGCCTTAATTCAGCTTCCGCCATTAAACTATCAATCATTGGCAAGAGTAGCTTGGCATGCTCTCTAGGAGCAATCTCAAAACGCTCTTGAACTTCCCCATCTATATAGAGGGCAGCCGAACAGGCGTCAGTCGCTGTATCAACCGCTAATATTTTCATTTTTGCTTTGCTATAAGTCTTTGAATACTTCCATAACCTCATTGTAATCAGGCTCATGGGTAATTTCAGTGACTAATTCAGTATAAATGACTTTATCATGCTCATCGATGACAATAACTGCACGCGCAGTTAAACCGGCAAGCATGCTATCCACTAATCTCACCCCATAATCATCGGCAAAACTAGAGCGGAATGTTGAGACTGGAATCACATGCGTTAAGCCTTCTGACTCACAAAAACGACCTTGCGCAAAAGGTAAATCAGCAGACACCATTAACACGACAGTATCTTTTAGGTGATTCGCTTTTTCATTAAAAGTACGCGCTGATGCCGCACAAACCGGCGTATCCAAGCTAGGCACTATATTTAGAACTTTCTTTTTACCAGCATAGCTTGCCAAGCTTACTTCATTCAAGCGACCGTCCACTACAGTGAAATCTGGCGCTTGAGAACCTATTACAGGCAATTCACCATTGGTATTAATAATAATTTCATCGTTACCTGGTTTAAACGTTAATTTGGCCATTATCTATCCCCTTTAGTGTGATTATTTCTTTTTCTTATCGGCAATTCTTTTCTTTTTGTTGTGTTCCATTAAGCGCTTTTTCTTGAATAACTGTCGATCACTTAATTTGTTCTTAATTTCTTTAAACGGGTTTTTCGGTGACTTGAAAACAATCCTTATCGGCGTCCCTTCTAATTTCAGTTTCTGACGATAATAATTAATCAAGTAACGCTCATAGGCATCAGGTAATGACTCAGTTTGATTACCATGTACCACAATAATTGGCGGGTTACGCCCCCCCTGATGAGCATGTTTCAGTTTCACTCTGCGGCCATGCACCTGAGGTGGCTGATGCGCAGCCATGGCATCTTTTAAAATCTGCGTTAATACTGAGGTTGACATATCGACCATCGCGGCATCATATAGTTTATGCACGACATCAAATAATTTACCTACGCCACTACCATGTAAAGCAGAAATAGAATGCTTTTCTGCGAAACTTAGAAAAGGCAATTTAACATCGGTTTGCCGCTTAATTAATTCACGCTGATCCTGCGTTAAGCCATCCCATTTATTAAAGCCGATAATTAAAGCACGCCCAGCATCCAACACCATACCGAGTAAATGCTGATCTTGATCGGTAATACCTTCACTCGCATCGATTAAATAGATAACCACATTGGCTTTCTCTACCGACTGCAAAGCTTTGATAATACTAAATTTCTCAACTACCAAAGTGACTTTTGCACGACGACGCATACCCGCAGTATCAATTAGAGTATACTTTTTTCCATCGCGTTCAAAAGGAATGTAAACACTATCTCGTGTTGTGCCAGCCTCATCAAACACAACGACACGCTCTTCACCTAACAAGCGATTCACTAAAGTTGATTTACCTACATTAGGTCGCCCGACAATCGCAATCGCAACACCTTGGTCTTGCAACTCTTCTTCTGTCGGCTCTTCTTCCTCAGGTAATAGTGCGCTAACGCGTTGCAATAAGTCATTAACCCCACGACCATGTGCCGCTGCAATAGAAACAGGTTCACCTATCCCTAAGCGATGAAACTCAGCCGTGGCAATGTCAGCGTTAATTCCGTCAATTTTATTAGCAACTAAAATAACAGGCTTATCCAATTTTCTGAGCATATCAGTAATTGCTTGATCAGCACTGTTCATGCCTTCACGTACATCCACTAAAAATAAAACAACATCTGCTTCTTCTAAAGCAATTTTCACCTGCCGTTTAGCAACCGAATCTATGCCGTCTACGTCATCAGTAATACCGCCAGTATCGACTAATAAATAAGCTTTCTCACCTCGTTTGACACGTCCGTATTTTCTATCTCGGGTTAACCCTGGGTAATCAGCAACAAGTGCATCCCGCGTACGAGTTAAATAATTAAATAAAGTTGATTTACCTACATTAGGTCGACCAACCAAAGCGATAACGGGTAATGTCATACAGATTCCGTAAAATTAAAACAACAGGCCAATAATGACCAAAACTCAAAAACATCACGCGAAGCCATTAGCATTGCGTAAATAATACTGCTTAAAAGCCTCCTCCAAAGAGAGAAAGCTAGATGTGGAGAAAGCACCAAAAAGCTTCTGATTTTTCCTCCTCACCCCAGCCCTCTCCAGCAGGAGAAGGAGTTATCCTGACTTACAACTCGCTGTATTTTAGTATCAGAAAGTTGTGAAAATACTTACACCTTAAAACAAGGAAACTTTAACTGCAGCAAGCGTGCCATCACTAGCATAAACATAAACCACACCATCAAGCACTATAGGCGCTGCAGCAATAGGGCTATCAGTAATTTCTATACGTGCCAATAAGCGACCGTCGGTTTTTGATATCCAGTGCAAATAGCCTTCAAAATCACCGACCACGACATAATCATCATAAACAGCAGGCACCGATAAGCGGCGTTGATGTAAATCAGTTTGCTTCCAATAAGATGCGCCATTACGCTGATCTAATTGCCAGACATCACTGCTCACATCACTTAAATACAAATAACGCTGATCAGCGCTTAAACCATAAATCGCTGCTATAGACTCATTACGCCATAAGACTTCACCATCAACTGGAGAAACCGAACTGATACCACTCTTATAACTACTAACAAAAACGGTGTAGTCTTTTAATACTGGCGTGCCATTAATATCTGTTAAGCGCTCTATCTCAGATCGCCCTTTAGGAATCGCAATACTGGTTTCCCATAAATGCGCCCCATCCATTAAATTAAGCGCAATCAACTTACCATTAGCATTACCAATAATAACGCTATCGACCGAAACCACTGGCGAACCAGCGCCACGAATGCTTAAAGCAGGAACACTGCTTTCAACAGACCAGACTTGTTTACCATCCATTCTATTTAGCGCTATATCTTTACCATCCGTAGTGCGCACCAATAACTTATCTTTAGCAACCACAGGCAAAGCCATAATTTCACTGGATACGCGTTGCTTCCAAACCGCTTCACCCGTTTCTACATTTAAAGCCAAAACATCCGCTTTACTGGTGCCAACAAAAACAAGATCGTCATCAATTACTGGGCCCGATGAAATAGGTAATTCGGTTTCCACTTCCCAAAACAACTCACCATCCAGTAAATTTCTTGCTTGAATTAGACCTTCGCGGTCAGCAATAATAATACGACCATCCGCTATGGCTGGCACTAAATTCATAGCTAATTCATCAGCACCAACACCATCATCCTCATCCCATAAAATTTCTAATTTTATTTCAGGCTGATACTCTGTTAACTCAGCGGGTGGCTCAGCATTATCTGAATCACTAAACAAGTCGCCGATAGCACTGGAAAATGTAGTGACCGCAGTACAACCGCTTAAAGCAATCAGCACGAATACAATGAAAAGTTTACGCATTAAGTAATAAACCACACTTATCCTTGAGTGCTATCAGCCGCAGTTAAATCATCTAATTTAAATTGTAGTAAAGGCGAGCTTTGGCCGGCTTGTAACGCTAATTGATAAGCCGTTCTCGCCTCACCAACCTGCCCCATAGCAACGTATAAATCACCTTTTAGCTCTTCATAAATACCTGCAAACCCACCTAAAGATGACTGATCTACATCAGCAATAGTTTGCAAACCTTGTTCATATTCTTTTTGCGCCAATAACACTCGAATTAAACGTGTGCGTGCCACATGTTTAATTTCCGCATCATCAGTTGCCGCTATCGCTTGCTCAAAAATAACTTTCGCTGCATTCAAGTCATTTTGCTTAATTTTTTCTTTTGCTTGAAATAGCAAACCATAAGCACCATAAGCTGTAGCACTAAACTCAGCATTCAAATTAGTCGCAATTTTACCTACCGACTCAGCCTTACCTGCCTTTTGTGCTTGCAGTAATTGTTCATACATAGCAGAGGCTTGGCTCATTTTACCTTTTTGATAACTTTGCCAAAAATTCCAGCCACCAATAGTAATAGCCGCGATCACAACACCAGAAATCACCGATGATCCATTCGCTTTCCACCAATCTTTTAAAGCTGCAACTTGTTCTTCTTCAGTTTCGTAAATTTCCACTTTAATTACCTTTAGTATCGTATATTATGAATTTATTAGTTTTGCATTAATTCAATAAGCTCTGCCAGTGCAACGGTACGCTGCTCAGCATTAGTGCGTAAGAATTTTATGCTAATTTCATTGTTTGCGACTTCATCATCACCTAAAATCAACGCGTAATCCGCACCACTTTTATCAGCCTTTTTAAACTGGCTTTTAAAGCTACCCGCACCACAATTCATTTGCAATCTTAAATTCGGCAAGCTGTCCCTTAGTTTTTCCGCTAAAAGCAATCCAGACTTCTCTGCTGCTGCGCCAACTAAAATCATATAGGCATCAATAGATTGAATAGCATCCAAATCTTCGCGCGTTTCCAACAAAGCTAGAATACGCTCCATACCCATAGCAAAGCCCACGGCATGATTAGGCTTACCACCCAATTGCTCTATCAAGCCATCATAGCGACCACCAGCACAAATCGTTCCTTGCGCACCTAGCTCAGTTGTAACCCATTCAAAAACAGTTTTGCTGTAATAATCCAAGCCTCTCACTAAGCGCTGATTAATGGTGTAAGCAATGCCTAAAGCATCTAAAGTATCGGTTAAACCTTTAAAGTGCGCTTTGCTCTCTTCACCCAAATAACTCATTAAGGTCGGTGCATTATCTACTAATGCCTGCATATCAGGATTCTTAGTATCTAAAATACGCAAAGGGTTACTTAATAGGCGACGCTTACTATCTTCATCTAATAATTCAGGCTGTTGATTAAAGTATTCAACTAATTTCTCACGATAAACAACACGTTCTTCAATCGTACCTAAAGAATTAAGCTGCAATTCTACTTTGCCCAAAATGGCTAAACGTTGCCACAAACGATGACTTAATAAAATTAATTCTGCATCAATATCAGGGCCTGCCATACCATAAGTTTCTACGCCTAACTGTATAAACTGACGATAGCGTCCTTTTTGCGGACGTTCATGACGAAACATTTGCCCATAATACCAAAGTCTATGTACTTGATTATGCAATAAACCATGTTCTAAACAGGCGCGCAAACATCCCGCCGTGCCTTCAGGTCGC
Organism: uncultured Gammaproteobacteria bacterium; assembly: GCA_965365945.1. Lineage (GTDB taxonomy): Bacteria > Pseudomonadota > Gammaproteobacteria > Methylococcales > Methylomonadaceae > Methyloprofundus. Next base: position 14,827 of record CBDUDP010000035.1, read on the forward strand.
AAAGTTAATGAATCACCATTACGGTCATCAAAAGTGTACATTTCCTTTTCCACAATATCAGTGACCTCACCGATAGAGCGCTTAAATAACTCTGTTTTTTCGACGATAGGTAAGCGTATTTCCGCATAACCATAGGCCGCCAAAACCTCTCTTACTTGTTGTTCAACAAACTGCCACCGAGGCGTTTGATCAGGCAAAACATCGTGCATACCACGAATAGCCTGAATATTATTTGCCATATTTAGATACTCACGTTTAATCAGAAGATAATATTGTCAGGCTTAGGAGCGAGGGTTTAATAAAACCCGAAAGTATGGCACAGGATTTTGGCTTTACAGGTGTGTTAGGAAAACAGGCGCATAGCGGGCTACGCAACTGTTTTTCTAGCGCGACTGTGGAGCCAAAAGACAAGTCAGACTCGGGCATTATTGAATTCTCGTTCCTTAGTCCGCATAAGGAAATGCGCGTTTCAATTCCAGTTGATATTGTTCAACCGTGTCATAGCTTTGCAAAACCCGCTCTATTTTAATGGCTAGGCGCAAACCCTCTAAGGTTTTTCCGGCATTCGAAAAATAACGCTCGATGAAAGCTCTTGCCGACATCATTTCTCCTTTGCTATAGCGAATTTTTGCCGTTTCCAACAAAGCAGGCGCATAATTTTTGTTTATTTTTAAAGCGTAATAAAACTTCTTTTCTCCGTCTACTTTCTGATTATTTTTTAAATCATATAAACCAAGGTAAGTATAAGCCGTCCATTTCTTCTTGTAGAAAGGAGCTTTTACTACGCGCTTAAAAGCACTTAAAGCTTCGTCATGCCTTTCCTGTCCGTATAGAAAAACAGCATAATTAGTCAATATATCAAAGTTATCAGGCTCAACCTGTAACGCTTTAATGAAAGAAATCTGCGCTTGATCTGGCAGATTTTGACGCATATTGATTAACCCTATGATTTGATAAGTCTTCGCATTGTCAGCGTCTAAAGTTAACGACTCGTCTAAATACTCCAGTGCATAGGTATATTTTTCTAACTGATAATACGCCGAGCCCAAATCCGTTAATGTTTGCGCCCGCTCTTTAGCAGGTCGTTCTACCGCCACCTTGTCGGGCTGCAAATAACCGCTTTTATCATTCGTTGTCGAGCATGCCACTATCAAGCTACTAAGACCTAAAAATGCAACCTTAAGTAGTTTCACGATGATAAGCCCATCTTCTGTAATCGCTCTGCTCGACGACTTTTATCTAAAACCTTACCTACTAACTGCCCACAAGCTGCATCTATATCCTCACCACGCGTTTTACGTACCGTAGTGATAATACCAGCCTTATGCACCACATCTCTGAACTTCTCAATCGCAGCTTTAGATGAGCACTGGTACTGAGTGTTTGGAAATGGATTAAACGGAATTAAATTCATCTTGGATGGCACATCTTTCAGTAATTTAACTAATGCTCGCGCATCTGCGACTGAATCATTAATGCCATCTAACATCACATATTCAAAAGTAATAAAGCCCCGCGGCGACCCTTCTATATATTTGTTACAAGCCGCCATCAATTCTTTTAACGGATACTTCTGGTTAATTGGCACCAAAATATCACGTAGCTCATCTGTTGGCGCATGCAAAGACACCGCCATACTAATGTCGCAAACTTCGGTTAAGCGATACATAGCAGGTACAACACCTGAAGTACTAATGGTTACCCGTCGCTTTGACAAACCAAAAGCAAAATCTTCAGTCATTAAATTCATGGCTGGCACGACATTATCAAAATTCAATAAAGGTTCGCCCATACCCATCATAACTACATTAGTGACTCTTCCCTCTGTCCCCATGCGTGCATTAGCCGCCATCAACTGACCAATAATTTCTGCAGTAGTAAGATTACGATTAAAGCCTTGTTGTGCAGTAGAGCAAAACGTACAGGCCAAAGCACAGCCGACTTGCGATGAAACACACAAAGTAGCGCGTGTTGCTTCAGGAATATAAACCGCTTCAACTTTATTGCCGCCACCCATTTCAACAATCCATTTGCGGGTACCATCACTAGCGACCTGTTCCAAAATTATTTCAGGCGCAATGATGCAGCAATGTTCATTTAAGTAAGCCCGCAAAGACTTACTTAAATTTAACATCTGGTCAAAATCAAACTCACCCTCTTGATAAATCCATTTTATCAATTGGGTGGCGCGAAAAGGCTTCTCGCCAATTTCAGCAAAAAAGGCTTGTAGGCCCTTTCTGTCGAAATTGAGTAGATTTATTTTTTCTTTATTAACGGATACGGTCACAAAGCTCTGCATCTGAGAAGAAATAAGATATTTCACGTGCTGCAGATTCTGCAGAATCTGAACCATGTGCAGCATTTTCATCAATGCTAGTTGCGAAATCAGCGCGGATTGTACCTGCCGCAGCGTCTTTAGGGTTAGTTGCACCCATTAAATCACGGTTTTTCAAGATTGCGCCTTCGCCTTCTAAAACTTGAACCATTACTGGGCCAGAAGTCATGAAAGATACTAAGTCATTAAAAAAACCACGCTCGCTATGCTCAGCATAAAAGCCTTCTGCTTTTTCTTTGGATAGTTGCATCATTTTAGCTGCAACGATGCGTAAACCATTTTTTTCAAAACGGCTATAAATTTCACCGATATTGTTAGCGGCTACTGCATCAGGTTTTACGATAGAAAAAGTACGTTCTACTGCCATTTCTTTAAACTCCACAATTAAAATAAAATAAACACAAAATAAATAAAACAAAAATATCTAATGCATTTTTTACAAAATGCATCTGAATTACAAACAATACCAATACCAACCCCAATAAATAATCACTACAATAGTCGTCATTCCCGAAATCTTTAATCGGAAATCCATGCATACACTATAGATTCCTGCTAAAGCTTGTACCCACGCTTGACTGGGTAGCAGTCAGGAATGACGTTTTCTCTTGATTATTGAGTTTAAGTAAAACCTATTAAGATTGGTATAACTATGCCTCTAAGGCATCATATCAAATTCTTTACCTTCAACTTCAACCTCAGGCTCCATCAAGTCTTCTTTACTAACACCTAACACCAAAACGAGAGGGCTCGCTACATAAATAGATGAATAAGTACCAATCACTACACCAATCAATAAAGCAATCGCGAAATTATGAATAATTTCGCCACCTAATATAGCCAAAGCGAGCAATACTAAGAGCGTAGTCAATGAAGTCATTAAAGTACGACTTAACGTCTGATTTAACGAAACATTCATCACTGACTCAGCCGAACCTTTACGTAATAATCTAAAATTCTCACGAATACGATCATAAACAACGATGGTATCGTTTAAAGAATATCCGATCACCGCTAAAATAGCGGCTAATACAGTCAAATCAAATTCCAGCTGAAAAACCGAGAAAAAACCTAAAGTAATCAATACATCGTGCGCTAAAGCAGCAACTGAACCTAAGGCGAATTTATACTCAAAACGCCAAGCTACATAAATCAAAATACCAAACATTGAGTAAAGCAAAGCTAAACCACCGTCCTCAGTCAGTTCATCACCTACTTGCGGACCAACAAACTCAACGCGGCGCACATCGCCTTGCTCGTTCATGCCAGTATTAACAGCATTCAGTACAGCAGTACTGATTTCAGCATTACTAACGCCCTCTTGCGGCTTTAAACGAACCAAAACTTCTTGAGATGAACCAAAATGCTGCACTGTCGCATCTTCAATCCCAGCAGCTTCCAATCCAGCACGCATAACCGTTAAATCAACGGCTTTCTTATAGCCGATTTCAACTAAAGTTCCGCCAGTAAAATCAATACCGAACTTCAAGCCTTGTACCGCCAAAGATCCAATAGCCACAATCAGCAGCAGGCCAGAAAAAATAGCTGCGAAGTTACGTTTACCTAAAAAATCAATTTCTTTTAACATCGTATGTCCCCTTGTTAAATAGATAGCTTGTCAATACGACGATTACCATAAACCCAATTCACAACCATTCGAGAACCTAAAATAGCAGTAAACATAGACGTTAAAATCCCAATCGCTAAAGTAATAGCAAAACCTTTAATCGGGCCAGTACCAAAACCAAACAACACCAAGGCAACTAATAAGGTAGTGATATTCGCATCAAAAATAGTCGCAAAAGCTTTTTCATAACCAAGGAAAATACTAGTTTGCGGCGATTGTTTATTTTTTAACTCTTCTTTGATTCGTTCAAAAATCAAAACATTCGCATCAACCGCCATACCGACTGTCAATACAATACCGGCGATACCAGGCAATGTTAACGTCGCTTGTAACATCGATAATACAGCGATAATAACGACGAGGTTAAAGGTTAATGCTAAGTTAGCGATTAAGCCAAAAACTTTATAGTAAACAGCCATAAACACGAGAACTAAGACAAAACCTACGACAACAGATAAAACACCTTTATCAATATTGTCCTGCCCTAAGCTTGGTCCAACCGTACGCTCTTCAACGATATCAACTGGTGCAGCTAATGCGCCCGCTCTTAATAATAATGATAGCTTACGTGCTTCTTGTGAACTATCTAAACCAGTCGTTTGAAAACGTTTACTAAAGGCATCGCGAACCGTTGCGATACTAATAACTTCTTTAACCTGTTCTTTACGGCGTATTTTCTTGCCATTCACTATATGCGTGGTCGATTTCTGCTCGATAAATACAACCGCCATAGGTTGACCGATATTATCTTGAGTAAATTTACCCATTTTCTTTGCGCCAATACCGTTTAAAACGATATTAACTGAAGCTGAGCCATTTTGATCTAAACCTGATGACGCATCAACAATCTGGTCGCCGGTAATAATAACGCGTCGCTTTAATAGTACAGGAGCCTTCGTATCACGCTCATAATACAAACTAGATCCTACCGGGATCCGACCTGCCAATGCATCCTGCACGTCATGCTGAGTATCAACTTTGCGATATTCAAGCGTTGCGGTCGTACCTAAAATGTCTTTTGCTTGCGTTGTATCTTGCACGCCTGGTAACTGAACAACAATACGGCTATCACCTTGCTGCTGAATAACTGGCTCAGACACACCTAACTCATTAACACGGTTACGTAATGTTGTAATGTTTTGTGCTAATGCAAATTTCTTAATTCCTTTTATTTCTTTTTCCGAGATACTTAAATATAAAATCGGCTGATCGTCTTCCTCTTTCATATTTAACTTACTAAACTCAGTATCCATCAAAGCGACTGCAGCTTGCTTATCTTTATCATTGCGTAAAACAACTTTAACTGCACCACTATCAAAGCTAACCGACTTATATCGAATCTTTGCGCTACGCAATCCTGAACGTATATCGTCATTATATCTTTGCTCAGCTTGCTTCAGTGCTGCGTCCATATCCACTTCTAATAGAAAGTGAACACCACCACGTAAGTCCAAGCCCAAATACATCGGCTCGGCACCAAAAGAGCGTAGCCAATCAGGTGTCGCAGGCGCTAAATTTAAGGCGACGGTAAATTTATTGCCTATACTATTGCGTAATAAATCTGCAGCACGCATTTGTTCATTGGTATTATTAAAGCGCACTAAGACCTTATTCTTTTGCATTTCAACAGCTTTAACTGTAATCGCTGCCTTTTTTAACGTGCTTTCTATATTGCCCAGCTGTGCAGGAGATATTTCAGTCTCATTACTTGCAGAGATCTGCACCGAAGGGTCATCACCAAAAAGATTAGGTAATGCATAGACAATACCTACAAGTAAGACCGTGATAATTAAAAAGTTTTTCCAGAAAGGGAAATGGTTTTGCATGATATGTCCATCAAGATAAATCAATGGCTGACACAAAGAATTGTGCCAGCTTCAGTATTACGCGCTGTATTAATTCCGTTATTAAAGAATTAAGATTTTGTTTTTTTCATTTGAACTTTATAAGTCCCTTTAGGCATTAAGCTACCAATTTGATGGCGCTGCACCTGAATAACCACATTAGCAGCCACTTCAACTTGGACAAAATTTTCGTCTAAACTAACAACTTTACCTAAAACACCACCAGCAGTAACAACTTCAGCACCTGGCTGCATTTGCTCAAGCATTTTTTTATGCTCTTTTGTGCGTTTATGCTGTGGTCTCAAAAACAAGAAGTAGAAAAATACTAAAATACCCAGTGGAAATAACATACCTTCCCAACCTGGTTGTTGCGCTGCTGGTGCAGTCTCTGCTAAAGCATCAGATATAAAAAAACTCATGAGTTCCCCAAAGTTGAATACGTTTAATAAAAAAGCCTGCCATTATGCCATATCCGGAACAGCTTTGCCCCGTTGTTCATAAAAACTCTTGACATATTTTTCAAAGGCATTGTTTTCAATGCTTTCACGCACTTCCCGCATTAAATTTAAATAATAATACAAGTTATGAATGGTGTTTAAGCGCGCACCTAAAATCTCATGACATTTATCTAAATGGCGCAAATAACTACGCGAATAATTTTGACAGGTATAGCATTCACAAGATTCATCAAGCGGCTTAGTGTCAAACTGATACTGACTGTTACGAATTTTAATCACACCCGTTGTCGTAAAAATATGACCATTGCGTGCGTTACGCGTAGGCATCACACAGTCAAACATATCAATACCGCGCCTTACGCCTTCAACTAAATCTTCCGGTGTGCCGACGCCCATTAAATAGCGCGGTTTATCAACTGGTAAATGCTGATGCACGACATCTAATGTGCCCATCATTTCATCTTTAGGCTCGCCTACCGATAAGCCACCAATCGCATAACCATCAAAGCCTATATCGACTAAGCCCGCAATTGATTCATGGCGTAAATGCTCATACATACCGCCTTGAACAATACCAAATAAAGCATTTGGGTTATCGCCGTGTGCTTTTTTGCTACGCTCCGCCCAACGCAAAGATAAACGCATTGAATCAGCTGCTTCTTGAACGGTTGCCGGATAAGGCGTGCATTCATCAAAAATCATCACAATATCGGAACCCAAATCACGCTGCACCTGCATCGATTCTTCGGGGCCCATAAAGATTTTATGACCATCAATAGGCGATTTAAAAGTTACACCCGCTTCAGTAATTTTACGCAACTCACCCAAGCTAAAAACCTGAAAACCACCGGAGTCAGTTAAAATTGGCCCTTGCCAAGACATAAAGTCATGCAAATCGCCATGCGCCTTAATAACGTCAGTCGTGGGCCGCAACATCAAATGAAAAGTATTACCCAATATAATTTGCGCACCAATATCAGTTAACTCATGCGGCGACAGCGACTTAACTGACCCATAAGTACCAACAGGCATAAAAATAGGCGTTTGCACAACGCCTCGGTCAAAAGTCATGCGCCCTCTGCGCGCATGACCATCGGTATTTAATAAATCAAATTGCATGGGTAAATAAAATCGTTTAAAAAATTCAGTGAGAGCCCAGAAGAATATAATGCATCAAAGCTAAAAACCGCCCTGCCTACTGCCCCCTCAACTCATAAAGCAGACTATTATCATGCATATCCACACCTTTTTCACGTAATTCACGCCCCAAAGCAATATATTCTTGCAACGCCGCTTGGGTTCCCGAGGTTTTTAATTGAAAAACGTGCCGCCCTTGATCCACTCGCACCCATTTCACCGAGCTTACCATCGGTAGTTTACGTAAATATGACTTAATATTCGTTTCTGCTGTCATGCCGCTAATGCCGCCAATCTTCAAAACAACATCACCTAAGCCATCTTGATCAGCTTTGACTGCATAAAAAGTAGCTAATGGCTTATATACACCTTGAAATGCAGCGGCTAAATTCTCAGCCAAATGAAGACAAGGCACAGTCCATTGCTCAACCTTACTATTAAAACTTAAAGTCCATTCCGAACTCCAACACCCCCGCTGCTTACGTAATTTACCCGAAAGTATCGCCGCGACATCATAGCGCTCTGACGCTTGCATTAGCTTTTTAGGGTAAGCACTCAGTACGTCCGCGACCAAAACCTTTTGCTTTTCTTCTAAATCCATTAACGGCAACAAAATCGGCACGCCTTTTAACTTTGCCGCCGCCTGCAACGCCTGTTCAATCTCCACATTTTGATCAACATCAAGTATTGCTCGCCGGCCAAACTTCTCGACCACCACCCAAACCAATACTTCATCACGTATTTCATTCCAAATAGCTAAGCTACTGCTGCGCATCAACTCCACAAGCATTTCTTCATTAAAGGCGACACGCATGACACGCATATCACTGCCCGCTTTAGCGTCAACATTCAGCTCATATTGATATTGGTCCACATAAGAAGCAGCATTATCCAAGGCAGTTTTCACCGTGGCATCTTGATTTATATTATCGCCAACCATAAGCCTATTAAGCACAATACTCATGGCTTCACGCAAAGCGGCATTTCTATCTTCTCGGGATTGACTGAGCGCAGAAACCTCAACTTCAAACAAACCTTTTATCTCAATTGCCTGCACATAAGCTGCAGAAAATAAGTAACAAACCAGTAAAAACTTAATAAGCGCTTTCATATCATTAATTTTGTCTTGTACAATAAGAGTTAACTATAATTTAATTTTACCCAGAAGAGAACACTCGTGAGCGAACAAAAACAAGAGAGTTTAAACTACAAAAGTGCCGGCGTTGATATAGAAGCAGGCAATACGCTTGTTGAGCGCATCAAACCCATTGCGGCAAGAACCAGAACAGCTGGCGTTATGGCTGGACTAGGCGGCTTTGGCTCCTTGTTTGATTTACCACTAGATCGCTATAAACACCCAGTTTTAGTGTCTGGTACAGATGGTGTGGGCACAAAATTAAAACTAGCGATTGATTTAAACCGTCACAACACCGTCGGCATCGACTTAGTTGGCATGTGCGTTAACGATATTATCGTTCAAGGCGCAGAATCTTTATTTTTCCTAGATTATTTTGCCACAGGTAAACTCGATGTCGATACGGCTACTTCAGTGATCGAAGGCATAGGTAAAGGCTGTGAACTTGCGGGTGCTGCTTTAGTAGGCGGTGAAACCGCAGAAATGCCGGGCATGTATGCTGATGGCGAATATGATCTAGCGGGCTTTTGTGTTGGTATCGTAGAAAAAGATTCTATTATTGATGGCAGTAAAGTTGCTGCGGGTAATAAATTAATCGGTATCGCTTCTTCAGGGCCTCACTCAAATGGCTACTCATTAATTCGCAAAATTATTGAGCATAGCAAAACCTCTTTATCAGAAAAGCTTGGCGATAAAGAATTAGCTGACCATTTACTCGAGCCTACACGCATTTATGTAAAACAATTATTGCAACTAGTGGCTAAAGTACCTGTGCACGCAATGGCGCATATCACAGGCGGAGGTATCACTGAAAATGTACCACGCGTATTACCTGAAAACCTAAGCGCTAACATCAACCTTAATGCTTGGGAAATGCCAGCCATTTTTCAATGGTTACAAGAGCAAGGTAATGTGACTCAAGAAAACATGCTAACCACTTTTAACTGTGGTGTCGGTATGATTGTTTGTGTTGCAGCAGAGCATGAGGCTAGTGCACTAGCCATGTTAAATGAGCTAGGCGAGCAAGCATTCTCAATAGGTGAAATCGTTAGCACTCCAGGCAGCAATAAAGTTATCTACACAGAAAACTAGTTTCTATTCTTTAGACCTCATAAACCCAGTCTACATTGAAAATCGTAGTTTATGAAAACTCTCGTCATTCCCGAATTTTTTATCGGGAATCTAAATATCTTCAATAGATTCCCGATAAAGCTTGCGCCCACGCTTGACTGGATAGCATGCAGGAATGACGAATACGAAAATAGTGCTCACTAAAAACTGCACATTGCAAAGTGGATGAGGTTTATTGTCTATTCTTAGATCGGGTAGCACTCGCGTTACCCGACGCTCTGCATTTAAATCTATTTTATTCACAACCTATTAAAATAAAGACTAATGAATAAATTATCTGGCATTTTTTTTACATTAATCGTGGCTTTCAGCTTATCAACAGCCGGCATATCTGACGCACAAGCAAAACGCTTCGGTGGCTCCAGCTCATTTGGCAGTAAATCCTCTTATAGCAAGTCCTACAGCCGCAAGGCGACTAAATCTGCGCCAAAATCAGCTAGCCAGCAACAGGCTTACAATCAAAACCAAAGTGCCCGCTCAACAATGTCAAAGCGCGGTGGTTTAATGGGCTTACTTGGCGGCTTAGCTTTAGGTGGCTTGCTTGGCTCATTGTTTTTTGGTGGCGCTTTTGAAAATTTCAATTTCATGGACATTCTTATGTTCGGCGGAATTGCTTTTTTATTATTTAAGTTATTTGCAGCAAAAGCTAGCAAGCAGCAAGCTCGTCCCGCCTATACCCGCGATACTTATAATAGCCCGACCTCATCAACACCTCCGGTTATAGACAGTAATTACCAGCGCACAGATAATACCCCAAGCAACAATAATGCTGGCTTTGACACAGATATATTTTCCAATAAAGGTAGCATGCAAACCGCTAACTTCACGCCTGAAGAGCATGTTATTCAGGATGCATTAGTATTACCTAAAGACTTTGATCAAGCTGATTTCCTAGAAGGCGCCAAAGGTGCTTTTAAAATGCTACAAACAGCTTGGGATAAAAAAGATCTTGCGGAAATTCGCAATCTAACCACTGACAAAGTATTCGCTGAAATTCAAAATCAAATTAAAGCAACAGAAGGCGAAAACCATACTGATGTTTTAAAAGTTAAAGCAGAATTATTGGAAGTTCGCGATTTAGGCAATGATTTAGAAGCTGTGGTTTTATTTGATACGCTGATACGCGAAGAAAGCAACGCACATCCAGAGCAAGTCCGCGAAGTGTGGACCTTTATCAAACAGAAAAACAGCCTACACCCTAAATGGCATTTAGATGGCTTACAGCAGTTAGAAGATTAAATCTCTAGGAATATGGGTATTGATTACCGCCGTAGGGCGGACTTTAGTCCGCTTTTATAGCAACTCAGGCGCACTAAAGTACGCCCTACCGTATTATTCCGCATTAAATACTGCCCCACTTAATTCATGCCTATTGCCAACCAAATAACTTCCAAAACATCCACGCATCTATGAAACAAAAAATCCGCGATTTTATTTTTGATGAACTTATTTTTGTCGCCGAGCCTGATAATTTTTCTGACGACGACGATCTATTAGAAGCTGGCTTAGACAGCATGGGCATTATGCGTTTAATTATGTATATAGAAGAACAATTCGGCATCACCCTGCCCGACTCGGAAATTGATCCCGATAACGTCAACTCATTTAACGCGCTTGAAAAATGGATATTGCAGCATAAAGCATGAAAACGCCTAACGAAGACATCATCCAAATGCTCAACCCATCCGATTGCTTTACCTTAGCAATGGATGAAGAAATACGCCAAGAACAAATGCCCGGCAGTCTGTGTGGCTTTGCTTTAGAACTCTCAGATACTCCAAATATTGAAGCATTGGAGCAACGCATTACTGAATTTGGTGAACGCTTCCCACTTGCTTTTGCTAGCTTACAACAACGTGGTAAACGGTATTTTTGGTGTCAGCGCGAACAAAAACACCCGCTTTTTTATCAGCACCACAATGACAACAGTACTGATGAAAGCGCATTTCATAAAGCCGCCGTTGTTAAACTTCTAAATCACAAACAAAGTCGCGAAACGATTCCGCCACTTGAATTCCACCTTATTTGTAGCGCTGCAAAAACCACTTTTTTAATGCGTTGGATTCACCCTTTCTGTGATGCCCGTGGGGCGGATTTAATCTTAAAATACCTATGCACCGAATCATTAGAAGCCCGTAACCGTTTCGATTTACCTAAGCTTGAGCCGCTAGTTAACACTCAATTAGCTAAATATAAATGGTGGCAAAAGGTTGGCATGTTTTTTAAAGCTAAACGCTATATTTCCAAATTAGACAGTTTACAAAGCATTATTCATGCGGACACTACCCTAGCGCCCAAACAGTTAAATTTTAATACCTACACACTGAGCCTAGAACAAACCCAAGCAATTAATACCCTAGCCCGCCAACAAGTCGGCTTAACCGGTACTAGCTTATATTATGTAGGCTGTTTTATGCGTGCCTTACACAAAATGAACCCAGAACAACAAGGTGAAGCGTATTGCACGCCTTACGCCTTTAATTTACGCAAAAATAAAGCCCTAAGTCCCTTATTAAGCAACCATGTCGCCCCTTTATTTGCCCAAGCACCCAAAGCTTTACTAGCTGATAGACCCGCCCTATTTGAGCACCTAAAACAGCAAAACATGCAGACTATACGCGACAAGTTCGACTATGCGTTTCTGCCAGTCATGTGGGCTGCTAGTTGGTTATCGCTAGAACAGCACGGTGAAAAACTACGTAAATCCATGCGTACCGGCACTGAACGTAATTCATTCTGGTTCTCTGATATAGGCCATGTCGATTTATCAAACAGCGCTTTTTTTGGCAGCGACATCACCAAAATATATCATCTGTGCCAGATTTCCAGTCCACCCGCCCTTGCCTTTTTAAGCTGCCAATTTAATAAGCAACTCACGTTTAGCTATAATTTTATCGAACCTTTATTCACACAAGAATGGATAGAGCGTTTGCATCAAAATATGCAGGAAGAGTTATTAACTCCATAGCCCGTATGTAGCTTGCGGAATACGGGATTGTTACATTAACCAAGATTACAATTCTGAATGTTATTCCATTTAGAGTTACAGGGCTTAAGCCTTTTTCTAGGCATGAATTAATGTGAAGTGTAAGATAATTGGGGCGAAATAATAATTTGTTAGCGGCGTAGGTCGGGTTACATCCTTTCGTAACCCGACTCATTACTCGGTCAATGTTGGGTTAGCGGTGGTGCTGCTAACCCAACCTTGTATATTAAATGCATCTCTAAAAACACAGAATTATTTAACCCACTTGTTTATAGTAGATAACTG
>CBDUDP010000036.1:0-25469 GCA_965365945.1 uncultured Gammaproteobacteria bacterium
TGTGTTTTTAGAGATGCATTTAATATACAAGGTTGGGTTAGATTTTTTTTGCGGAGCAATAAAAACGTAACCCAACACATATTTAGCTATGCGTAAAATGTTGGGTTACGTTATCTGCGCTTCGCTAGATAATCTAACCCAACCTACAAAATCACGTTTTATTTAAACTTATTGCGCCCTCTTCCACACAGAACTGATCAACACCCACAACCTCTCTAAATCATCAGAATTAGCGGTATTAACCGAAATACTGTATTTCAATTCATCATCACTTAATGCCTGCTGACTACTCAGCTGACTTTCTAAAATAGCTTGCGTAGCATCGGAAACATTATCGGTCTGTACGCTGCGCTGTTGGATGCGCTCAAGCAAAGTAGCTTGATCAGTCTCGGTATGAATAATGATAAATGGCACTTCGCACTGTTCAGCTAACTGTAAAAAAAGTGTCCGCTGCTGTTGCTCTAGAAACGTAGCATCGATCAACACACTATAATTTTCCAGCAAAATACCCTTGGCAAAGCTTAATAAATGTTGATAAATTATATTGCGATTTTCAGAACTATATTGCTTTTTACCTTGTACCTGTACGCGCTTACGTTCGACATCAGATCGTAAGTTGATTATCTGATAGTGATTAATTATTTTCTCAGCTAACCAACTTTTTCCAGATCCCGATACACCCTGCATAATAATAAGTATCGGTAATTCAGACTGAGTGTAGCTCTGTGCCAATTGTAGATAATTATGATAACGACTTAAGGCTTGTTGCTGCTCTTCCTCTGGCGCGTCCTGATGCGCACGAATCGCCTCAACTTTGGCTCTGACCATCGCTCGGTAAACGAGATAAAAACGTAATAATTTCAGCCCTGAATAATCGCCCGTTTTCTGTAAATAAATATTAAGAAACTGATAGGCAAGATCATGTCGCTGCTTGCTCTGCAAATCCATTACCAGAAAAGCCACTTCACTGATGACGTCAATCCAATATAAATCAGGATTAAACTCAATGCCATCGAAAGGCACAACTCGATCATCAATTAAAGCAAGGTTGCCCAGATGTAAATCGCCATGACATTCGCGAATAAATCCCGCTTGTTTGCGCTGCGTAAAGGTAGGTGAAAGTTCAGCGTGTTGCCATGCGCTCCAGAGTTTTAATGGTTGAAGAATATTTTTCTGAATTATATCAACCAGTTGCTCAATTTGACTAAAGTTCTCTTGAACCGGCACTAAAATGCTAACAGGATTACCAAATAAGGTATTTGCACTAGCCAAGGGTAATTGTGTATGAAAGTCAGCAATAATGATTGCAGTTTGCTTTATATGATCGCCATTTAAAAGACCGTCAAGCAATAAATGATCAAAGGTATTATCTGGCTGAAATTGACGCATTTTAACCGCATATTCAATCGCTTCACTCAGTCCGCCAAGCTCTGGCTGCGCTTCATTACCAGAAATAGCGACTACGTCTAAATAAATATCGGGAGCCAAACGTGAATTTAAACGCAATTCTTCTCGGCAATAATGCTCGCGTTTAGCTAATGAAGAAAAATCTAGAAAACCTAGGTTCAAAGGCTTTTTTATTTTATAAGCGTAGGAACCCGTTAAAAGCACCCAAGAAATATGTGTTTCAATGAGCTTAAAGCTATCGACAGGGTGTGGATACAGCGCAGGGTTTTGGAGTGATTTTATCAATTGAGCTGTCATAATTCGACGACCTTTTAGCTGTAAACCAAGTAGGTTTCGATTGTAACAGCTAGTTTATTTCAAGCATAAATCAATTGCTATCGCCACTTAGTTTCTAACTGCCTATGCTCAGCCGCACAACCTCGAAGGTACAAATTGATTAAGCTTTGATAAGGAATACCTTTTGTATCCGCCATTTCTTTAAAATAAGAAATCGTTTCATCATCAATACGAATAGTAATTTGTTTTTTAAGACGCTTGGCATAGGAATTTTTAACCGACTCTGAAAAATCGTAAGATTCACGCATAACTAAAGCCCTCATACTGTTTTCGTTCAATTCTATCAGCTTTTCGAGCTGAAATGATGCGAATATAGAGTTTACTGATACAGGAAATCAGCGGCGACGAATATCCCGTATTACGCTGGGTTAATACAGGCTAATTGCTCATCATTTTATATCTCGTTTAATATAATCATTCGGTTAACTGTTGAATGACAAGGCATGCAACCCAACTTTGCTACTAATTAGCTAAGTCTTCTTTTAGCATCAACGGAATTTTACTACTATGTTTCGATACTTCGATAACAGATTTATTTTCGAGTTTAAGTGGAGAAAAATATGTGTAGCCGCTAAAGACCAGCGAAGCAACCCCAATCATAAAGCTAGCTACAGAAACCCACCACATTTTCTTTTGTTTGCGTATATTCTCATCGTTTAATTCTTGAAGCTGAGCAGCTAATGGTTGCAACATGTGATCATTTTGCTTACCCATAGCATCTCTTACCCGCTCAAGATGCAACCTAACGTCCGAAGGAAGCCCTTCAAAAGGCTCGTCTTTCTCATAGTCTTGGTATAACGTTTGAAAATAAGTTGCTTTTTCAGGATTAGCATCATTTAACAACAAAGACTCTTTGAACTGCTTTCGAGCTACCAGTTGTATATCCTTTGAATTTAAGAAATATTCCTTTGAGAGAATCTCAACCTGAATTCTATCTAGCTTATGACTGTCATATAAGCGCGACAACTCTTTTCCAAACTTGCTTCTACGCTTGTTTTTAAAGAATTCCTCAATTATTGTTGGAATTGCCCACATCAGCACCCCAAATACAACCATAATTTCTATCAACAAAACTAAACGTATGAACTCATTCCATGACATAAAACCTCTCCTTTAGAAGTATAGCTACTACTATTATCAAGACAAAAGCCTTGATAACCCAATGTTGACCAACACAAGTGATTGTTTCTAGAAACTAGACAGCAAGCCAAGTTAACGTACCTACCCCCTCAATCCTTCATCACCCGCACCCTAACCCCATTCAACAACACCAGCATTAACAGCCCCCCCAACAAACTCGGCATCAACCAAAAATTCCGCTGATAATAAGTCGCTTTAGGCTCCAATAAATACGGCACTTTATACAGTCCCGACCAAGTTTCATGCATAGGTGATTGCTGCAATATTTCACCTGATGCTAATACCACGGTAGAAATACCGGTATTGGTCACGCGAACTAACGGGCGGCGGGTTTCTACTGCTCGCGCGAGAGTCATAATCATATGCTGATACGGCTCTTGCCATGTGCCATACCACGAGTCGTTGGTGACATTAACAATAAATTGAGCACCTAAATCGGCTAGGGATTTAGAAAAATCTGGGAATAAACTTTCATAGCAAATTTGAGGGCCTATTTTATAGTCATTTAACGTCAACAATTTCGTTGGGCCTGCGCCTCGACCGAAATTACCGACCATTGGCAATAACTCTCTCAATACGGGAAAATATTCTTCTCCCGGCAGGAATTCACCAAAGGCTAATAAAATGGATTTACTGTAATAAGGCGACTGCACTTCACCTTTTTCATTTAAGGTAAATAAGGAATTGGTGATTAAGCCCGTTTGCAAGTCTTTGGCATACGAGCCTGTAATTAAGGCGACATGCCGGTCATTCACATATTGGATTAATTGCTGCGCGTAATGGCTGTTCTGATATTGATCATTTAACAAAGAGGGAAATGCTGTCTCAGACCACAGAATAAAATCAATCTCTTTACCAGCATGAGCACGCAAGCCTGCATCGGTGACATCTTGGTATTGTTGAATAATTTTACTGTAAAAGCCACGTCCAAATTCAGCGGCAACTTTTTCCGCATTACCGATATTGGCTTGAACCAATAAGGCATTAAAAGAAGTATCTGGCTTAGGTAAAAATGCTTTAGTGCTTAAACCAAAAGCATTTAACATCATAAAAACGGTGATAAATCGCAGCAATATTTTTTTTCTTACCGCTTTATCATGTCTATTCTGCCATGCAAAATATAAGGGAACATTAGCAAGTAGTGTCAACATACTTAAACCACTAAAGCCTATATATTCTGCTAGCTGGTAAACGGGCATTTGCACACCATACCACGCATAGCCGAAGTTCCATTTAAACAGCATTGGCAGCACCCACAAACTTAGAGCCGTGAACAAGCTCATAACTAAGATAGATTGCCAGCCAGTATAGAGTTTTTGTTTATAGCCAATAAACCATAAGATCCCAGCAACAGGGACGAATAAATGCGCAATCAGCGCAAATAATAGCATCCCTAACACAGCAACAAACCAAGGTAAATGAGCGAACTCATGCAATAGATAAGCGACCCAGTTGAAGCCAATCAAAGTAAATACAAAAGTAGCTAAAATACCGCTAAGTATGACATTACGTAGCCGTGTTTGCTGCTCCCAGAAGATCCAAAGTGGGATAAATGCAAACAACGAAGCCCAAGGCGGAAAAGGAATGTAACTGGTGCCGATTAAAATGCCAGATAAGATAGGCAGTAACCACGGAGTCTTTAAACTCATTTTTAGTACTCTAAGGTAGGGTGGACTTTAGTCCGCTAGTGTAAGCGAAGAATGGGGTTCATTTTTAAGCTAGGTAGGGCGTGGCTTTAGCCCGCAATGCATGAAAGGCGGACTGAAGTCCGCCCTACGTTACTTATCCAAGCCTTCTAGCTTTTTCTCAACTTCAGATAAGCGTTTTAAAATAGCTTTCACCTGACCTAATAAGGCTGGCAATTTAGGAATGCTGGCCATTTCACGCATAACTTGTTTAATCGGTCTGTTTGGTGCACCCCAGACTACCTGGTTGGGCTTTACATCTTTGGATATGCCCGTTCTTGCGGCAGCTGTTGAGCCATCTCCCATCGTAATATGATCAGCAATCCCAACCTGCCCCGCTAAGGTCACGCGCTTACCTAAAGTAACACTACCCGACAAACCAACATGGGAAACGATAATACAATGCTCACCAATATTATTGTTATGCGCGATTTGCACTAGATTATCGATCTTTGTGCCTTTGCCGATACGGGTCATGCCAAAAGTTGCTCTATCGACACAGACATTACAGCCAATCTCGACATTATCTTCAATCAAGACACCGCCTAATTGCGGGACTTTTTTCTGTTGTTGCCCATCCCAGAAATAACCAAAACCATCGCCGCCAATCACGGTTCCTGAATGAATAATGACATTATTACCCAAGGTAACTTTAGACAGAATGGAGACATTCGGGCCAATTATACAATTCGTCCCCATCACGACATCATGACCGATAAAGGTATTAGCATCAATCGATGTGCCTGCGCCAATAGTGACATTATCTTGAATACAGACATGCGCAGCAATCGCGACATTATCGGCAAGACTGACTTGCTCTTCAGAAATCACTGCTGAGCTATGAATGCCTGAGAATCTAGCTTCAGTTTTATCAAACATCATCATAATGCCAATAAAAGTCTCTTTGGGCTTATCTACCTTCAAGATGTTTTTACCTGCCAATTCAGGAAAACTTGTAGGTACAATGAGAATCGATGCATCGCTTTGTTCGGCAGCCGCTAAATATTTATCATTTTCAGCAAACGAAATCTCACCTACAACAGCCAAATCTAAAGAATTTACAGCGGTTACGACTGCATTTTTATCGCCAACTAACTCACCGCCGACCTGTTGCTGAATATCTGCTAAACGCATTACCATTTCCTATTTTTAGCGACAAACTTAAGACGGGACATATAGAGATGGTAGGGCGGACTTAAGTCCGCTATTGCTAAAAAAACAGACTCAAGTCCGCCCTACTGAATCATTAATATTTCGTATTAAGTGGGTACCCTATTTTTTATAAAAAAACAGCTAACAGCCTTAGTAAGCGCTGTTAGCTGTGATGTTTTAATTAAATGTATTACTTATGCCAAACTCTTTTTAAAAGCCTCTACTAAATCCAAAACCTGCTGTTTGTAATTCATTTTTTCAGCGGCGTTTAAATCCATCCAGCGTAAACGGTTAGCATTAGTAACCACGGTCACTGATGACATTGCCATTGCAGCACTCGCAATCATGGGGCTTAATAAAATACCAAAGACGGGATACAACAACCCAGCCGCAATCGGAATACTTAAGGCGTTATAGATAAACGCACCAAATAAATTTTGTTGGATATTAGCAACCGTTGCTTTAGATAACAACATCGCTTCCGGTACTTTTAATAGTGAGCCTTGCAGAACCACAATATCAGCACTTTCTATGGCGACATCTGTTCCTGTGCCAATCGCGATACCGACATCAGCTTGCGCTAAAGCAGGCGCATCATTAATACCATCACCGACCATGCCGACAACCTGGCCCGCTTGCTGTAGCTCTTTAACGATAGCGGCTTTATCTTGCGGTAAGACTTGGGCGCGTACTTCAGTAATTCCTGCTTGTTTGGCAATGGCTTGCGCAGTCACGCTATTATCGCCCGTCACCATTAACACGCGTACGCCTTGTTCTTGTAATTTTTTTATGGCTACCGCTGAATCAGCTTTGATAGGATCAGCTACAGCAATAATACCGGCAACCTGACCATTAACAGCTAACAACATCGGTGTTTGCCCTTGCTCAGCCAAACTCAGCATTGTGGCTTTAAATTCCTCGCAATCAACCTTTTCTTCTTGCATTAAGGCTTCATTACCAAACAATACGGCTTGATCTTTAATCAGTGCTGAAACACCATGTCCAGCAACGGCATGAAATTGTTTCGCACGCGCTAGTTTTAATTGTTTTGCCTCAGCGGCATTCATAATCGCTGATGCTAATGGGTGCTCGGAGCCTTTTTCGATACTTGCCGCTAATTGCAATACGTCATCTTGAGTGTAATCAGCATAAGCTTCGACAGTTGCGACCGTTGGCTTGCCTTCTGTCACTGTTCCGGTTTTATCCAGCACCAAGCTGCTTATCTTGCCAGCCGTCTGTAAAGCATCACCATTACGAATCAAAATACCCGATTGCGCCGACCGACCGACGGCCACCATCACTGAAATAGGTGTTGCTAGCCCTAACGCACAAGGGCAGGCAATCACTAATACGGTCATTGCGGTAACAAAGGCGTAACCCAAAGAAGGTTCTGGCCCCCAAACATTCCAAATAATAAAGGTGAATACCGAAATAGCTACGACGACAGGTACAAAAATACTGGCAATTTTATCGGCTAATTTAGCAAGTTCAGGCTTACTACCTTGCGCCTGACGTACGCTTTTAATAATTTGTGCTAACGCAGTATCTCGACCAATACGCGTAGCTTGATACATAAAGCTACCTTGCTGGTTCATCGTACCAGCGGCAACTGTAGAACCTTCAACTTTCTCAACCGGTAAAGATTCACCCGTCAACATAGATTCATCAACCGTAGAATGGCCTTCGACTAATACGCCATCAACCGCAATTTTTTCGCCTGGGCGTATTCTCAGCGTTTCGCCTAAACCGACTTCTTCAATCGGAATATCTATTTCTTGCCCATCTCTAACGACACGAGCGGTACGCGGTTGTAAACCAATTAAAGCGCGAATAGCACTGGAGGTTTTCCCGCGCGCTTTGGTCTCTAATGCCGCCCCAAAATTAAGGAAAGCTAGAATAATAATGGCAGCCTCAAAATAGGCATGCGCCGATAAAGAAGGTAAATATTCGGAATAATCAATCACCACACAAGAGTACAACCAAGCTGAACCCGTTCCCAATGCGATCAAGGTATCCATATTTGCTTGGCCTGCTTTTAAGGCTTTAACCGCACCTACAAAAAAGTGACCGCCCGAATAAAATAAAATACCCAGCGTAATCAAAGCTACTTCAGGCCAAAACCAGTTACCTGTTTCTGAACCTATATCCGGTACGCCACCAAAATGGCCAACAAGCATTAATGGGATACCAAAGACAGCAGCAACCGTAGCCTTACGGACTAACTGGCGATAGCGCGCCATTTCTTGCTCTTCTTGTTCGCTAGGGTCTTCAAAACCCTCCATGACAGCCGCATCATAGCCAGAATCTTTTAGCGATTTCTTCATCAACTCAGGGTCAACATCACCTTTCACTATTGCAGAATGATCGGCAAAATTCACTTCAACTGAAGTTACGCCTGCAACAGAATTTAAGGCTGTTTCTACGGCACCAATACAACCAGCACAGCGCATCCCTAAAATAGATAAACGGACCTCAGCCTCAGGGTTATCTTGGTTTTGAGTGGAATTTTCTTTACTCATAGTTCACCTCTTGCATTTCATTACAGACGTCATATTCTTTTTACTCTTTAATCTTCTACCGTAAAACCTGCTTTTTCAATCAATTCGATAATATCATCCTCACTGATAACCGCGTCATCAAATACCACTCCAACATAATCGTCAACATGACTTGTATCAATCGATTCAATACCCTCTTTACCATCTAGTTCTTTTTTGATATTGGCTTCACAACCGCCACACTTCATTCCTGTTACGGTTAATTTCACTGATATTGTCATTACTGTCTCCTTAACATTAATAGATAAATTAGCACTACATCATACTCGACTAACAAACAATAATCATGATATAAATTGCTAATAAATTCAGTTTTAATGAATCATTCCCTCACACTATATAAGTAATTATTATGTTAATTAAACACGCGTTCATACTTTTCTTTTTATTCGCTACTAAAATCCTAAGTGCAGCAGAACTCATTAATTTAACAGCTAATGATGTTAGTAACGAATTGAACAATAACGCCTTAGTTATTGATATTCGCACGCCACAAGAATGGCAACAGACTGGTATTATTTCAGGCAGCCACCCAGTAATGTTTTTCGACAGAAACGGCAAATATGATGCAGAAAAATGGCTAGCCGAAGTGAAAAAGCTACAAACATCACCCGATCAAGAAATTATCTTAGTCTGTCGCTCTGGCGGGCGCAGCGGCAAAGCGGGTCATTTCTTAACTAACCAGCTCAATATGTCTCATGTATCGCATCTCTCGAATGGAATTTCATCTTGGTTAAAAGAAAAACGTCCCACACAAAAAATGTGCTCACCTACTCAAACTTGCTAATTCATGTCATTTAAAACGATTACCTATCAAACCATTGCGCTCGCAGGCATAGCCCAAGCTGCGCACTTAGTTCAACAATTAGCAACCACAGGAAAAGCAGATAAAGCAGCTATTGAGGCCAGTTTAAGTAGCTTATTAGTCATTGATGTAGAAAATCCAGTCGATATTTATGGCGGTTTAACAGGAATACAAGTTGGATTGAAGGAACTACAAACACAGCTGAGTAGCAACAAAATGACCAACCCCGAGCAAGCTCGATATGCAGCGTCATTAGTGTTCTTAGAGAGTAAATTTTCCGACAATCCCGACATGCAAAAGCAAGTGCAACACAAAATAAAAATTGCCCAAGCCCAATGCGAACATTTTGGTATTATGCATGAAAATGTCACTGCCAATTTAGCGGATATTTACCACACAACGATCAGCACGATAAACCCGCGCATCATGGTTAATGGCGATCAGTCTTACCTAGCTGCAACAGACATTATCAACAAAATAAGAGCACTATTACTCGCGGGAATCCGTTCAACTATGCTCTGGAAACAGTGTGGCGGTAGTCGCTGGCGTTTTATCTTTTTTAGACGGAAAATTCTAGCGGAAGTGGAGTTTTTATTATCTGAAATAGAAAAAATCAAGCTAACCGATTAAATAGCTCATACATTCCAGACTTACACTTAAGTCGAAACATTAAGGTAGGGTACGCAATACGTACCCTACTACGCCCCATTATTTTAAAATAAAACCTAAGTCGTAAAGTTTTTCTGCTCTCTGGACATGGATTCAAGCTAAGCCAAAGTATCTTTCAAGAGGCTTTGCATTTTCTCCAAACCCAACTCTCTTGCAAGCTGGATATTAGCT
Source organism: uncultured Gammaproteobacteria bacterium (assembly GCA_965365945.1). GTDB lineage: Bacteria > Pseudomonadota > Gammaproteobacteria > Methylococcales > Methylomonadaceae > Methyloprofundus. The sequence goes on from CBDUDP010000036.1 coordinate 9,924, forward strand.
TCTGGAATATTTTCTGGATTTTTATAACTGGCCAAAGCGCGTTCTATGCTTTCTTCTCGAATCAAATGTAACATAGGATAAGGCGAGCGATTGGTATAATTAGCAGGATCATCTTCATCACTATCATCAAAGCAATAATCAGGGTGAAAACTGGCTAATTGATAAACACCTTCATAACCTTTCTCCTCCATAAAATCATTGGCTATATCAACTACGTCCAAAAAATTTTCAAAATCTTGCAAGGAATTTTCGTAAATAAGTAGTGTAGTCTCTAGCTCACTGCTTTGGTCTAACCTAAGCGCCTCAGCCGCTAAGTCCTCCAAACAGCACTCTAAGGATTGCGCGTCACTGACTTGAAAATGCACTTTCCCCTGCTCAAAAACCGGCTTAGCAAAAGGACAAAAATTAAGCCCGATCACAACCTTTTCTAGCCAATCTTTTGTTTGGCTAATAACTTTTTCATTTTGCATCATTATATACTTACTTTAAAGACTAATTTCCAGCGCTTCCAGCCCTTCCTCGTCATCAAACATCTCATCCATCCCTGGAATAAGCAAGTCATCTGAAGTATTTTCACCCTCAGTGATCTGATAATCACGCCACTGCAAATAAGAGGCACGCATAAATACATAGGGATCAACAGCCGCTTCATTAATAAAATTTAGAGACTGAGCAGCATTAGAGCGAGCGTTAAAAACGCCTAATAATTGTATAGGCCAAATAGCATAAGTTGTTGGACTAGTAAAAGCATCGACAACCTCTCCTGGAATCGTACGGTAAGCAGAAGGCCCTAACAAAGGAAGAACCAAATATTCGCCCCTGGGCACACCCCAAACCGCTAAAGTCTGATCAAAATCTTCTTCATGGTGTTCAATATCAGCATAGCTAGCGACATCAACCAAACCACCAAAACCAAGTAACGTATTAATAAGAAAACGTTCAAAATCTACGCCAGCTTGCTCTTCTTTACCTTGCAAGCCATCATTAAGGATTGTTTTAGGTTCTTTTAAGTTAGAGAAAAAATTTGTTACTCCCGTTTCCAGCAAATCCGGAAGAATCCACTGATACCCAGTAACTAGCGGGGATGCTATATAGGTATCCACGCCATCATTAAAAGCATACATGCTGCGATTCAAGTCTTCATGCGGATCTTGCTCATTAACTTCAATTATCTCACCTGAACTAGCGCAAGCCGTTAATAGTAAAACACCAACAATACCAATAAAGCGAGAAGCTAATCGACTATTCACACACATTACACATAATTTTTATTGAGAGAATTTTTCGATTTTAGCAGAAATTTCAGTTATTAAAACATCAAAACCCGATTTCCGAATGACAGCAACATATTCAGAGCGCTTCAATGCCAAATCACTAACACCATTAGTGATGATATTAATAATGCGCCAGTCCTCGCCCCTTTTTTTCAATAAGTAATCCATACTGACATCTTTATCATCCGGCAATACTAAAAAAGTATGTACGTAAATCTGCACCGGAGATAACTGCTTCACCGACTCTACTTTAAAACTTTGCCCCGAAAAGCCATCAAAATAATGCGCATAAGAAGCAATACTTAAAGTACTAAACTTCTGAATTAGCTCTTGTTTCTGCTCTTTCTTTAAGTTTTTCCATTCTTTACTGACTATAATTCGGGTAATCTTAGCTAAATCATGGGTTTTAATAACAGCCGGCTTTAACTGCTCAAAACGTTGCTCAAAGTTCAACTTATCGCCTTGCTGCATAACATTGAGCAGCTCAGATTGAAAGCCCTGAACAACTTGGCTAGCCACTTCGGTTTCACCAACCTCAGCAGTAACTAGCTGACTTGAAAAAAGCAAAAAAAACACAGCTATCATTTTTGTTAATGACATCATAATAGTTCAACCTTTCTGATAAATACGACCTTTCCAGCGCGAACGCTCGCCCCGCCAATAACGGATAGCAGAAGTCCAGGTCATTAATAAATATAATCCAGCAATCACTGGCATACATAAAGCCCATGCTCTATTAAGAGCATAAAAACGTAAAGTAGGGAGATAAAGTCCCAACATAACTAATACTGAAAACAATGCAAAAAACCACGCACTTCCTGAAAAACACAACAAACCAATTAGCGGTAACACATACATCAGCGTCATAATAAGAGTACAAGCTAACAACAAACTATTGGAATATAACAGCTGAGTATAAGCTGTCCGCGCCACCATATCCCATATTTCATTTAAAGAAACATAAGGTCTTTGACTAATCACACCATGAGTCAACCCGACCCAAGTTTTATAGCCTGCCTGTTTAATTTTCTTGGCGAGTGAGCAATCATCAATCACCGCGCCTTTGATCGCCGCCATGCCGCCTATTGTCTGTAAAGCCGCAGTATCAACTAAAATACAACCGCCCGCTGCCGCTGCCATTTTGCTGCTCGGTTTATTCGCTAAGGCAAAAGGATAGAGCATTTTAAAAAAATAGATAAAGGCGGGCATCAGCATTTTCTCCCAAAAGCTATCCACTTTTAGAATTGCCATCAGCGAAACAAACTGTAAGTTTTCACTATGTCGCTTATTAATTAAACTCACCAAAATACCGGGCATTAAGTGAATATCCGCATCTAGCAACAAAGTCAGCGGCGTTTTAACCACTTTCAAACCTTGCTCTTGCGCCCACAATTTCCCAGTCCAACCCTTAGGCAAAAGTTCAGAACGAATAATATCTAAGTTTGCCAAACCTTGATTTAATGCAATATCAGCCGTGCCGTCAGTCGATTGATCGTCCACTAGAATAATCCGCAAGCCCTGCCCTTGTAATTTAAGTGCCTGTAAAGTGCCCGCGATCACGGATCCTTCATCTCGCGCGGGAATTACGACCGTCACATCACTTAAATCAACAGAACTTTGTTCATCCGCCTCTAAGACCTCTCTAACGCGCCAAGGCTGCCACGGCAATAAGGCAGTTATTAACCAAAAAATTGCCGCTGATGCACTTAGATATTCACTCATACTAAAAAATTAAGCGTTGCCAGAATCAACCGTGACAGGAATATCACTTAATGATGAACCTTTATAGCTTGGCGCTTCGACCATAGGCCCATCAATTTTAGGGCCACGAATTGCCGCACCTAAAGCCTTTAAGGGATGAGCTAAAGTATCCGACACTGCCGTCGCTTCGTAGCCACAATGAGCCATGCAACCTTCGCACTTAGGATTCTTACCTGCGCCATATTTATCCCATGGAGTAGAATCCATCATCTCTTGAAAACTATCTACATAGCCTTCATCAGATAATAAATAACATGGTTTTTGCCAACCAAAGACATTACGCGTTGGGTTCCCCCATGGCGTACAATCATAGTTTTGATTGCCCGCTAAATAATCTAAATATAGTGACGAATGATTTAATTTCCAGCTTTTGTTTTTTCCAATAGCAAAAATGCCACGGAATAATTCTTTAGCGGCATGGCTAGAAATAAAGGAATCTTGGTCAGGCGCATGCTCGTAACTAAATCCGGGTGCAATAGTAATTCCTTCTACACCTAATTCAGTCGCATAATCTAAAAAGTCAGCGACTTCTTGCGGAGTTTCGCCTTGAAACAAGGTACAGTTAATGGTGACGCGAAAGCCTTTATCTAATGCTAATTTAATTGCGTCAACAGCAATATCAAAAACGCCATCTTGGCATACAGACGCATCGTGTCTTAGCTGGTTACCATCTAAATGAATAGAAAAAGTTAAATACGGCGATGGCGTGTAATCATCAATTTTCTTTTTCAATAACAAAGCATTAGTACAAAGATAGATGAATTTTTTACGCTCAATAATTCCAGCAACAATTTCCGGCATTTCTTTATGAATTAAAGGCTCGCCCCCAGGAATAGAGACCATTGGAGCACCACATTCATCCACAGCCTGCAAACACTCTTCAACGGATAAGCGCTTATTTAAAATATCATCTGGATATGCAATCTTGCCACAACCAGAGCACTCTAAATTACAGCGAAATAAAGGCTCAAGCATCAATACTAAAGGATACTTATCGACTCCTTTGAATTTCTGCTTCATTAAATAAGTACCTACAGCAATTTGCTGCCTTAAAGGAACGCCCATGCAGTTTACTCCGAACTTTTTATAAAAAAATCAATTAAAGTTGCAAATATGCAACAAAAAAAGCAACTCTCGAAACAATCTGTTGTAATGATTTAAATATCATTTTTACTTAGATCCATTATCAATTGCTAATAACTGATAAGCATACTATTTTTAAGCGACGAACACCAGTTAGCTGCTTTTATTTTTTAGCAAAGCAAAGCGCATAAGTCGTGTAAAAAAAACAACAAAACAGCGTTAACTAGCGACATCAGAACTATAAAGAGGCAACGCATTTGCAAAAAAACAACAGACTTTGTATTTAACCTACATTCAGTCTATAATTTACATCTAATTTGATTTATTTTGCCGTTAACAATCAACCCCTATAGACTGTATGACTGACACCAAGATCTCTATTGATAATCCAGATTCGCTTTTAGCAGCTTCTGTCGATGAATTCCAGGCCATATTACTAGAAGGTGTTTCACGGACATTCGCACTCACTATTCCGCAATTACCTAAAGGTCTCTACGAAGCCGTTGCTAATGCCTATTTACTGTGCAGAATTGTTGATACCGTCGAAGATGAAGTCTCACTCACTGCAGAACAAAAAGAACAATTTCTTAGCCGCTTTATAGAAGTAGTGAGAACCGGCGAAGAAGCTCAAGCCTTTGCTACCGACTTAGCGCCACTACTGTCTGATCAAACCATTCCAGCAGAACACATGCTGATCAAGGTGACTGCTCGCGTTATTGACATCACACATAGCTTTGCACCTAAGCAAGTTGAAGCTTTGCTTGGCTGCGTTGAAACCATGGCTAAAGGCATGCCTGCGTACCAAAGCATGGACTTACACGGTGGTCTTGCGACCATGAAAGACATGGACGAGTACTGCTATTATGTGGCTGGCTGCGTTGGCGAAATGTTAGCCAAATTATTCTGTCATTATTCTCCAGAAATCAACAAACATCATGATCAGTTACTAGAGCTTTCTACGTCATTTGGTCAAGGTCTGCAAATGACCAATATCTTAAAAGACATCTGGGATGATGCACAACGCGGCGTCTGCTGGTTACCACAAGATATTTTCACAGAAACAGGATTTGACCTGAAAGACCTAAATACCGCAACTAGCACTAAAGAATTTCAGCTAGGTTTAGAACATTTAATTAGCATTGCTCAAGGCCACTTAAAGAACGCCTTAACTTATACTCAGCTTATTCCTAGCCATGAAACAGGCATGCGTAATTTTTGTCTATGGGCACTAGGCATGGCGGTACTTACACTGAATGAGATCAAAGCACATTTAGACTTCAATGACTCTAATCAAGTCAAAATAACACGCAAAAGTGTAAAAAGAACGATTTTGACCACCAAGCTAATTGGTCGCAGTAATTTCTTACTGTCCTACGTGTTTAATGCCAAAAGCAAAACGCTTGTTTGCCAAGATTGGCAATATCAAGCGAAAAGCTAATTTATATAATGTTTACTGAAAATTACAACAACATGACCAACACTCGTACGATAGAGAGTGCCATAAAGAATGCACAAGACAAGCTTCTGTCTTTGCAGCACAAGGATGGCTATTGGATTTTTGAACTAGAAGCTGACTGCACGATCCCAGCAGAATACATCATGATGATGCATTATCTGGATGATATAGATGCAGAACTGCAAGCTAAACTTGCGAATTATTTACGCGCTAATCAGGCTGACAATGGCAGTTATCCTTTATTCCGTGGCGGCGCTGGTGACATTAGTTGTAGTGTCAAAGTTTACTATGCTTTAAAAATGGCTGGCGACCAACCTGACCAAGCTCACATGACTCGCTTACGCGACTACATTCTCAGTCAAGGCGGCGCAGCAAAAGCAAACGTATTTACCCGTATCGCTCTCGCTATTTTTGAACAACTTCCATGGCGCGGCGTACCGTTTATTCCTGTAGAAATCATGTTATTACCTAAATGGTTTCCTTTCCATATCGACAAAGTTTCTTACTGGTCAAGAACCGTTATGGTGCCGTTATTTATTCTTTGCACACTAGAAGCAAAGGCTAAAAACCCACTTAATATTGACGTACTAGAGTTATTCATTACTCATCCAGACAAAGAGCAACACTACTTTGCTGAAAGAGGCTTACTAAATAAATTCTTTTTATTTTTAGATGCTCTCGGACGTAAATCAAGAATACTAATTACCGACAAAATGCATCGCCGTGCGGTCAACAAAGCACTCAACTGGTTTACCGAAAGATTAAATGGCGAAGATGGCTTGGGAGGGATTTTTCCTGCCATGGTCAATGCTTATGAAGCCATGCTATTACTTGGTATACCCGCAGATGACGAGCGTGTCATCACCGCTCGCAAAGCAATTGATAAACTTTTAGTCATCAAAGAAAACGAAGCTTATTGCCAGCCATGCCTATCCCCTGTTTGGGATACTGGATTAACCTTACTAGCCTTACAAGAAGCCGATTTAAAAAACTCTAAAGCACAAAGAGAACGCGCTTATGACTGGCTAAAAACCAAGCAACTATCTGACGAACCTGGTGACTGGCGCATACAACGTCCCAACTTAGAAGGCGGCGGCTGGGCTTTTCAATTTGAAAACCCTTACTTTCCTGATGTCGATGACACAGCTGTCATTGCCTTTGGTATGGCGACCTCTGGCTTACCCGACATGGATGAATCTATTCATCGCGCAACCCGCTGGATAGTAGGCATGCAAGCTTCTAATGGTGGCTATGGTGCATTTGACGTAGATAACACCTATTACTATCTAAATGAAATTCCCTTTGCAGATCACGGTGCATTATTAGACCCGCCAACTGTAGATGTTAGCGCTCGTTGCGTTATGCTCATGGCTAAAGCCTCACAAGATCATGAAGAATATTTACCTGCCTACCAACGCTGCATAAACTACATCCGCAGCGAACAAGAAGAGGACGGATCATGGTTTGGCCGCTGGGGTACCAATTATATTTATGGCGTCTGGTCAGTGCTTATGGCACTAGAGCATACCAATATCTCTAAATCTGACCCAATGTACACCAAAGCGACGTCTTGGCTAAAAAGCGTACAGCATGAAGATGGCGGCTGGGGCGAAGATAACCAAAGCTATGATGATGAGAGTTTACGCGGTCAATTCCATACTAGCACCGCCTTCCAAACCGCATGGGCGATTCTAGCCTTAATGGCCTCTGGTGAAATCGACACGAAAGAAGTAAAAGCTGGCATCAGCTATTTATTAAACAGCCAAACCGAAGATGGCGTATGGGCAGATGAATGTCATACGGCACCGGGCTTTCCACGCGTCTTTTATTTGAAATACCACGGCTATGATAAATTCTTTCCGTTATGGGCCTTAGCACGCTATAGAAACGAGAAAAATAAAACGTGATAACTGGCATTCTTGTTGCTTTACCTGAAGAACTTCGCACCCTGACCAAAACAAAAATAAAACAGGGTGAATGCGTTACTGTGGCTAAAAATACAATCATCACTCTATCAGGGTCTGGCCCTGAAAATGCGCGTATTGCTGCACAATTATTGATAGATCAGGGCGCCAAACAATTGATCAGCTGGGGTTGTGCCGGAGCTTTAGCGCCACACCTAAAAGCAGGTGACCTAGTAATCCCTGAGTCTATATGCACTCAAGACAACAACTTAATTACTACGCATACGCAGTGGTCTAAAAAAATAATAGCAAGCCTAGCAAGCAGCATAAAATTTTACACTGGAACACTTTTAGAAAGTGATTCAGTCGTCGCTTTAGCAGACACAAAAAATGAACTTTACCACTCAACCCACGCACTGGCTGTCGATATGGAAAGTGGCGCAGTGGCGCGCATTGCTCAACAAGCACAGATACCGTTCATCGCTTTACGTAGCATTGTCGACCCGGCTAACTTAGACTTACCACTAGCGATAAATCACGCCATGACAGAATCAGGGTTAGTCTCTATTCCAAAATTACTACTTTATTTATGCGCTCACCCGAACGAAATTCCGCGCTTAATTAAGCTAGGCTTAAATTTTAATACCGCTAACAAAACACTCAAACAGCTTGCCCACCAACTTCCACTTATAAGCCAAAATCAATGAGTCAAGACATATCGCGTTCAGCAAAAATACTCGAGTGGCAAGGCTGTCTTATTGTTCGTTATGCCTGGCTCATCGTTATTAGCGCTCTACTCATAAGCGGGCTAAGCCTTTATTATGTAAAAGACAATCTAGGCGTTAATAATAATTCAGCGGAAATGCTCTCGCCTGACTTGCCGTTTCAAAAAAACACTAAGCGCTTTGACGAGGCATTTCCTCAGGACTCTGACGCCATTATTTTTGTCGTCGGGGCTGCGACACCAGAAGAAACCGCTATTGCATCAAGTCAATTATTAAGTGCCTTAGAAAGTAACAGAAAATTCTTCGAATCCAGTTATATTCCTGAAGATAATGCCTTTTTTCGCCAGCAAGCGTTAATGTATCTATCGCCTACTGAGCTAGAAAAGTTAGCTTCCAATCTAACAGATGCTCAACCGTTTATTGGCTATCTTACGCAAAATTATAATTTAACGGGTCTGTTTGAAATTTTGACGCAGGCTTTAGAAAACCAAGATAGCGTTATCAGTCAAAGCCTACCCGCCCTACTCAACAGCATTAATCAGGCGATTATCAATACCGCTGCTAATACAAGCTATCATGTTTCTTGGCAAACGATTTTAAACCCTAACAACCTTGCCAATAAGACACGACGCATCGTTATTGCCAAACCAAAACGAGATTTTCATTCCATGATGCCCGCTGCTGCTGCAGTTGAAAAAGCACGTGAAATCACGAGCCAACTCAGCACTAGTATGGCCAATGTTAAAATTGGCATTACTGGGGATGTCATTTTGCAGCATGAAGAACTAGAAAGTATTGGCGATGGCGCCATATTAAGTGGCATCGGCTCATTCATTCTAGTGTTACTTATTCTTTTCCGTTGTTTTCACTCTTTTAAATTACTGCTTGCAACACTGATTACTTTATTAATGGGGCTATCGCTAACCGCTGGATTTGCTGCGCTTGCCATCGGCCATTTAAATGTGATTTCCATTTCTTTCGCTGCACTTTATATTGGCCTAGGCGTTGATTTTGCGATCCATGTCAGCCTGCACTATCGTGATGGAATTGCACAAAAACTTAGTAACTGCATTGCCATAAAAAAAGCGATTCATAGCGTAGGGTTTTCTCTATTTCTCTGCGCACTGACCACTGCGATTGCCTTTTTTGCTTTTGTACCTACTGATTATAAAGGTGTTTCTGAGCTTGGATTAATCTCTGGTGTCAGTATGTTTATTGGCCTAAGCTTATCTTTAGTATTTTTACCCGCACTATTAAGTCTATTACACTTAAAAAAAGCCCATGCATTAGAGAATAACAAACAAGTTAGCTGGATAAAAACAGCTCCTTTACGCTATAAAAAAACAATTCGTATTACCAGCGTGCTGCTTGGAGCTGCTTGCTTATTTGCTATTCCTTATATCACTTTCGACTCTAACCCAGTCAATATGCGCAACCCAGAATCTCCATCCGTTATCGCCTTTAAAGACTTACTGAAATCCACAACAGACTCGCCCTACGCACTTTATGCTTTAAGTAATAACATTGAAGAGTCACGCGCGCTAGTACAGAGATTAAAACAGCTAACAACTGTCAACAGCACGGTAACATTAGAAGACTTGGTTGCTACCGATCAAGAAGAAAAATTATTTCTAATCGAAGATTTATCCATGATCTTAGGTCCGCAATTGAGCCAGTTTGATAGCACTTTAGCACCGTCTGGCACAGAAAAAGTACTAAGCGAATTTCAAAGCACACTAAGCGCCATACTGACTGACAATCAGTCCGGTATCGATGCTGAAATTTTAATTGCTCTTAACAACAGTATTGAGCAATATAAAATCACCTTACAACAATCAGCCGACCCTACACTATTAAACAGTGCATTAGATAACAGCATTTTAGGCCTGCTACCGCATACTATCAGCACTTTAAGCCAAAGCTTAACAGCCTATGAATTTGACCTAGCCAGTCTACCTGATTACATACGCAACCAATGGTTAAGCTCTACAGGCATTTATCGCATCATGATATTACCAGAGCAAGACTTAAATATTCCAGCTAATTTAAAGCAATTCGCCTTAGACGTACAAAGCGTTGAACCAACTTCCGTTGGCTTACCGGTTGGCGATTTAGCCTCTGGACAAGCCGTAGTCAATGCTTTTTTAATGGCCTTTAGCTGTTCATTTGCATTAATTACACTCTTATTATTATTTATACTAAAAAGCCTTTATAAAACCTTACTGGTACTAGGCCCGCTCGTTTTAGCGTCCTTACTTACTTGTAGCGTCAATGTTTTACTTGGCATTCCGTTTAATTTTGCTAATATAATCGCCCTCCCCCTACTTTTAGGTATGGGAGTGGATAGCGGCATCCATATTATGCACTGCCTACACGAGCAGCTTAAAAACAATCAGAACATACTGCAAACCAGCACTGCTCGTGGCGTTATGTTTAGCTCGATTACCACCATGAGCAGCTTTATCAGTTTAGCTTTAATCCCTCATTTCGGCATATCCAGCATGGGTATCACCTTAGCAGTCGGCATTAGCTTTACCTTACTTTGTACCTTGGTCGTACTGCCTGCGTTTAGTAACAAAACAATTACTCTTTAACACTGAAATTCGAAGATAGCCATGTCCTTTAGTATTGCTGAACTTTTTACTCAACATAACCAAGAAAAATTTGAGCTGCATGAAAAATACCTGAACAATCAAATGGTTCGGGTATTGCAGACGATTGGTTATGACCGCACCTACACAAAAGCTACTGGGCAATATCTCTACGATCAAGACAACCAAGAATATTTAGATTGCCTCAGTGGCTTTGGCGTCTTTGCAGTAGGCCGTAATCATCCTACTGTGATCAGTGCATTACAAGAAACCCTGACATTAGAGCTACCTAATTTGGTACAGATGGATGTTTCTTTGCTAAGTGGTTTATTAGCTAAAAAGGTTCTCGAGACCACCCCAGACAATCTAAGCAAAATGTTCTTCTGTAATTCAGGGACAGAAGCTGTAGAAGCCGCGATTAAATTTGCACGCTACACCACAAAACGCGAAAAAATCGTTTATTGCGATCATGGCTATCACGGTCTAACAATGGGCTCTTTATCACTAGTCGGCGAAGAAGTCTTCCGCGAAGGCTTTGGTCCTTTTTTACCTGGTTGTAGCTCCGTCCCATTTAATAATCTTGAAGCATTAGAAAGCGCCCTCAGCAATAAAGATATCGCCGCGTTTATTGTTGAGCCTATACAAGGCAAAGGCGTTAATATTCCTGACGATAACTATTTACCTGAAGTCGAACGGCTATGCAAAAAATACGGCACTTTATTTGTCGCTGATGAAGTACAGACAGGCATTGGACGTACTGGGAAATTTTGGGCAATCGATCATTGGGGCGTTAAGCCCGATATGATTTGCATGGCAAAAGCATTATCTGGCGGCTTTGTACCGGTTGGCGGTGTTGCCATGACCAGTAAAATTATGGATACTGTATTCAATCGTATGGATAGAGCAGTAGTACATGGCTCTACCTTCTCAAAAAATAATATGGCAATGGCCGCGGGCTTGGCTACGCTTCAGGTTATGGAAGATGAAAAGTTAGTCGAAAATTGCGCACAAGTCGGTGCTGACATCATTAACAGCATCAATGCTATGAGCCCGAAATATGAATTTCTAAAAGAGGCCCGCGGCAAAGGATTAATGGTTGCTATTGAATTTCAAGCCCCTAAAAGTTTAAAGCTGAAAGCTGCATGGACAGCCCTTGAAGCAGCTAATAAAGGCTTATTTTGCCAGATGGTCACCATTCCTTTATTTAAGGAACATCATTTACTCACGCAAGTGGCTGGACACGGCATGAACGTAGTCAAATTATTACCGCCCCTTAATTTAACTAATAAGGATCGCGACTGGATTGTAAATTCATTCGAACATGCCATTGCTGACACTCACAAAGTCCCTGGCTCAATTTGGACACTAGGTAAAAACCTAGCCAGCCATGCACTTAAAGCAAAAAAAGAGGCATAAGGAACGCACATTATGAATATTGAAGAAAACTACCCACTGTTAAATACCATCGACCTACCGGAAGATGTGCGCCAACTGCCTAAAGAACAATTAAAGCCTTTAGCTAAAGAGCTACGTGAATTTTTAACTCACTCAGTCAGCTTGTCTGGCGGGCATTTCTCTGCCGGCTTAGGCACCGTTGAATTAACTGTCGCTTTGCATTACGTCTACAACACACCTAAAGACCAATTGGTTTGGGATGTAGGTCATCAAGCTTACCCGCATAAAATCCTGACTGGCCGTAAAGAACGCATGACAACTATCCGTACTAAAGACGGTGTTTCTGCCTTCCCTAAACGTAAAGAAAGTGAATATGATGCTTTTGGCGTGGGTCATTCCAGCACCTCAATTAGTGCCGCCTTAGGCATGGCGATTGCTGCCGAATCCAAAGGTGACGACAGCCGTATGGTTGCCATTATTGGCGATGGTAGTATCACAGGCGGCATGGCTTTTGAAGCCATGAACCATGCAGGCGCTATCGATGCTAATTTATTAGTTATTCTTAACGACAACGATATGGCTATCTCGCCTAATGTTGGCGCCATGAATAACTACTTCACCAAAGTCATCTCTAGCAGGCTATATTCCACAGTACGTGAAGAAAGCAAAAGAGTACTAAGTAGCTTACCTTCCGTTTGGGAACTTGCGCGTAAAACTGAAGAACATGTAAAAGGCATGGTTGTTCCTGGCACTTTATTTGAAGAACTAGGTTTTAACTATATTGGCCCTATTGATGGCCATGACCTTGATATGTTGGTGCCTACTTTAGAAAAACTAAAAGAGCTTTCTGGCCCAGTTTTTTTACATATTGTGACCAAAAAAGGTAAAGGCTATGCGCCAGCAGAAAAAGATCCTTTAGCGTATCACGGTGTTCCTGCCTTTGATCGCACTAAAGACTCATTACCTAAATCCGCCCCCTCACCTCACCCGACTTATACTCAAGTATTTGGACGCTGGTTATGTGATATGGCCGAAAAAGATGAGCGCTTACTAGCGATCACTCCAGCTATGCGCGAAGGTTCAGGCATGGTGGAATATTCGGAGCGTTTTCCAAAACGCTATTTCGACGTAGCTATTGCCGAACAACATGCTGTTACTTTAGCGGCTGGCCAAGCTTGCCAAGGCGGAAAACCAGTTGTTGCCATTTATTCAACATTTTTACAGCGTGCCTACGATCAATTAGTCCATGATGTTGCCATCCAAAATCTGGATGTACTATTTGCCATTGACCGTGCCGGCTTAGTGGGGCCTGATGGTCCAACGCATGCGGGTAGTTTTGATTACAGCTTCTTACGTTGCATACCTAATATGCTTATCATGGCACCGGCTGATGAAAATGAATGCCGTCAAATGTTGAGCACAGGCTATCAGTATGATGGCCCTGCATCAGTTCGCTATCCTCGTGGAAAAGGCCCTGGCACAGTCGTTAATACCGATTTAGATACCTTAGAAATTGGTAAAGCTGAGATTCGCCATCAAGGTGGACGCATTGCCATCCTTGCTTGGGGCAGTATGGTAACTCCAGGACTTGAAGCCGGAAAACAGCTCGGTGCAACTGTGATTAATATGCGCTTTATTAAGCCTATTGATGAAGACATGATTTTAGCAATGGCTAAAACGCATGACGTTCTTGTAACCATTGAAGAGAACGTTCTTGCTGGTGGTGCAGGTAGTGCCGTTAATGAGTTTTTACAGGCGCAACGCATTCTTATGCCAGTATTAAATATTGCTCTACCTGATGCTTATGTTGAGCAAGGCACACGTGAAGAATTATTAACAGAATGCAGTTTAGATGCTCAAGGTATTGTTGCTAGTATCGAAGCATTCTGCGCATAACAACAACCTTGCGTGGGCTTAGCTTAATGGCTACGTACTTAAGACAGAACAGCTGATAACTCGTAGGGCGGACTTCAGTCCACCATTGCTAAAAAAGCGGACTGAAGTCCGCCCTACAAATAGGGTGAACGTCCCGCTTTAAGTGCGTAGCCAGCTTAATAAGCCGAACCCAAGCAACCTTCCACACTTAGATAAAAAAAACCGTGTTATCTATAAAAGTTTTTGCCGCTCTCTGCCTTACTCTTTTCCCGCTACTGAGTTTTGCTCACGGCTCAATTGATCCCAGACAATCTATTTGGTCGGCATGGATTTATACACCAGATGTGGCAATTCCAATGCTACTCACTGTCGTTGTTTATTTTCGTGGCCGCGCTAAAAGACGCGAAATAGGCCGCCCAGTAAGCGCAGGACAGACCATTACCTTTTTACTCGGTATGCTTTGTTTTGTCATTGCCTTACAATCTCCTTTAGAACCACTTTCAGAACACTTTCTATTTTTTCATCAAATTGAACATTTACTGATGCGCGGTTTAGGGCCTTTGCTACTTATCTTAAGCATGCCTCTCGCCCCCTTATTGCAGGGACTACCTAAATCAGTGCGTCATGGCATCCTCACACCAATTATTAGAAACAAAACCATACAGTGGTTATATCAATTTTTCGGACACCCTATCATCGCCTCTGTGCTTTTTATCGCAACTTTATTAATTTGGCAGATACCTAGCCTCCATAATCAAGCGCTGGCGGATCAGTCGCTGCACAACACCATGCACACCACGATGATTATTACCGGATTCTTTTTCTGGTGGTTAATTTGTGATCCTAGACAAAAATCAGCACGCGTCTCTTTTGGGGTGCGCATCATTATTTTATGGCTAGTGACTATTCCTAACACCATTATTGGTGCAATCATTACCTTAAAAAAAGACCCTATTTATGAGGCTTATGATGTACTCAACGGACGTTTAGATATTGAAATGATGCTCGACCAGCAACTAGGCGGCATTATAGTCTGGGGACCTGGCGGCATGATGGGCTTAATTGGTACTGCTGTGGTATTTTTCTTGTGGACAAGAAAAGACAAAAAAGTTCGTTACGCTCCGTGAAAACGGATATACCCACAGAAACTAGGCACTCAGCAAAATGTTGGGTTATGATAACCCAACCTTGCGGCTGCCCGGGTATGACAAAGCAAGGAAGACGAGCAATAATTTAGGTGAATTTAGAATATCAATCGAGTCTGACCCTTTTGGTTCTGCTTTTGGTTCTGACCCTTTTGGTTCTGACCCTTTTGGTTCCGCTTTTGGTTCCGCTTTTGGTTCCGACCCTTTTGGTTCCGCTTTTGGTTCCGAGAGATCTATGCCTAAATAGGGGTGACTACTGATGGTGACGAAAGAAATGCATAACGAATATGAATTACTGGATAGCGGGGAAGGCCAGAAGCTTGAACGATTTGGTGAT
>CBDUDP010000037.1:0-23270 GCA_965365945.1 uncultured Gammaproteobacteria bacterium
GTTAGGTGTTCACGTTCGATAAGAATCCGTGTTCACGATGCTTGCGAATGGGTGTTCATGATGGGTGCGAATATGCATTGGTCAGCAAACAGGCAGGATTTTTTAATTTGATTATAAGTAACATCCTCATATTCAATTGAATTATATAAATCTTCAATAATATTATCTATTACCTCATCGTCTTTTATAAAAACTCCCCATTCATGATTATCACATAGCCCTCTTCTTGTAAAATTTGCTGAGCCAAGTATCGCTATATGAGTTTCTTCTTTTGTTGTTACATATATTTTTCCATGTAGCAGGTTATCTATGTGTAATTTTATTTTCACATCAGGATAATTAGTAGAAAAAAACTCAAAATATGTTTTTAAAGTTTGAGGTTTAGTGATCTGTTCAGGGTCATTTGCCTTGAATGTTGTAATTAACTCTACGGATTCTATATTTTCAAAGTTAAATTCATTTAAAAGAGATTTCAAATCTTTTGCTAAATATGGCGATGCTATAAGTATTCTATTTGCATTTTTTATAAAGAGTTTTTTTAAAGAATCAAGATGGTTATCTTTAGAGTTTGACACCATTTTTATATCCGCCATGTATTCTCCTTTTTTTCCTAGTAGTTTATTAGATAGAATGCTGTCATATATGAAATAGCCGTAGTTCTTCCTATATGAGGTGGACGCACGAAAAGAAAAAATCGCTAATGGTGGTGGAGTTTGGTTTTAATTTATCAATAATAGGATTGACTGCCCCAGCCACTAAAGGATCAGGGAGCAATACTAGATGATATAGTATGGTATGATACCATTTCATACCATACTACTTTGATAGTTCCTTTATTTTCTTATCAATCTCTTTCTCAAGTACGTCCATACAGAACTTTTGCATGCTATCTGGCGTATGTTCAGCAATGAATTTTAGCTTTAGTAAATAAGGCTCAGATAAACGCAAATTATAAGCTTTCTTAACATCATCACGAACGCCGGCGTTTTCCCAAGGATAAGTAGACTTACGTTTTACAACTTCTTTTTTCGGAGCGGTTTTTTCTTCAGCGCCAGAAATAAATGCTTCTAAATCCTGCGCCTTTTTACCAGGCAGACCACTTTTTAATTCACTCATCACCAAAGACCTCTTTGTATAATACTTCCATTTCTTTAGCTGCTTTTGGGTCTTTAGGTTTTAACTCAATAACAGCTAAACCATCTTTAGCCGCTTTACGGTAAGCAATGCGATCACGGATAGTTACATTCGCTAAATCCAGATTATCGAAATCTTCAAGCAGCTTGCCGGTATCATCTGATTCATGAACAGATGGATTAGTTGATGATCTGCTAATAATGACATTTGCTATTAAATCAGGGTTAAACGCCTTGGCTGTTTCCACCAATTCTTCCATTTGATTCAATGTCCAAATATCAAACTGTGATGGTTGAATTGGCACAAAGGCTTTTTCAACAACAACTAATGCTGATCTTAACTCGATAGAATCACGACCACCGGCATCAATAATAATATCCTGATAACGGCCAGATAAATCTTTTACTTCTTTGGGCAAGCCTTTGCCAAATTTCTGTACACAAGCAACGCGTGGAGTAATATTTTCCTCGTCCCTGCTTTGCGCCCAATAATTTGCACTGCCTTGCGGATCTGTATCGATTAACAACACATCACGGCCTTTTAAAGCTCGCATTGCAGCTAAGTTTGTAGCGATAGTGGTTTTACCTGTACCGCCCTTTTCACCGCCAATTAAAACGATCATATTATTTCATCCTATGTTATATCATATGATATGAAATGGTATCATATCATACTACTTTTTAGCCGACTGGCTATAAAGACTGCTAAACAAACGTACAACCGAAAATATCATAGCTTGAGTGATTTTTATTGCTGAAACTCGACTAACACTTTCGGCAGCAAAAGCATCAATTTCTGTATTCATAAAACGAATCAACCCCATTTGGGTTTCATCTGCAGAAGAGCGTTCATGAAATCTATTTTGCAGCTTGGCTCTGATTTTTCCATCCATTTCATTGTCAGGAATTAAAGCCTGTAATTCGGCATCGAGAAGAGCGGCTTGTTTTATCAATGATTCTTCATTTTCAATAGGCGCTTTACCGAAAGCGTATTGATAGATAAATATGATGTCGAAGCATAAGCCTAAAAATAGCTCGGCCATTTCTTGATTTTGCTGTTCTATCAAAGATGGAAAAACCGTAAATATTGCCTCGGCTAAAGCCGCTTGTTCAATCTGGAATTTTTGCAGCAATACATCGGCTGTTTCATTATCAATATTGTGTGAATGCTCAATAGCAGCAAGTAGTTCTCGGTCGCTTAGCTCGTGCATATTAGATGATATAGTATGGTATGAATTGGTATCATACCATATAGTATTAATTAACACGCCCGACATCCGAACGCCAAAGCCCTAAATAAAGAACGCTAAACAGCGAGAATAAAGCTTGATAATAGGGGAAGGTAGTTAAGCCTAGTAGGTTTTCGGGGCTTTGGTGGGCGGGGGAGGTGGCGGACTTCAAATACTTATGCCGAAGGCATTCATCATTGTGGTAGAAACCTAGAGATACATCAAAAGTTAGAAGATGATATTAGGTTTGATATACCGCCAACATTCATACCCGATAGTCTGAAAACAAAAGCCAAGTATCCATAACGCAAGGAGAGCAGGGATGCTTTCCGTTTTTATCAGGGACGTATGCGCACAGGCTGAAGATATAACGCAAGACTGCAAGAAAAGCGCGATGAACTTTAAAGAGCAGCTGAAGACTAGCATTTGTGACCGACAGTTCAAAAGCGTACAGGGACGTATGCTTTTGAGCGGAGGGAACAATTGCGGGTTTAATGCGGTGAAGCTTCATGGCAGATAGCAGGGATGCTTTCTGCCGCGGCCAGGGATGGCTTTTATCAGATAAAGTGCTGGGCGATAGCCGAGCCAGTCATCAGAAATTCATAATATAAGAGGAAGGGTTAATAAAGTTCTCTAACATTTCGCATAAATCATCTAGCTCATAAGCTAATTTCTTATTGTCGCAATGATTACACTCCAGAGATAAATAACCAACTAAGTCTTTAATATCATCAGGCTCAATATCTAAGGTTTTTCTACGAGTATTTGTAAGTTGGGACTTCACATTTTCAGGAGCCATATACCAATACTTATAAATAAGCTCTTTTTCGCGGCTATTAATCTGTATTCTCATCAACTACCTGCACTTGTTTCCATAAATTCATGATAATCACCCCAGCCCCATCATCAGGATGTGGCGTACCACAATCAGCCAGTAATTTACTGCCCAAATCATGCAAGCCAAACGCATTTCTAATTTCTCTGCCTAAACCGAAGTGCATATCAATCAGATCATCTTCTGGTGTAGATGCTATTTCAGCTTTCTGATCATCACTTAAGACAACCAACAATCTATCGACTGCCTCAGTAACAGTTTCTGGTGCCTTTCCTAATTCGAGAGAAATGTAGGTCATGATTAAAACCGACCTATGCCGCCAAAAAACATACCAAAAAAACCAGCTGCGAGCATACCGCATATCGATAAGATGAATAGGGCAGGGATAGAAGCAATAGCAAGCTTGACCATCAACACAACCATTGACCAGAAGGGTATTTGAATATCGGTAACTACGATTTCTTGATTATCATTGCTCATTTAATTGCTCCATTGTTCATGATCCGCAAACCATATCTAACAATTTCTCTCTGTGGGGGAGGGGTTAAACTGATTTCAAGTTCTTTTAAGGCTTGGCTGATAACAGAAGAATATCCCTGCTGTTTTTTATCATTGCTGTCTAAAGAATTCATCAAGCGTTGTAATCGCCGATTATCATCTTCATCTAACCAGCAAGAAACTCTTGCCTGACCAGATTGAATTTTTGCTTCTCGATATTGTTTTTGTCTTTCTTGATTTGAAGTAGCCATTTTATTCGTTACCAGTAACAGGTGATTGTTAGCACTAACACTAATAATAATGTTAGTACAAAAATAAAGTTTTGTCTGTTTTGGGTGTAAATAGCCCAAAAACGGCACTAAAGTTACTAAAACATTTGTTTTACGTAATTTTAGTGTTTTTTATACTGTAAATGGGTGTTTTTATAGTCCTTAATAGGCGGTTTTCTGCGTAAATACTGAATTTTTACGTTTTGCCATTCCATACAAAACAATATAAAATACTAATTTTAGTAAATTGTGTAGCCCCGAATCCAAACGGATTTTTTCAAACAGGTTTCGGTGAGTGCGATGGAGGAAAGATGGCGAATTCTATTGAATTGAAATTCAAGAAGATCCAGAAAGAATTTTTGGAGTTTTTAAAATACACCAAGGGTCATGCGGACACCACTTGCTACAATTACAACTCAGATTTAAACATCTGGATTGCCTGGTTAACAGAAGAAGAACTCGACTGGCGAAAATGTCAGCCCGTCGATGTGGAGCACTTTGTTAGCCACTTATCTAAAAAGGGAACTGGTGCTCATGCGGTAGCCAGAAAAATTTCCTGCCTGTCTACTTTCTATAAATGGTGT
Source organism: uncultured Gammaproteobacteria bacterium (assembly GCA_965365945.1). Taxonomy (GTDB): domain Bacteria; phylum Pseudomonadota; class Gammaproteobacteria; order Methylococcales; family Methylomonadaceae; genus Methyloprofundus. The sequence goes on from CBDUDP010000037.1 coordinate 4,549, forward strand.
AAACGCCGTGACCATGTTCAGGACGACCCCATCTATTTAATCGATAAACCCAAACGCCCAAGCCGTATGCCTGTCTGGTTGGAATCAGAAGAGCAAGACGAATTTATGAGGGCTATGCGTAACTATGATGATATTCCTGAAACCATTTTTGGTCGCTCTAAAACCTCATCGGTTAAGATACGGCAGCGTTATGAGCTGCTGTTTGAGTTAATACAGAAGTCAGGCCTACGTATTAGCGAAGCACTAGGGTTAAAAACCAGTGATGTTCGCGTAGTGGATGGCGTAGCTAAATCTGTACGGGTAATAGGGAAGGGCGATAAAGAAAGGCAAGTACCATTGCCTGAGTCTTTTGGTCGGGTATTTTCTGTTTCGATTGCCGATAAATCCCGTGATGAATACTTATTTTCTAAAAAACCTGGCGGCAAACCGGTAGGCCAACATGCTGCCAGAGCGTATTTAAAGAAGCTGGTGGATAAAGCTGGAATTGATAAAAAGGTCACGCCACACAAGTTAAGACACACCTACGCTACACGCCTTTTAGAAAATGACGTGCAGCTGATTGATATACAGGCTTTGCTTGGGCATGAAAGTATTGCTACTACTCAGATTTATACGCATGCAGGGCAGGAGCGGTTGAGTCGGTTGGTGGCGGATATATAAACGTCTGTAACTATAAATATATATTAATTTTAGCTAAATATTGGAAGAAAATAATAAATGTCACTGATACAACAAGGAATCGATCAAGGCTTAATCAAGTTTGATGAAGAAAAAAAATACATTACCTATATTCATCAAAATAAAAGAAGAAATTACAGCAACCCAGAAGAACAGGTACAAGCTGAAACTTTTTTAAAATTGATTATCGACTATAAATATGCGCCTGAACTCATAGAACAATTTGTATCGGTCAAAATGGGATCAGATACCCGTGAAGCTGATATTATTGTCTATAACAACGCAGAGCATACACACGCCCATATTGTTGTTGAATGTAAAAAAGAAGAAGTTTCAGAGCTAGAATTTAAACAAGCAATAGGTCAAGCTTTTAGCTATGCAGCAACAGGCACGGTAAGAGCTAAATATTTTTGGGTCACCTCAAATATTAAAGACGCTTATTTTGAAATACCAGAGAAAGAGCCAAGGAAATATTTAACGGCAACCGATATACCGCAATATGGCGTTAAAAAATTAGCCCCTTTTAAATATGCTAAAGGCGGTGGCGACTACAATGGACAAAATCTTTTTGAATTAGAGCCAGTAGAAGAAAATGAATTAACGCGACGTTTTAAACAAGCTCATAACTCGCTTTGGGGTGGCGGAGAACTCAACCCATCGGAAGCGTTCGACGAGCTGGATAAACTGATCTTTTGCAAAATATGGGATGAGCGCAAAGCCAGAAAAAAAGGTGACGCATACGATTTTCAGATTCATGCAGAAAAAGATGAAGCAGAAACCAATAAAAAATTACAGCAACGCATTCAAGCACTGTACGAAGAAGGTCGTAAAAAAGACCCTGAAGTATTTAAAGAGAATATACGCCTTAACCCCGAAAAATTGCGTACCGTGGTCGGTTATCTGGAAAGCATCCATTTAGGCAATACCGATCTTGACAGCAAAGGACGAGCTTTCGAGACCTTTATGGGGGCATTTTTCCGGGGTGATTTTGGTCAATACTTTACCCCACGACCCATCGTTAATTTTATTGTTGATACCTTGCCGATAACGCATGACTCATTAGTTTTAGATACATCATGCGGTAGTGGTGGGTTTTTACTTCATGCACTGGATAAAGTTAGAAAACAAGCCGCAGACTTTTACCCAGATTTTGAAAACGATCCCAAAGAAGCCAACGCGCATTATAAACACTGGCATGATTTTGCCGAAAAAAATCTTTACGGCATAGAGATTAACGAACAAATCGCCAGAACCGCCAAAATGAATATGATTATTCATGATGATGGACATACCAATGTGATTGCGACCGATGGTTTGCTACCCATTGATGATATTAAAGATCAGGATGGCAATGTTAAACAACAAGGAATTTATTCACGCACCAAAAACGAAGGATTTTCCTATAATCGCTTCGATTTTATTATCACCAATCCACCGTTTGGCTCCAGCATCAAACAAACAGAACAAGCCTATATGCACCAATATGGTTATGCACAAAAAGGCATCGACTGGTTAAACCCAAAATCCAAACAATTGGATAGAGACAACCAAAGCACTGAAATCTTATTTATCGAGCAATGCCATAAATTCCTAACCGCAGGCGGCTATTTAGCCATTGTTGTCCCTGATGGCATATTAACCAACTCCAGCCTGCAATATGTGCGAGATGGCATAGAAGAAAAGTTCCGCATTGTCGCGGTTGTTTCCATGCCGCAAACCGCCTTCCAAGCCACAGGTGCAGGCGTAAAAAGCTCCGTATTGTTTTTGAAAAAACATACGGCAGAAATGACCGAAGCGATCCAGCACAAAAAAATCAGTCTACAAGATAAACTTAAAGAACAAAATAACTTCCTTAAGCAACTGCAAGCGCTGGAAAAACAGAAAACACAGCAGATTAAAGCACTGAAAGGCTTTGATAACCCTGAAGGGCTGCAAGGCAAAGCCTTAACCGACTCAGAAAACTATAAAGCATGGAAGCAACTGGTTAATGCGGAATACAAAGAAAAAGCCGATGCCATTAAAGAAACCTTGACTGAACAATATATAGAGCAAAAACAACAGCTACTCGATGACTACCCCATTTTTATGGCAATTGCGGAAGATATTGGCTATGACGCAACGGGCAAGCCGACTAATAATAATGAGTTGGATTTAATTGGAAACGAGTTAGCTCGATTTATTGCCGCGATTGAAAAGGGGGAAGTATGAGTTTTCAGCTTTCTTCTGAGTTAGATTGTAACAATGTATTTATCGTTAAACGTAGTAACTTGGAAGGAAGAATCGATCCACACTTCTATGAACCAAAATTTATAGAAAATGAAAATAAATTACGAAAAATTGGCTCAACTCGACTGTCAAATCAAAGTTTATCTATTTTTTCAGGTATTACTCCTAAAAGTGGTGGAGATGCATATTGTTATTCAGAAATAGGTGTGCCTTTTGTTAGAAGTGGTGACTTTTTAGAAGATGGTGAGCTTGATTTTACTCAATTGCTTTATATTAAACCAGCTATTCATAATGGGATAATGAAAAGCTCAAAGATTAAAAAAAATGATGTTTTAATTGCTATTGTTGGTGCAACCATCGGTAAAGTAGGAATATATAAAGACAATAAAGATGCAAACATTAATCAAGCAATTGCTGCTATAAGGTTAAAGCCAAGTTTGAAACCAGAATTTGTAAGAGCTTTTTTACTTACATCAATGGGGCAAAAAGTGATTGATAGGATTAAGCGCCCAGTAGCTAGAGCAAATCTAAACCTTGAAGAAGTATCTTCCTTCCTTATCCCGAGGTTTTCTTCTGTAAAACAAAATTTAATTACCGATGTAATGGATGCTGGTTATGCTGCAAAAAAACAAAAAGAAACCGAAGCACAACGGTTACTAGATAGTATAGATGGTTACCTGTTAGCTGAATTGGGCATTGAATTGCCTGAACAAGTAGAAAACGCCCTACAAAGCCGGATATTTAGAGCACAATTTAAAATTGTTACAGGAAAACGTCTTGATCCTATTTTTTACTTTTCTGATTTAAATAGATTTAATGCAGGAACTTATGAGAGTGAATCATTGCAGGCTGTTTCCATTTCTTTTGTTTCAGGGGTTGGTGCAGGTAAGCAAGATCAATCAGATGAAAGACAAGGCATTATTCAAATAAGACCAACGAATATAAATAGAGATGGGGCTTTAAAATACGACAAAAATATTTATTTACCTGAAGATTTTAAAGGGGAAAAAATTGAAGTTGATGATGTGCTTTTTAATAATACAAATAGTCAGGTGCTTGTAGGTAAAACAACCATTTTAAAAGAAGAAAAAGAATTGTTTTTTTCTAACCATATTACAAAAATTAAGGTAAACAAGAGAAAGATTTACCCTGATTATTTAGAAATTATTCTTAATGCATATCAAAAAAGTAAAATATTCTATTCAATTTGTACAAACTGGAATAACCAATCTGGGATAGGATTAGATGTTCTTAAATCATTAATGATTCCAGTACCGCCATTAGAAAAACAAACCGAAATAGCCAACCATATCACCCAAATCCGCAACCAAGCCAAACAACTACAACAACAAGCCAAAGCCGAATTAGAGCAGGCCAAAAAGGAAGTGGAAGCCATGATTTTAGGTGAAGCATGATTTTACAAGGGGTATTAGATCGCTCTCTCGGTAATTTTGTCTGCTTGCGTGGTTATGCCCGACTGGGTGATTTATATCAAATCTCAGAACCTGATCCCAGCTATCAGCGTGATTTAATCACCCACCAACAAGAGCGCATGGAAAAATTTCTGGATGATGGCGAATACCTGTTTTTTCCAGAAGTGATACTGGGTACAAGCCTTGACGCAGGCAGTCATGGCGATTTAGTTAATAAATTTATGTATCAGTTTGATGCGAATAAGAGCGAACGGTACGAGTTTTCGCAATTTAAGTTAAGTTATTCGGTCACATCGCGAAAGTCTGGAAAAGATGCCCGAGGCACAGAATTATATCGTCGGGCTACGATTGACATTAAAGATAAGGATCTAACCGCAGAGCAATTCAATAAATTCCATCGTATTGATGGTAATCATCGTTTAAGTATTTTAAGTGATAGTTTAGAAACAAAGCTCAGTACCGAGAAAATCCAGCGCTACCAAAATTTAAACGTGCCGTATTGTTTGGTGCTATTTAACGATAACGACAAACTACACCGCTTCAGTCGAGCCTTGTTCCATAATATCAATTATCGCCAAATTGCGTTGACGATGGAGCAAAGCCTAAAGCAAATTCTTGAAGATACCGAGCTATTTACTGACGATACCTTGTTGAATAAGTTTGGCGCTGACTATTTATTAGCCAGAAAAGTATTAAACAGTTTGGATATGGCAATGATTCCCAATATTGCCAAGGTACTTGATTCAGACAATGATGCATTAGTGACAAAGCGCACCTTTTTATTGAAAACCTTTGAAAGCCTGGCACAAAAAAAGTTGATTAGATTGGATGAAAATACGCTCGATCAAGAAATTAGTCGATTTAAAGGCCAGTTAAGCAAAATCAATACGCTATATGACCACCCAAATCTAGGTAAACAACGCAACAGCGGCTTATTAAGCGCTTTCTTTCATTATGCCTATCAGGATTCCGGCAAGTTAACCATATTTAAAAACTGGGTACTGGAAAACCATATTTATCAAACGTACTATACACAATCTCAGGAGATCATAAAAATATTTGATTGTGTGTTAGATGCCAGAAAACGCACTATTTTTATTTCTATGCAATTTAGTGATAATACTCAGGCAAACTACAAGGCGATCAAAGATGCAGTTGAGGATCTCAATCAAGCTCATAATCTCGATATAAACCTACGCGATATTCGTATTGACCAGTTCAACACTGGCTATTCTTACCAAATTAATGATGAAATCCTCAAATTGATTGAAGATTCTGGATTTTTCATTGCAGACCTTACTTGCGGTAATAAGAATGTTTATCATGAAATAGGTTATTTGATGGGTTTGAATCAAGGCAAAAAGTTACCTCAGAAAAATTTTATACTTATTCATAATGACGGTGTTAGTGATAGTACAGCTGATATTGGTTTCAATTTGTCTGGAATAAAACAACTTAGAGTAAATAACACCAATGACTTACGCGAAAAAATTAAGCAGCAAATTGAAATATTTTATGAATTAAGGGCAACTCCATAAGTTTTGCCTTAAATTTACTGTCCTAACTAAAACATCCCCTCCAACACCCCAGGAGTTGAGCCACTTTCCCCACCCGAAAACCTCAACTCCACCACTTTAACACCAAGATATTACAAATAATTAACTAACATATATATCCATTAGTTAATTTATAAGAAGTCCTAGAATGCCTATTAAAAACAGTCACTACTAAATTGTAATTACATTATTAATCAACTAACACATATATTACTTAGTAAATTAAAAAACAGACTTCTTAATTTTCCTCATATCGACAATTGCTTTTTTTATATCATTATTCACCCGCTCCTTATATTTCTCTATTAGTTCATCCTTACGATGATGATCCTCACTTTTATTTGCAGCAGTACGGTCAGTAGTCATAAACCACTTATTTAATCTTTCTCGATCAATACCACGACCAATCCAGCCTTTTACCAAATTTAAAGCCAGAGTAGGCGTTAGGTCAACTTGCTCATTAACTTCCACTTTTTCTAACCAGCCAAAAAGCACAGTCTGCTTATATTTTTTTGAAGAAGCTGTAGCTAAAGCCCTTCTCTTCCCTATATCATCTAATGATTTAGATATTTTTATATCAGCCTTGTAATCCTCTAAGGTATAAATAAATATAGTTTTTTCTTTACTAGACATTTTACTTCTCACTCATTTAACTAACATATATATATATTAGTTAAATATATTATAAATTACAAATCGTTTAAGACATCAGGCATAGAATCAACGCTCCCCCTAGAAAACCTCAACTCCACCACCTCATCCCCAGGCTTCAACCAAAACTGCACCACAACCTCCCCCCGAATAGCCACCATATTCAAATAGTCGTCCAAATCCGAAGCCTTGGCATAATGCAATCTAACCGTACTGCCACCAAAAATAACAGGATGATACAACTCAATATCATTCATGCTCGGCAACATTCCAGAATCTACAAACAGCTCACCCAACAAATAATATTCATGATTAGACTGTAAGTTATTCACTAACCAACGCAATGAGCGGCCATTCATTTTTATGCGCTGCGTAATCACTCTTAACGGCTCACCTTTAATCAACACTGCTTCCTTGGGGAATAAATTATGATTTACTTCACTCGCTCCAACTGCTCTTGATTTACCGTTATATTCGACAATCAAGCCGCCCTGCCATGCGCCTAAAATCGGACAATTACATTCAATATGCTCTAGCGTTAAATTATCAATCGCGTTCAACTCCAGCGTATAAAAGTTTTTACCCTGCACTTTCACATATTCATCATGAGCAATTTCAAAGTTACGCAGAATTTGATGCAAGCCACCACGTAGACCTAAATTACTCATAGGGTACAAACCAAGACAAGACACCAGAAGCGAACACATCACTATCATTTCTGCTTTGCTGCCGACTTCTAAACGGTATCGAATCTTACCCGGCATGACAACTCTAATTGCTGAAGGCCAAAACAGATCCACACCTCGAATATTAGCCATGTCGATTTGCATATGCGACCAATAACCGCCCATGATCGCCCAGAATGCCAACGGATAATAAACATACAAAGGTGAAGCCAATGAAGCCAGAATACCAACACCAATAAACGAGTGGGTAATAGTTCGATGACCAAAGCGCCGCTCAAGTGGAGCTGAAATAAAAAACAACGGCCTGCCAACTTTTGACGTGGGTAAATCGATGTCTGGCATTAAAGAAAATAAAGCTGCAATCGCCCACATCATTATGCTGGTTTTATACTCAAAAACAGCAGCGCCACCAAGATATAGTGCTGTAGAAAAGACTATATGAGTGGCGGCTAACATACCGTATGGTATGAAATGGTATGATATGACATCATATCATTTGGTATTAAATAGTATGACACTACCGCCCTACCCCTTTAAAAATAAAGAACTTAAAGGTCAAAAACAGTGCAGCACCCATTCCTCCAAGAATGTATAAGGTCTTATCCCCCGTCCCCATACCGATATAACGCATAGATACAATCAAGGCACCAAGTATCATTACAACAGGCGTAAAATCTAAATAAGTAACGCCTGCATCATGCCGCATTTCTCGCACTTTTCGTTTATCAATAATCCGTTCTTTGCTAGATTCTTCTAACATATCAAATATGGCTTGTGGAATTCCGCTAGATTGCTTCACTACATGGGAAATATATTGATCAGGGGACTCAATTAGAATTCCTTTGCTAGTTATATACTGTTTAACCATCTCCTTAACCACAGCAGGGGGTAATGGTTTAATAGAAATCTCTTTCATCTTCCACCAAAGCTTTTTAACTCTAGGCTTTTTCTCAGAAGCGCAGCCGACTACTTGAGCATGTTCAAAGATCGCCAACCAAAACGCCATTTGTGTAGGTGTTAAACTGGTTAAATCATCCACAGCAATCACGGGTTTATCTTCAGATCTTGCCAGCGCCGGAATAACCACTTGTGTTAAATCTCGCATACTCATGCGATTAACCTTATTTCTAATATCTTTCCACTCAATGTCTGCCGGTGGAATATCATGGAACTGTGCCGGTAAATCCAGCTCTTTAGCCGTAATTAAACCCAATTCCAGCATCTGCCTAGCCATTTCTACAAACTGGCCTTTGGCTTGATGATCATGCAGCCGAATAATCAAACCAACTCTACCACTCACTTGCTCCAAAGCTTCACGCAATACCGCTGATTTACCAATGCCGACTGAACCCGTTAGAATCACATGCTTACCTTTGCGAACCTCAGCGACTAAATCCGCAACCACTTCATCACGACCAATCAAGCCAATAATCTTATCCATCAATGCCTCCTAACGCGCTTTCATCGCCTTTTAAATAAGCAAGCAGGGCTTGCCACTGCTCACCCGCATAACGCGCTAATCTGTGCCTTTGCGTTTCAGACTGAAGTGTATTTTTAGCCACCAAAGCATCTTCAGTATTAATCTTCTCCGCTAAAGTCCAAAGTTTATCCATGTCGGACGCATAACCTTGATCAATACGTTCTTTTACCCATGCCGCTTTTTTCTTTAAAAACTCACGCCTAACACTAGAAGCTTCAAGCTCAGACTCTAACAGCCTTAATTTAGCCATATCGGTCATCACGCTAGTATTAATGCTATCAACTGCCTTTTTTTCAGCTACTTGCTTGATAGCCTGCTCACGCTCTTCTTTTCTTGATGATAAAGGGATATTGAACTGCAGCCCTCCGTAAACGGTATAAGGCGTTTCTCTAAAGTCTGTACCACCCAATCCCGCTTTACCGCTAAATGTCGTATTTTCTAGCACATAATCTAAAGCACTCGGAACAGCGTAGACCTCACTAACTTGGTACTGTGATCGAATCACTGGGTTAGTATTGGCAATAAAAGCTAAAACCCGTGCATCATCCCAAGCTATCGCCTGTAGTGGTATGAATAAGCTTAGGTAAAGAATGGATTTTATAAACATAGTTTAAATTTTGTTTATACAAAAATTAACTTTTGTTATAACAAAATACAATAAACAAAACAACAAAGTTAAACTATTGATTTAAACACCAAAAAGTATTACCATTAAAATATTACTTATGGAGAACAACACGATGCACGTCACAAGCAAAGGTCAGGTAACTATCCCCAAGGGTGTACGGGAAAGTATGGGGATTATTCCTTCACAAACTGAGGTTGAGTTTTTACAAGATGAAAACGGTCGTTGGTATATTGCCAAAGCTAAGGCATCAGATAAAACAGCAAGTCGCTTCAGAACTGCCCACAAAACCGGGAAACTCACTATGAGCACCGATGAAATCATGACTTTAACGCGGGATGAAGCATGGCCATCATCTTAATTGATACATGTGTGGTCACTGATTTAGCCGATCCACAAAGCGCTTGGTTTGAATGGAGCGCTGCCACTTTAGAGCGGCTGGATCAAAACAATACTTTCGTAATTAACCCTATCATCTATGCTGAGTGTTCCGTTGGATTTGAGCGCATTGAAGAAGTGGAAGCCTTATTCGATCATTTAGGCTTTTCTAATAACCCTATTCCGAAAGAAGCCTTGTTTTTAGCTGGAAAAGCTTTTCTACAGTACAAAAAACGCAAAGGATCTAAAACCAATGTGCTGCCGGATTTCTTTATTGGCGCACATGCTGCTGTTGAAGGTTATCAGTTAATTTCTCGCGACAAAGGTAGGTTTAGCACTTATTTCCCTAGTGTTAAATTAATCATGCCTGAATCAACTAACGGCCTGAACTGATGGTGATTAAGGAAGCCGAGTTATTATTTCAAGCGGGGGCTTTGCAGGTGCCGGTTATTAAACAGTCCGATGCTGGTGATGGCTGGTTAGTTACACTGGAAGGCACTCATCAACTTAATCCTATATTGGAAACTGCGCGGGGTGGCTCTCGCGTATTTAAGCGGCTTATTGCAGCTGTGGACGTGTTATTTGGAATGGGGATTAGTGAAGTTAAAGTTTCTCGATAAATACAGAAAGGAGTTAAACCATGCCTATTAAATTTTTTCTTTTGTTCCTACTCAGCTTATCCACTCCATCATTCGCAATGGAAGAAGTCGCTGGAGAGGAGGATATCAACTTTTGCTTAGATGCGCAGACCACAATAAACAATGATGCTTTAGCAAAAAAACACCCAGAAGATAAGAGACTAATAAGATTGGTTGCACTGCGCACCGGTCTTTGCGATTTGCTTACTAAAAAAATAGTTGAACTTGAGTTTGCTATAGACCTATTTAATGAAATGAAAACATTAAGCATTCGTTGGCAACTACGTGACCAAATGCTGGATAATGAAAATGACGAAACCAAATTAATTGATATTTAAAATATGTTCAGAATAACCAGCCAACTTTGTGAAGTTTTCGACTGTACTGAGCAGCAACTTAAAGAAAGTGGAAAACTTGAAGAATTTAACACCTGGTTAAAGAATAATCCTGATCAGGTTGTAAGCCATAGGCCTGAACTTGGAGAAGATATTAACTGGAAGATTGCTGTTAAATTTCTAACAGCCACATCTACTACTTGATCCTTAATAAATGAAATGTCGTGAAAGTTTTATTAGCTCTTCAGGTGCTTTTTATTATTTCACTCTTCATCCGGATGTGAGCCAAACTGTCTAACGGAAAAAATGGGGTTCCTTGCCAATCAAGTTTTACCTGTCCATCAATATCTGATTTGCACCACGGCATATCAGTATCGCGAAGACTGTTAAGTTCAAATGCTTGCTCTTCTGTGAATACCTCAGCCTTTGTTAAATCTGCTGTGTAACCTGCTGAATTCTTTGCCCACCAGATGATATTTCGATTATCTTTATAATGATATGCCCGGCTATCTTGTACATAATATTGATTACTCATGATCAATCCCTCTAAAATATTTAGTATTAACTTACCGCTTCAAAGCCGCTTTAAGACCCTTAATCCTCTCCGCTGCTTGATCGTAACTTTCTCCTGGTCTAGCCTGTTTCTCAATCTCTTTTTTAGCCACATGCTTGGGTAAATAATCTGGCGGCTTATTTTCTTTAGGTGGCTCTTTGCGGGTGAACATCACAATATCGTCGTCCATTGATATGTTGTATTCGGGAAGATGGTTGGTTTCGATGATTTTCTTAATATTAAAGCGCAGTGTTCTTGTCGGAGATGTAATCCCTAATTTACCTTTGAGATTTTCCAACTTAATTTTCCAAACAACCTGATTACCACAGTGTTTACGAGCAAGCTCATATAATCGCCGTTCTGTTGGTTTTCTAAGATTAAAATAGCCCTTATCAATACTAAGAACAGCATTGCCTATAATGGAACTAAAAAACCAATCTGACAACTTAACTTCAACGGCAACCATCTTGCCATTATTATCCTCTTTAATCACACCCCATTCATCAATCAAAGAAAATTCTCGGGTTATTTCTGTGCCGTTTGTTTTAATATTAGTTTCAATAACCGTACCTTTTAGACGACTTAGCCCGTCTTTTAACTGCTGATACTGAACCCCACTGGTTTTTTTATTTGTTGATAGCATGTAGTCATAAGCAACAAACCTAACAACTTGGTGTATTTTCTCACCATTGTTCTTGGCATTCATTAAACTGGAGGCTAAATAAAGTAAAATATCTTTATCATGGATTGTCGCTAACCCAGTGTAACTAGGTTTTATTTTGATTGTAGAGTCATTGTTTTTATAAACAAGCATTCTAAAATCAGGCTTAGTGGACAAACTAAATACAGGGTGCTCCATACTTGCGGTATCATCTTTATAGGTATCAAAAACATCACAAGTAAAAAAGTCCCTTTGTTTATGCGTTTCTGGCTCTAAAGAATTATTCATTAGGTATCGATGTATCAATAACAAAGTTTCATTCAATTATACCTTTTACTATCGATGTATCAATAACAAAATATACATTCCACCCCTCTACCTCCTGTTTTTTAGTGGAATAAAGCATCATACGGACTATCGTAGTTTTCCTAACGCCATCGTAGTTTTCCTAACGGACTATCGTTACTTTCCTAACGCAGCATCGTAGTTTTCCTAACGGACCATCGTAGTTTTCCTAACGCTTATTTTTCTATAAGCCTTGTATTTAAAAGCCTACAGAGCATATTTTCACCCTGTAACTTATATTAACTATCTTTTAACTTATCTAACTTAGGTTTTTTCTTTGTTCTCTTTTTTAAAAGATAAAAGAAACCCCAACAAAATAAAATATTGTTCTTTTTTGGTTCTCTTGTTATTATTAAATAAAACAAAAGGAGAACGTAATGCAACAAAAAATCCACATGCAGGATCAAGTTACTAATCGTATTCAGATGTTAATGGGCGAGCAATACCAAGAGGTTAAGAAAACCGCTGATGATGTAGCCAGTTTTGTTTTAATCGCTGTTATTCTAGCTATTGGGCTTGTTTGGTAGTTTTATTTTTAGGTTACCTTTTTATTGTTGTACGTTTTTAGCTAAAGCTTTTGCATGCTGTACGCATACATGGATATTAATATCATGATAGATAGCATCAGTAACTGATTTCTTAGTGCAGCGCTGACCATCACCCTTAATTGCCATGCAATCATGCTCTCGGTGTAACAATGCTTCATGATCATGCTTTAGTAAGCGATAGCTAGACTTTAAGCCGTTAAGCTTGCTCTCTGTATGTATTACATTCAAATGCTCTTTATCCCGCTCTTGAGCAAGATTTAAGCTTACTTCTTGCTGTTTAGCTAACTTACTGTCGCTAATTCGCTTTTCAGCTTCTAATGCGTGTATTTTTTCTTGTAGTCCAGTAACAATACTAACTGCATCAGGATCATTAAAAACGCTGGCTTGTTGTTCCGTACCATTCAAAACAGAAAATAGTCCAGACAAGGTTTTACCTGAAACCAATCCTTTTTTTAGGTTACCTTTTAATTCTTGGACAAAGGGTAGAATGAAGTTGTTTATTTTTACCGTTGCTTGTGGTGCTTTCTTTTTATCTAACGGTAAAGGTTTTCTGCCACGGGTTTCTTTTTTAGTTGGCATGATCTGGTTCTTGGCTATTTGAGAGTAATAGTTAGTATAGATTGTTTTTTAGGTTACCTTTAAATTAATATTTAATACGCCATGAATCTGGAATAGTTGCTTGGTACTAGATGATTGTTAACGACCCAAAAGAGACCTTTGTTAAAAATGTACAATTTTACTCAGCTCTGAGTTCTTGCTTTAAGGCCTGAGGTAACCTCCAAGTGTTTATATAGAATTAATCGTTAACTCCCAACCAAACCATTTAACGACAATCATACATAAAAGAAAGAATACAAATGTCGCCCGCACGAAAAGGCTAATTGTGTCGGGCCAGCTTATGTTGAGGTGTGCCTTTAGTAAATACAAGAATGAGAAAACACTTCGAACCAAAGCTACCCAAATGAAAATCACAGATCCAAAAATTATGAAATCTTCAAAAGGATTTGTTTGTAATTTTGAAAGTAGATGTCCAACAAGTAGGCCTAAGATTAGATTGAGCAGAAAAAAAGTTCCAGCAAAATACGAAATAACCTTTAGACTGTTGGTAAACGAAATTATCCTATGGCATTTGGTAGAGCACCAAGAAATGCAATACGCGTAGACCCCTAGGCCAGCAATGAATGGAGATAATCCAATAATTATTTTAGTTATGTTTCCACCTTTTACAGCATCCCAAACTAACAAGTAAAATAGGTTGTCTGCATCTAGAAATTGATCTGGGTTAAGTGGAACTAGAACTGCTGTAAAGATGGTGATCGAGATAGCTAAACTTACAGAAAAATATGTAAGGGGTCGAGCGAATTGGGAAGGAAAACTCTTGTCCAGGGGGTTGATCGATGAAACAGAATCTGCAAATGTTCTTGGATTGACTACGAAAGTATAGCATGTCCTAAAAATCCGGATAAAAAGTAAGAACAGCCCAAGAAGGACTCCCTCAATTCCTCGCGCAATATCTAACTCGTCCTTCTGGGGTGGTTTGTCTTTTTTTTCTTCCATTGAAATTCAAATTGTTTCGCAAGTAGTTATATTGATCTGCATCTGCATCATGAAATATAGTCTAACAGCAATAATGAAACTGGTCATAAAACTAAAACCTGTAACGATTAAACATCATAAATAAGATACTCATTTAAATGTTTGATCATGGCTAGAGCCAGTTATTTCCCCCCCCCATTTTTTTTATTTCCTTAATTATTAGGTTACCTAAAAATAAACCACCCTACCCCTTATCACACCCTCGCGGCAAAACCCACGGATTCCCTTTATCATACTTAACATAATCAGCTACTGGTATTGCCTCACCTGTCACACGCTCAATCTCAGAAACTGAAACTTGATAACTATCTAGCACCTTTCGCTTAGCCTCCTGAGAGTTCGGCACGATCCAGGCAATCGCTCTTTGATTTGAACCAACACCACGAATAATCACTTTCCAAAAAGCATCCGGTGTTTTTACTCCGTGCGACTTCAAAAAATAATCATCATCAGGATTATCTCCCCAAATAACACCGCCAATAATTAGCAGTTCATCAATATCACGATAACACTCTGTAATTTCTTCAGTCATAAGCCAAGCGCCACGATTCATATTTGCAGCTTGCGGCAGAATATTTGTTATGTAGTTTGTTTGCTTGATGGCTACTTTTGAATAATCTAAATGATTAGCAGGTACTTGATGTCCACGATCATATCGTTGACTAGGAGATTTATAAGATGAAGTTTTAAATTGCTGGCACTCTCTTGGAACCTTGGGGTCAATATAAAAGCTCTTTTTTCGTTTAAATTTTCCATTGTCCCGCTGCGCCGTATATTGAAATTTCACAGCCCCTCTTTTTTCGCAATCCAGCCAAACTGTAAAACCTTCGTAATCTAAGCGAAGTACATTATTATCTTGTTTTATTACCGCTGCGCTTTGATATTTTGGAAGTGGGGTTCGGGGAGAAACCTTTTGTTCTGCTGCTGGCTTTGAAAACTTATCGATGAATCTCAGAAGGTCTTCAACATCAGATTTAGTCGGTGATGCAGAAAAAATAGATGATGTAAAAAGTGATAGCACAATAAATACAGCTAATTTCATTAAGCAGAGTCTCGTCTTTAAGCAAAAGCGAGTGACTGTACAGCAAGGTATAGGTAAACAAAAGAAGTGATTGTTGGCTCTTACAGTGCGCAGAAGAGTGAAGATAGAAATTTTCTTATCTATCGCCCTAACCAACTAAGCCTTGCGGCGCTTGAGCAATCTAATAGAAGTCATGGATGACTTCTAAAACTGTCATGGAATGACTCATTATTTTAATCTGAATAAAAGGCTGAATAAGCTAAGCCACTTAAGCACGATAGAGGCTGACACTTAAGATCGTATTCTAAGAGGTACAAAAAACCTACCGACACTTATAATTTTGCATAGATACTTTATCCGGTGATTCGATTTATTTCTGCGTGGATATAAACGAAAAATGGCCTTTAAACACCATTTCGGTAGTGCTTAAAGGCCATGCTGGGTTGATAGGGTGTAGCAGATTCTAATCAGCTAAGATCATCGTGCAAAACATCGGTGTTGAATGGTTTAGCTGGAGTTTAGAATTGCCTTGATGTTGCTTATTGCTTCTGATGCCGTACCTCCTTTTTTCCCTTTGATAATGGATGAATCAATAACTAGGTCAATTTTAGCTTTTGCGCTGCTGAGTGACTTGCGCTCCTTTTTTCTTGTTCTCGCTGCGGCTTTATCACGTTCATATCTAAGCCGGCCACCTAAGCCAAAGATTGTGAATATCTTTTGATTAATAGTTCTAATGGCAGCATAGCCTTTATAGGTAGCATCCTCTAGCTTTTCGCATAAGGGGTAGACAGTAAGTAAACCCGATGCGACTAAATCAGCTACCGCCCTTTCTGTGCGCCTGAGCGTTAAGCTACACTTTTCAGCAATAAACGGCATGGTAATGCCTTTAAAAGATTGATCCGCTTGCGGTATTCCTACCCGTAGCGTTGCTAAGTCCAGGTAATGCACCAAACAACCTAAAACTGAAACACAAGCCTCGCGTCGTTCACTGCGTTGCTGCCGATCTGATCCGTTAGATAAATTAAGTGATGGCAGTAAAGCAGCGGGTTCTTTGTAATAGCCTTTTATAGAGTCAATCAACGATTTAATTATGTGCGGGCGTGTGTGCTTCTCTGGGGCTTCAAACCAACGAGGAGTATTAGGGCTATGTCCGCAATTATTGCCATTCATTCATAAAAACATAGCAGAATAGTAAATTATAAAAATGTGACAAAGTGCCGTTCTTTTTAAAACATAGTGTTTTTTATGTCGTATTCCATAGAAAATAAGTTATATGCCTTATTTTCAGTTACTTGAGCGACAATAAAATTTAAAATTCTATTTTTCCAACGGCAATTGATGCATTTGTATTATAGCTGTATAAAGTTTGTACAATCTAATGCTCAGCCTTTATTTGCAAAGGGTTGAGCGAGTTACGCAAAAACAACGCACAAAGTTATCCACAGAAAATGTGAGTAACTGTCATTTAGCTGTAATAAGTAGCTGTGCTTAACTCTGTTTAAGCCTGATTTATCCCCAAATAATGCTAAGGAATTACACAGGTTTATTTTGTGTTGAGGGTGCTTTGATGTGTGAGTTTAAGGTAGTTATCCAGTGAAAAAGTGGTGCTTAATAGTAATTATTAGCGTTTTGGTTCGCTGGTTTTTTGGTGATTTTGGGGCTTTGTGTGATTTTTAGCTGAGTGTATGGATTTTATGTGTGTTATTGTTCGCATAACGGGCTTATGTAAAATTGGGAGCGGGAAATAGCGAGATGGGCACTGTCCGGTAACGCCCCATAACTGCCGTTGAATTTTCTCAGTAAAGAGGCTGTAAATTATTTTCTGTAAACGGCTACGACCCCAATTTTTCTTGGTACCTTCTAACTTTTTACCCAAAGTTGGGCAGAAAGGCGTTGCTCGCCCTACACTGCTGTCAAAAACACGTAGAACGTAATACACCGGCTTTATGAGCAACAGAAAAAGAAAAAAGCTACCTCACAAGAAATAGCTTTAGTTCTGGGTGGGTATATTAAACGTTGGTAGAGTTGGTGTGCCGACGGCATTTGTTCTCTTATGGATTCACTCTATGTTTCGAACATAACAAACCAAGTAGACCTAACCCTATAAGCATGAAAGTTGTAGGTTCAGGGACAGACTGAGCAACTAGACTCCACCTTGCCGATTCAAACGTTTCCTCACGCGGCCCTCCCTCCGATAGATCAAATGATGATATATTCGCGAACACTTCGGGGACGTGATAAAAATGGTACGAAATAAGCCCTCCAGTTGGAAAAACAACGTCCGTAAATATAAAATTATTAGTTAAGCCGTCGAACGAAATAAACCCGTTATCCGCGACCCATGTCAAACCGTCCTTTCTGCCAGACCACATGTTGTTAACGATAGTGCCGTTAAAATTTACGGTGAAACCGTCATCGACTGTTAATCCAGTAGCCGACACGGAACCAGTTACCTCTCCGGACACCACGTATCCGCTTTGGTATGTATAATTGAAATCGTAGACCGATGCTGCTTGAGTGGCCCCGATCGATACCCCGATAAGGGCAGTTAAAGACAACATCTGCATATAAAACGCGCGCGATGTAATGCTATATCTATGGTGTAACATATTAATTAAATATTTCATGTAACTTCCTTTAAGGTAATTTCATAAAAAAGCCAGACTACCTGACTCAACCTTTACTCAGTCACCTTCGGTAGTCCGGCTCTCCGTTCTGGATCCGTAACTTTCTGCACCTACTTTCCAGCAGGCCTAGCTTTTCGTTGTTACTTTGTCAGTACATATACGCCTATTTGTCTAGTATTTCAACTGAGTATTATTCTCAAGTATTGGGTTAAATGCTTAATCGAATTGTTTCATAATCTATACATTATGGGAATTTTCCCGCCGACGATAGAATGCACCTTTCAGGCGTTCCATTTTATGTCCCATAATCAATTCCCGAAACGTACTTTATATTATGGAACTAGCTAATGGCCATCTTCCGAGCACACTCTATTGATATGTCTATTGAGTTTTTTTGAGAGTGTTGCTTATCACAGCTTTTGTGTATGGGTATGCTAGTTCTTGATTACTTGCTCTCGGTCCCGCCACGTTTAAAGTCTGAATTTTAAACTCAGCAATAAATTCAATTATTTCTTGTGCCGCTTGTGTTTCGCTTAGTCGATTTGCATCAATCAAAACATAAGGCTTTTTTTCTTTGATACAGAAGTCAATTGTTAGCTTGGTGCCGCCTGCATATTCGCACCCATCATGAACACCCATTCGCAAGCATCGTGAACACGGATTCTTATCGAACGTGAACACCTAA
>CBDUDP010000038.1:0-20080 GCA_965365945.1 uncultured Gammaproteobacteria bacterium
AAAGTAGGTAAAAGCTACAAATTTAAGACTAAAACCCTGTCAAGAACTTTTTTAATTATTTACGCTGAGTAGTTACAAAAATCTTATGTATACAACCTAGGGTGGTCTTTCTATAAGCTGTAGGAGTATCTTGTTAGAGCATGTAAGAGTATCAATACGCAGTCAGTCTAACCTAGAGTAACTAATAACTATTGTTTTAAATCCAGCTATAAAAGCCATATATAGAGATACAAGCATGGTAGTTAAAGCATATAAAAAAGAGAAAAGACTATAGTAATTAGGTTTATACTAGGAAATTATGCTGGTTAGTAGGGTAAAAATGACTAGTTAGGGGGCGGGTTATAGGTAATAGTTTATTTAGGTGTAGCCTCTTTCAGTATAGTGGCAACTGAAGCTGGATGCTATAATTAACATTGGTACATAAAGTAAATTTTATGTCTCCTTTAAGATTAAATGTCATGACATATCAACAATAAGGGATTAATTGAAGAATAATTAATTTCTACCCTACTTAATATTTTCAAGGAATTACTAATGGCATATAAAAAAATAGTATTACTTTCTATTTTAGTAACTACTCAGCGTAATTTACAGTTGAATGAAATTATAAAGCAAATTTAGGCAGCTTTCCCTCAAAGACTAGTGTCATCGCCAGAGTAGCACTTACCCCTTGTTTTCGGCAGGTTGCTAAATAACCTCTGACACGACAAAATATCTTGGCACCATCGGTACTGCGAAAGCAGCCCGATATTTTCTGTTGAACTTTGGTCATCCGAATCGCATTTTCTGCCGCATTATTGGTAAACGGCACGCATTCATTTGTCATGAAGCGCAGCACATCCTCTTCAAAATCAATAAGCCTTTCCAGTAAGTTTCTCGCCTTACTTCGCTTTATTCGCCCTCGTTTTACTTCTTTTGGCTTATCGGGTGGAGGACATTCTATTTCTGCTTTGACGAGTAATGCTTTGTATTGTACTTTCCATTTCTCTGCTTCTTTATACGGTAACACGCCACCAGATTCATTGACGGCATCATTCATTTTCTCAAGCAGTTGCTTCATTTCAATTGCCCACTTTTGTTTATCTTGCTCCCAGGCACGCGTCAATTCTCTCACATGGTGGGCATTACAGAGTGAATGGGTGCAGTCATATTTATAATAAGGTTTCCAGTGATCATGGCACACGATCCCGGTATAGCGTGGCAGAATATTAATCTCATTCATTGCCTCTGTACCACGTTTGGCATGCGGAAAAAAGTGAGCCCATTTATCACTAGAAGTACCATGTAGCCAGTGCCTCTTACCATTAATATTTATGCCTGTTTCGTCAGCATGAATACAGGGTGACGAAACTAATCTTGCTTTGCTGATCGTTTCAAACTCAGCCAATTGCTCATAAGCCTGCTTATTAAAATTATAAATGGAGCCTTCGCTAATCGGCATTCCTAATTGATCAGAAAAATATTCCTGAATTCGATTGTAGGGTAATAACTGGTATTGTGATAGATAAACTACGTGGGCTTTTATCCCATGACCATATTGCACCGCTTTGGTAACATTGCCTGGGAACTGAGCAATAAAGCATTGGCCTTTTTCATTGATTAACCGTTGTGCCTGGTACTCAGTTACAACTCGTGAAATATCAATATCGAAGACTTGACGAGTTTCAAAGCCATCATCCGTGTATTTCCCTTTAGGCAAGCTACGATGATCAATGCTAATGACCTCGATTTCATCAGGGTTCTCTATTTTTTGTAGCGTTGTACCTACGTGCGATTTTTGACCACCCGAAGGTTTATCTGATTTTTTGCGATTGCCCTTTTTTCGGTTGGGGTCACTTGCAGGCGGTTTGCTACTATTTGTACTGTTGAGCGTGACTCGATTCAATAAAACGGTTACTAATAATAGAATTATTTCCAGTGCTGATTTTAGCGCAGGCGATATGTCACGTTCAGCCTCAAGCAGCTGCTTGGCATGTTTGACTGCAGAATCAACATCAATGGTATCTATTTTCAATGGGAAAACCTGTCTTTCTATAAGAACAGGTATATTATCTCATGGGTTTTTAATCCCGAATTTTCCTTGTTGTAATCGCCTTTAAGGCGATTCAAAAAGCTGCCTGAGGTCGTTAGTATTTTAGAGGAAATTTGCGACTGACTATAAAGAGAGAGTTAATCAATAGTCAATTTAACGGCTAGAACGTAAGTTACGAAAGAACATAAAAATCTCGCCAAAACCCTGTCAAGAACTTTTTAAGAATTTACGCTGAGTAGTTACACAAACTCTAACTTTAATTCATAGTATTATGGTCAGTTATTATTATAAACTCGCATAAACTGACTCCTTAGTCACTTTCTATCAATACTGAACCACAAGATGAATAAAAAAATTGAATTATTAGCTCCCGGTGGCGATGTTGAAGCCATTAAAGCAGCCGTTATTGCCGGTGCTAATGCCGTGTATTGTGGTTTAGTTAATTTCAATGCTCGCAATAGAGCCTCAAATTTGTCTTTTGACGATTTACCGGGGATTTTACGCTTAGCTCACGAGCATGATTGTGAGGTGTTTTTAACTCTAAACGTGGTCATTTTAGAGCAAGAAGTGGCTGGTTTAATCAAGATTCTAAATAAACTCGTTAACACCAAAATAGATGGCATTATCGTGCAAGATTTGGGCGTTTTCAATTTAGTTAAAAAATACTTCCCTACCTTAAGTGTTCACGCTTCAACCCAGTTGACAACACATAACGAAGGGCAAATAA
The DNA here is from genome assembly GCA_965365945.1 of uncultured Gammaproteobacteria bacterium. Taxonomy (GTDB): domain Bacteria; phylum Pseudomonadota; class Gammaproteobacteria; order Methylococcales; family Methylomonadaceae; genus Methyloprofundus. The sequence goes on from CBDUDP010000038.1 coordinate 2,760, forward strand.
AGTTTCTTGCAAAAATTGGCGCAACACGCGTTAACTTGTCTCGCGAACTTAATATCGGCGAAGTTAAATCATTAACCGCTGTTGCCCATCAGCATGACTTGTTGTCCGAAGTTTTTGTACATGGCGCTTTGTGTGTTGCTTTTTCTGGTCAGTGTTACTCTAGCTCAGTGAGCGTGGGTAATTCTGGTAACCGTGGCAGTTGCAGCCAAGCCTGCCGCGATGAATATGAAATCACAGAAACAGGCAATCTCTACCCGCTTAACCTAAAAGATAATTCTGCCTATTTTGACCTTCCCGCACTGGTTGATGCAGGGGTTGATTCCCTGAAAGTTGAAGGCCGCATCAAGAATGCACACTATGTCTATACCGTTACTGACACTTGGCGACAACAGATCGACACGTTTGAACAGTCGGGGCAATTACAAAATGACGATGCTAACTTACATCGTGTTTTTAACCGTGGCTTTACCAACTCTTTTTTACAGGGTGATCTCAACAAGGATATGTTTATCGACAGCCCGCGTGATTACAGCCTTAAACATGCTATTAAAGAAAGCCAGGTTGTTTTAGTAAAAGATATTAATGAAGTTAAGAAAGAACATTATCAGCAAAAAAATAATCTGGGTGATGAACTTGCTGAAAAAATCAAAAACATTAGCACTGTCAAACAAAGTATTTCTCTGTCTTTTACGGGCAAATTGAACGAGCCATTAAGCTTAACTATCATCATAGGTGATAACGATAAAACGCATATTCTACAAACAGAATCTATGCTAAGCGCTGCCCAAAAATTGCCTCTTAACCTTTCTGTTTTAGAAAGAAGTTTCAAAAACTTTGCTTTCAATCATTTTGACATTAGCGATTTTAATTGTACGAGCTTGGATGAAAACTTAATCATTCCGTTTAAGGAAATAAGCACGCTTAAAAACCAAGCGACTTTATTGCTCACTGATTCTGCCAAAATAATTCCTCATGTCACTGTTCCCGAATTAGTTAAACACCCAAAACGCTCTAACAAGACTAGTCTGTCAATTTTAATAGCTGACGTAAAAGATCTGACTTTATGTGATCTAACCGATGCAGATGTGTATTTCAAATTACCTGAAAGTCTTAAAAAAGGCTGCAACAAACACATCGACATCTTTTTGAATAATCCACGTTTAATTCCGTGGTTTCCAGCGGTTTTAATTGGCAAAGATTATGATGAATCTGTACGAATTCTAGAGCAGGTTCGCCCCAAACGTATTGTCAGCAATAACACCGGCATTGCATACAAAGCCTTTGAAATGGGCATTGAATGGATTGCAGGCCCCTTTTTAAATACCACCAATTCATACGCCTTATTAACCCTGCAAGAAGAATTAAATTGTGCTGGCGCTTTTATTTCAAACGAAATTAACCGCATACAAATCAAAAAAATCGCCCGACCTGACAACTTCAAATTGACCTACAGTATTTATCACCCCATTTTACTGATGACCAGCAGGCAATGTTTCTTTCAACGCACGGTCGGTTGTGAAAAACCCAGTATTGAAGATGGCTGTATGCTGAAGTGCGAAAAGTCGACGACTATCACCAATACTCATGGCATTTCTTTTGCCATTGATAAACAAAAGGGCGGCTACCCTAGCATCTATAATAATGAGCAGTTTTTAAATGTAGACATCGTGAATGATTTGGGTGATTTATTTGATGAGTTTTTTATTGATCTCACTGACATTGGTTCTGGATCTAAAGCAGAGCCAGACAAAGCACAATTAATCACTCAATTTGAAAATATGCTAAAGGGTAATGAGAATGCACCGCAAAATCTTCATCAAATGGTGGAGCTATCGACGAGAAACCAATATAGAAAAGGGCTGTAAATAGCACAACTTTATGACTCAGCCCATACTGTATTCCTTGCAAAACTGTCCCTATGCAATGCGCGCTAGACTGGCTATTTTAATGTCTCAACAAACGGTATTAATTCGCGCTATTGTGATGAAAAACAAACCTGCAGAACTATTAGCGCTTTCCCCTAAAGGCACCGTGCCCGTTTTAGTATTAGGCACTGAGCCTAGCACTCACGTTATTGATGAAAGCTTAGACATTATGTTATGGGCTCTTAATCTTAGTGACCCTGACAATTTACTTTATGCAGAAGATGCAAAAGCATTGCCTGAAATGCTGTCAATAATTAATGAAAATGACCAACAATTTAAACCCAACTTAGAACGCTACAAACGTGCCAAACGTTTTCATGGAGACGATGAAGAAGAGTGCCGCCTACAATGTGAACCTTTTATCCAGGCATTAGAACAGCGCTTGTCACAACACCCATTTTTAATGGGTTCTACACCCAGCTTGCTTGATTTTGCATTATTACCTTTTGTGCGGCAGTACTCTCGAGTCAATCGACAACACTATCTACAGGGTCCTTATACTCATTTGCAAAATTGGTTAAAACACCATTTACAAAGCCAGTTATTTTCCAAGGCTATGCTTAAATATCCCCTATGGTTAGAGACATATGAAGAAAATAGACTGGGTAAGCAGCTTCTCTAGAAACTTAGCTCATCTCAAAAAGAAGCTAATTACATTACCCTTTGAGATAAACAGATCTAGGCGAGCCACGCGGCGAATCAATAATGCCCCGCCCGAAGCCCAAGCCATTGAGGTAGCTTTAACGTAGCGGCTTTTGTGCGAAGTTGAAGTGAACAAAGGGCGTACTAGGGCTTATATGATTCGCTCCGTATGTGAATGAATATTTGACGACAGGAGTCCCAAGTATTTCATGAGGTAGGATAGTGCGCCAGCAAAAACTCTTTTTATGTGCATGTTCAAATAACATGCATGAGAAGGAGCTGAGCGTCTATACAAAGAACTGCCAAAGCATACAGAAGCTATGGCGCGATTTACCTTGGCAACAGAACTGAGGGAGGCGAATGTAACAGGCTTGCAATGGGATGAAATTAATATGGAAAGGCACTGTGCTTGGGCTTATGGGTGATCAGGCAAAGGCAGGGAAAGATCTTGCTGTTCCTTTAAATAGTGAGGCATTAGATGTTCTCGAGCAACAAGCTGGAAAGCATTCGACTAATGTTTTTACATATAAAGGTAATCCAATTCAGAAAGCAAATAAGCGTGGTTGGAGAAATGCTTTAAAATGGGCGGGAATAGAAAACTTTCGCTGGCACGACTTAAGGCACACTGGCACGTATAAAATGGAACGCCATTAAATGCTTTGCAGGAATTAGGGAGATGTAACAATGGTGATGAGATATGCATCATCTTTCGAGCGATCACTTAAAAGATTACGCTAAAAGCATAGAAAAACTTAAGAAAAATGATGTTACAAATTTACTACTCTTGAAAAGTAACAAAATTTGAAATTTCCATAAGTCTTTGATTTAGATGGTGGCGATAGGTAGATTTGAACTGCCGACCCCGGGGTTATGAATCCCGTGCTCTAACCAACTGAGCTATATCGCCGTATCTAATTGAGCTGCTTAAGTAAGCAATCTCGATAAAGAGCGGAAATTATAGCCGCTCTTTATTAATTAGTCAAACTTTTTTAAACATTAAATCGAAAATGTACGACATCGCCATCTTTCACGATATAGTCTTTACCTTCTAAACGCCATTTTCCTGCATCTTTTGCGCCCTGCTCGCCTTTATATTGCACATAATCTTCATAAGCAATAATTTCCGCACGAATAAAACCTTTTTCAAAATCAGTATGAATAACGCCAGCTGCTTGAGGAGCTGTCGCACCAGTAGGAATAGTCCACGCTCTTACCTCTAATACCCCTGCGGTAAAATAAGTCGATAAATTAAGCAATTTATACGCGGCACGAATAACACGGTTTAAGCCTGGCTCTTCTAAACCTAGGTCATCCATAAACTCTTGCTTTTCGTCATCATCAAGCTGGATAATTTCAGCTTCTATAGCAGCGCAGACAGCGACAACAGCCGACCCTTCTTTATCTGCAAACCCTTGAACAGCATCTAATAGAGGATTACTTTCAAAACCATCCTCTTGCACATTGGCAACATACATAGCTGGCTTAATGGTCAATAAAAATAGCTCTTTAATGATCGCAAGCTCGTCTTCTGTCAGCTCTAAAGAACGTAATTGTCCGCCCTCATCTAAATGTTTAATTAATTTTTCATATAATACTTTTTTAGCTAACTCTTCTTTATTGCCTGTTCTTGCAGCTTTGCTGGTTTTTAATAGTGCTTTTTCGATACTTGCCATATCAGCAAGTGCTAACTCAGTATTAATGACTTCTATATCGCCTAGTGGATCTACTTTCCCAGAAACATGGACGACATTATCATCTTCAAAACAGCGTACTACGTGAACAATGGCATCTGTTTCACGAATATTTCCTAAGAACTTATTACCTAAGCCCTCACCTTTAGAAGCACCAGCCACTAGACCTGCAATATCAACAAATTCAATGGTTGTTGGTAAAATGCGTTCAGGGCTTACAAATTCTGCCAAAGAATCCATGCGCACATCTGGCACAGGAACAACCCCTACATTGGGATCGATAGTACAGAATGGATAATTTTCAGCTGCAATTTTTGCATTGGTTAATGCATTAAATAGGGTTGATTTACCAACATTAGGTAAACCGACAATTCCACAATAAAGTGCCATAATCTCTCTTGATTAATAAAGTTAAGTTGGCCCAATCAATCTAATTGAGCCGAGTAAAAGTGCTTAGCCTGCTTTGCCGTCAATTCTTACCGTTGATAAGATCGGAGCATAAACGAAGGCAAATAATGAAAAGGCGGCTAGCCATAAGATGGTTGCTGCATAAATCACATCAGCATACCAGTTAGGCAATAACATGGGTAAAAACACCCTAACTAAAGCCGCTAAATTAATTAAAGCAAAGGCAATCGCCATTGCTTGTGATGCTCTTACTGGACGCCCTGTATGACCCAGCGATACACGCGCCATCATACCTAAGGTAATTATACCAATGCCGCCCATGGTAAAAGCATGCAATGCCAGCGTAGGTAATACAATATTATAGGCGCTTAGCCCTGTGAGTATGAAGCCTAAAATAATCCATGCGTAACCTAGATAGAGCACCCATAACAAGGGAACAAACCAAACTCTGAACACAAACCAGTTATTCACTCGTAAACTATTGGCAATAACTGCTGCACTGGCAGCAAGCGCTAAATAAATCCCGGAAATTTGCATGACAGATAAAGCAAATACGAGCAATGCAAAGCCAACCGACAAACCATCTAACAAGGGACTACGAATAGGCATTACGCCTTTTAATCCACGCTCAGTGAAAAAAGGAAATACGCGCCCTGCTATCACTAATATCATCGTAATAATCAAGCCTATAACCAGCTGAAATCCCATCCATGCTGTTGCTTCTGTCCAGCCTAAAATATCCGCATGAATAAGGCCATTGCCCAGCGCCATCAACCCTAACATAGCAATAAAAACATAGCCTCGCGTATAGTTGGCTTTGATAATAGGCAGACTAATGGAAAAGGCTAAAACCGGTAAAAAGGCAAAATCAGCTAACGCAATCAATTCATCGGGAAGAAGTTCGGAGTAAAAAGGCAAAATACGCCCATAAACCCATAACAAAGCTAATCCCGCCAAGTTAGCTCCAGTTGCTGTCGATTCACCTGTCCAATTACGCACTGCAGTTAATAAAAAACCGGCAATAACGGCAACGGTATAACCGAGAAGCATTTCATGTGCATGCCAGTAAGTGTTGGAAAAATAATTATCCATCACTAAACTACCATCATAGACAGATCGCCACAACACCATTAGTATCAAGGCGGATAAGCCAGATAAAGCAAAAAAGGCTCTAAAACCTAGAGCAAAAATCGGGATATTAAAGTTATTATTATTCATTTTTTTATTGACTCTCTAGCCAAGCAAGTTCATTTTCGCTAAAACCTACTTTTAAACGGACTTGTTTATTGAACGGGCCTTTAGGCTTGCTTTTATAATATTTTAAAATTAATTCTTGAAATGTTTGATCGGAATTAAGTTGTTGTTTTTGGCACTGATAATGAAACCAATCCGAACCGAATTGCACATGTTGCTGTTCATCATGGTAAATACGCTCAAGGATTTTTACACCTTGTTGATCATTGATACTACGAAATTTTTCTATCATAGCTGGCGTAACATCTAAACCTCTTGCTTCCATACAGCGAGGAATGATTGCTAGTCGCGCCAAAATATCTCCAGCGGTATCTTGCGCATGCTCCCATAAACCTTGATGCGCAGGTAAATCACCATAGTCAATATCGTGCTTACGTAAATGCTCGCGTATTAAAGTAAAATGCAACGCCTCTTCGTGCGCAACTTGCAGCCAGTCTTGATAGAACTTTAATGGCATGCCACGAAAGCGATACAGCATATCCCAAGCCAGATAGATGGCAATAAATTCAATATGTGCTAGCGCATGATAAAAAGCTTGTACACCTTCAGGAGAGCCCAGTTTACGACGCGCCATAAATTTAGGAGCTAATAATTCTGGTTTTTCAGGAAAACACACTTGATTTATATCTTGTGGTTCAGAAGTAGCATCGAATTGCAATGCACCTTGTTGGTATAATTGCCATGCTTGTGCTGTTAAATGTAACTTTTCATCTATATCGGCTCGATGCAAGCAGGCCTCAGCAAAATCAAAAATATTATTCATTTCACTCAGATGTTTTACCGGAAATATAAAATATGACTACTTATTATAACAAAGCATTAGATGCAGCACAGCTTATACTCTACTGTGCTTTTATTTATTGGCTTTCCGACCAACCTTCTCTGCCTGCACCAATGTTATTTATGCATCAAGATAAAGTCATGCATGCCGGTGCATATTTCATATTGGCATTTTTTACTGTACGCGCTTTTAGACATCGATCAACATCATTGCCTATACTGATTATAAGTAGCCTTATTTTTGCCAGCTTATATGGTGCATCTGATGAGTGGCATCAATCCTTTGTGCCTGGTCGTATGAGCGATACGCATGATTGGCTAGCCGATACACTAGGAGCCATAATTTTTCTTAGTTTTTACTATCGTTACCGACGCCATATTGAGCGACCTTAATCAACTCGGCTTACTTTTTCGCTAAACCAACTTGCAAAGCGCTTAGGTTTAGCGTCTACTCTTGCTATTTCATCCAACGCAATTGAATTACTTGCCAACAACGCCTGCTCAGGCCTGCCCAAAATATAGCCTTGCGCCATATCGATACCCAACTCTTTTAACTTAACAATGATTTCAGGGGTCTCAACAAACTCTGCAATGGTTTTTTTACCTAGATTTGTAGCAATTTCCGCCATAGACTTCACTAAAACCTGATCAGTCTCATCATTAATTAAATTACGAATAAACTGACCATCAATTTTCACAAAATCCACCGGAAAGGTTTTTAAGTAATTAAAAGAACAAAAACCGGCACCGAAATCATCTAAAGCAAACTTACAACCCAAGGAGCGAATTTCTGCAATCATCTTGCGTGTTTGCTCAAAATTTGCAACAGCCGCTGTTTCAGTAATCTCAAACGTCAATCGACTCGCATCTACCCACGAAAGTGATAACTTTTCTTTTAAAGTAGGTAATAAGGAATCATCCTGAAAGGCGACACTGGAAAGATTAATTGCGAGAGATACTTTAGATGATTCAGGAAGCTTGGCCAGAAAATCAATGGCATTTTCCACTACCCATTGATCTATGTCATGAATCAAACCCATACGCTCTGAAACTGGAATAAAATCACCTGGGCTAATGACTTCATTTTGCAGCCCATGCATACGAATTAAAACTTCATAATGAGAAATTTCACCATTATTCAAACAAACAACAGGCTGAAATACTAGGAAAAACTTTTTGTCCAAAAGTGCTTTTTTAATTAAAGGAACCCAGTATAGGTCTTTATTTCTCTCTTGCACCTTAGTATCCATCTCATTGTAAGACCATAGCATATTTCGACCATGCTCCTTAGCCATACGACAAGCTTGCCTTGCCCTAGAAATAGCCTCACTGGGATGCTGATTAGCCGTCACCATATTAATTGGCGCAATACCAATAGATAATGATGTGCTGTAGCACACATCACCACAGGAAAATATGAACTCATAAACGGACTTTCTCACCCGCTCTGCAAATTGCTTGATTTCTTTTTCTGTTGAGTTATCTAGGAAAAGACAAAACTCATCAGAACCGATCCGAGCAAATAAATCATCTTTAAGTGTTAGCTTTCTAATAATTGCCACTACTTCGATTAGTAATCTATCGCCAACATCAAAACCTTCTAGCTCATTAACTAAGCTAAATCGGTCAAGATTAATGAAAATTAACGCCCCCTCTTGTTGCCGCATGCGACTACGAGCAAGAATTATGCGCAGTTGACTCTCAAAATTATGTCGATTTATTAAACCAGTTAACTCATCATGCATAACTAAATACTTCAGCTTGGCATCAACAATTTTTCTTTCCGCCAATTCATTAATTAATAACTCTTCCTGCTTGCGCCTAAGGTAGCGCTCCTGCATCATAATTAGCTGAAAAGCAATCGTATCTAACAGCACTGGATAGTTTATAGGTAGAGACATTCGATGAATCAGAGCTTGGGAAGTAAACTCGCTATTTTCTATGTTATTTTTCTTATCATCCGCACCAAGAATAACAAAAGGTATTAATGACGCATCATTACTTGATAGTGTTTTACACATTACCAGCACATCGCATTGCGGCAACTGCTCATTGACAATAAGCAGGCCAATTTGCTCTGCAGCATCATAATATGACCTAAGAATTTCAAAGATTTGCTTACCATTCAAGGCAGTTTTGATATTCAAAAAACCATGTTTATTAAGATTTCGCTTTATCTCAGCAAGTAACTGCTGATCACTCTCAGCAATAATAATGACTTTTTCTTTTAATTTTTTAGAAATAAGCATAGATACGCCATTTTCGACTTTAATTTTCAGGTAAAACACCAGTTAAAGGCATAAAAAATCATGCCTGCAGTTATTTTAGAAGCAAAGTAACTAGCGGCGAGACACCATACCAATTATAAGACTTTATCATTTATGCGTATTGCTGTGTAAAAGATATTTCCCTCACCCAGTAAAAAGCACTTTTATCTTAATGACACCACCAGCCCAAACTCACCGATAACGAAATCATTACAACTATTTAGATTAATACTTCCAGTAATAATCACCCACAACTGCAAAGCTCAGCCCTATGCCCGACGGTTTTATTAGCAGGCTTGCTATTCATTTAACGAAGAAAGCCGATAAACTTGGCTGTCCTCAGTTTTAGAAAGCAGACCTTCATCTTTTAAATCGCCAATGATACGAGAAAAAGTTTCTCTTGAAGCCCCTATCATCATAGCCATATCTTCATAACCAAAGAAACGAACAGTACTACTTTCATCGCCTTGTAATTCCATCAGAAAATCGAATAATTTCAATACTCTTGAGCGCATAGTGCCTGATGATAACTCACTTATCCAACGATCTGCAGAGGTCAAGTTTTGTTCCCAATGCGCCATAACTTTCTCATTGAGCCAAGGCTTATCTGCTTCGAGCTGTTTAAGCGTGACAGTGCGAATACGACATACATCAAGCTCTTGTAAAACAATTACTGTATGTCGGTACGCTTTATTGAGTAATGCTTCAATTCCTATCAATGCACCTGGCCCAAGCAGACGTACGATACGTATAGCTCCATCAGGCTCAGTTTGAATCAGCTTCACCAGTCCGCTACGAATCGAATATACCTTGTCATCTTGAGCTCCTTGACTATAAAGCATCGCCTTTTCTGCATAGCGAAAATTATCTATAGGCTCAAGGATGTGACCAAAATCACTATCCTTTAACCCTGAAAACATCATCATATGACGAATTCCACAATGTTTGCAGTCTGCACGACCCAGCCACTGAGGGTCAGTACATAGTGTACGAGTTCTTGGTTTTATCATTATTCCTTATCCTTAATTGATAATGTGAAACTGTTCTCATTTCCACAAAGCTCCCACATACCCGTGATAATTATCACCGTCAACATGATTGCTTCAATAGATAATTACCTCAACGTAATTAACAGAGGAAAACCTTATGAAGAATTTTTTTAAATTGAGTGCTTTAGCTTTAATACTTAGTAGCACTAACTTATATGCCCACCACCCAGCTGCTGATATTGTTGATGAAGAAATCTATGAACAGATAGATAGCATGGTTTCGGATACACCTCATGCAACACTTACTTTTGATGAAATGGGAGGCGATATGACCGAAACAAATATAACGACAGACTCACTAGATACACTTGAAACACTTATTGCCGAACAAGACCTGCTTGAGTATGTCGAACTCTTAGATGGCGTGACGGATGTATCTATAAGTTTTAATTATGACAGCACTGTTACCTTGACGGTAAAACACATCCAATAGTCATTATTAAGTTATAACATACAACTAGTTACAATTCGTTACAAAACATGTGGAAATAGAAATACTTTAGATACACCTGCACTTTAATATATACCACAAGCAAAAGCTATTGTAGAAATTTTCTATAAAAGCATTAAGCGGTTTAACTTAATTAATAAACAAGCTGTTTTATGACAAGAACAGTTAATTTTCTGACTACAAATAATGAGGAAAACTATGAAACCGAATATGAATAAGTCATTAGTACTCGCTGCACTACTGGTGTTTGCTCAAACAAATATTGCGCAGGCAGCAAGGAATTATGAACTACGTGCATTCTACGGCGATAAAAAAGGCGATACCGTCGTTGTTATCGATGTCAAAAGAATGCAGCTAGTGGATAAAGTACCGCTAGATAAAGGCTCAACACCTTACCCTGTAGATCGAGCAGGTTATCTAGATAAAGTTTATGCCATTACTCGAAATGCATTTTCAATGGATATTATTGATGCAGGTACATTAGAAAATCTAGGGATAATCAAGCTCAATCATAAACCTCGTTCTGGTGAAGCTTTTAACTCCAGATTAGGACTAGCTTTAATTGCAGGGGCTGACATACCGATAACCAGTGTTATTGATGTAATGAATGACACTGTCGTCGAAGAAACACGGGAAGATGATTCACCAATTACTGATCCAATTGTAGACTACGGCGGCGGTAATGCATCAGGTCATCCTGCCTGGCTAACTAAAGATAGATTTGTGGTTATTGACCGTGCCAGACGCTTAATTCAACTATGGGGAATTGAAAAAGATCACGACACTGGACACTGGGAGTTAACGCATCTTAATACAGTAGATACACCAACGTCAGTTCATCATATCTTGAGCCGTAACACCTCCATGTTACCCAAGCATGAAAAACGAGTTTTTTACGCACTTGCAGAGGGAAAAAACACACCAGAAACTATTTACCCATCCATACTAAAACTTCGCTTAACTGCATCCGATCAGCTTGTTTTTGAAGACCAGATTGATTTGATCGGTGATGACCCTACAGTGATGGGGGCTCATCATGCTGACTTTCATCCAGATGGACAGCATATTTATGTAGGATCTGCTGAGGGTAATTTATTTGTTATTGATAGTATCAATAAAGAAACAATCAAAACTATTAAGACAGGCATAGGCACAGGGCATACCCGTTTTATTCCTGCACTAAACATGGCTATTGTTACTAACCATAAAGATACTTTTGTAACCGTAGTTAATACAAAGGATCACAGTAAGATAAAAAACATTACTATAATAAATAAGAAGCTACCCAAAGTAGAAGGAGAAATTCAACAGTCTCATACCAACTATGTCAGTCCTGATAATAAGTTCTATTACGCATTTGCCAGCGCTTATGGCGTGTTTTTTGAAATAAATCTACACAACTTAAAGGTCATGAGATCTTTGAATACAGGTGGGGTTCCAGTACAAGGGTCTTTTATTAATTGGGATGATTTTTCTTACTCTGCTACGCATTCATCAAGCGGAATGTAGGACAAAAACTCGTTATGCCAATAAGGAAGCGGCTGTAATAGCTGCTTCCACTTTAACTCCGCCTTCCACCTGAATAGAACTTATTTGCTCAAGACACCTTCAAAGTATTATTCCTATCTCGGCTTGCACGAATTAACTCATTGCTTTCAATCCTTTGAGTAGATTTCGCCAATCGGTCATAAAGCACCACATTTACTGTTGCCGCTAGATTCATACAGCCAACGGTAGGCACATAAACTACCGCATCAGCCTTATCAATTATATCTTGGCTAATAGTTCCATCCTCCGAACCAAAGACATAAATCGCCTGCTCTGGGTGTTGGTATTCAGGCAAAGAAATCGCATTCTCAGCAAATTCAATACACACCACTTTCATATCTTCAGTCGCCTCATTGAGCAAGCAGTCTACTTTTAAAATAGGAATATTCCGACCCACTTGACGGCCGGTATTCACCGCCTGCTTTTGAAACTCTAAGGCGCGCAAGTAACGCTCCCCCGTAAAGAAAACACTATCAACACGATAATTGCCCGCGGCACGCATTACTGAGCCGACATTATCAGGGCTTTTAGGATTAACTAAACCAATACTAACTTTTGATTTTTGCATTTTATTTATTGAAGACTTACTTTTTGATTTTTTATAATCTACACATATAAAACTAACCTGCCTTAAACGAAAAGCCATAAAGGCTAACCAAAAGTCGAGCCATTCCAACCCCAGTATTCTGCAGGACAATTACTAAACTCTATATAAATACGCTCAGCACTAAGCTGTAAACGTGTACTTAATAATTCACTAATGGATTTTGATAATGACTTAGCTTGAACGATCGATAAGCCAATACTTTTACATTCAATATATGCCAAAGACTCAGAACTACCGCCAAACATCATATTCCTGTCACCTTTTACATCTATCATGACATAACGTTCTGGCTTGCTTGTTTCACTTGCCAATAACCGAGAAAGCTCACTCATTAAGCTAGATGTTTTATCACTATCAATAGTGACATTGGTACGTAATTTTATAAAAGGCATAATTTTTTCCTTAAGGTAAATACAATAATCCTAAAATAGGAATAATAAGCGATCTTAGCTAAAACAACGCTAGGTCAATGATTAAATTGAGTTTTAGTCTAGCATAATTTACTCCAATATCAGCAAATAGCACGCACTAAAGACCCTAATCATTTTGCCCCATATAGTATATTAGTGTATCCTTAATCTACGTATATTAGTAAGGCATACCCCCTATTTTTTAATCTATTTCCAATAATCAAAGAGGTTCAATATGAACGAAATCAGTGATGAAGAGCGCAAAAAAATACTCGAAAGCCCCCCCGTAGGTACTTGGGTACTGATGCTAAGCGTTGGAGGCGGCATGGTTGTCGCTTGGTTATTTCTTTATTACGGGGTATTTCTATCTCGTGGCATGATTAATTAAGGTGAAATATGCATATTGATCCCTTAGAAAAAAAATGGGTGCTGATTTCTCTTGGCATGTGCGCCCTATTTGTCTCTATCATTATGATAGATGCGTTATTTCACGGCGTGAATGCGCCCAGTAATGTGGAGACCATTGATTCTCGTAAAATTCATTTAAGTGAAGAGTTTGCCGAAGATAATTTAGGTGTGCAAGTGGCTGAAAATGGTGATATTACTGTGCGTATGGTTGCCGGGCGCTATGCTTTTTTCCCTAAACAAATTACCTTACCCGCAGAAACCAAAGTTACCTTCCGATGGGTGAGCATGGATGTATTACATGGCGTGCATATGCCTATGACTAATATGAGCACCATGATTGTTCCTGGCTATGTCGCACAAGTAGAAAGCTCTTTCCCTCGCCCTGGCGAATACCCAATGCTATGCAATGAGTATTGTGGACTAGGCCATGATCATATGTGGAGTAAAGCATTTGTGATTGATAAAGAGGAATGGGAAGCGAATAGAGCTAAAGAAAGTGCTGCGCTAAACCCAGCTGAGACAGCAAATGAGGAAAGTGACAATGAATGATACAACAGCAAAAAATCTAGCCCTCAGCCACATGTGGGTGGCTTTTGCAGCGTTTATCGTTGCTTGTTTTATGGGTGAATTTCAGGTTTTAGAGCGTAGCGGGCTTTTTGAATCTCTTACTTCTATTAGTGTCTATTTCGCCTCTGTTAGTACCCATGGTGTATTAATGGCCTATGTATTAACCACCTTTTTTATTATGGGCTTTGGTTACTACACCGCAAGTGATTCCTTAAAAGTACCGATCTGGAATCCTAAATTAGCCTGGGCTGGCTTCGCTATAGCCCTATCAGGCGTAGTTATGGCGGCAGTTCCCCTGCTAAGCGGCTTAGCATCCGTGCTCTATACTTTTTACCCACCGGTAACAGCCCATGCCGCATTTTATATTGGCGCGACTTTATTAGTTGTCGGCTCATGGGTTTGGTGTGCCATTATGGTCGTCATGTTTTATCAATGGAAAAAAGCTAATCCAGGTAAAGCAGTCCCTTTAGCTATGTTTGCGACTACAGCCAATGCGCTTTTATGGTTATGGACGAGTGCAGGTGTTGCTGCAGAAGTTTTATTTCAATTAATTCCTTTAGCTTTAGGCTTGATGGATACACTTGATCCTGGCTTAGCCAGAACCTTATTTGCTTGGACTTTACATCCGATTGTCTATTTCTGGTTAATTCCTGCTTATACTGCCTTTTATGTGTTTGTCCCTAAACAAGCAGGTAGTTATCTATTCAGCGATGAAGCGGCACGTATGGCATTTATCGTTTTAGTGGTGTTTTCTTTGCCGATTGGTATGCATCACTTATATATGGACCCTGAACAAGCAAAGGGCTGGAAACTACTGCATGGCGTAGGTACTTTTGTTGTTGCTTTACCTACTTTAGTAACAGGCTTCACGGTTATTGCTTCTTTAGAAATTGCCGGCCGCTTACGTGGTGGTAAAGGTTTATTCGGCTGGATTGGTAGCCTACCTTGGGGTAATTCTATGGTACTCTCCGTCATTCTATCCCTAGTCATGCTTATCTTTGGTGGTTTTGGTGGCATTGTAAATGCCAGTTATGCTATGAATGCAATGATCCACAATACCGCATGGGTACCAGGACATTTTCACCTGATCTTTGCTGGTACTACCGTCATTATGTATTTTGCAATTGCTTATTACCTATGGCCAATTTTATGCAAAAAACCACTAGTCTCTAATTCATTAGCCTTAGTACAGCTTTGGACTTGGTTTATCGGTATGAGCATCATGACTACACCTTGGCATGTTCTCGGTTTATTGGGTCAGCCTAGACGTATTTCTAGCGTGCAATACAATAATGTACTCACTATGACGTGGGAACCGTATGAGATATTAATGATTCTAGGCGGCTTAGTTTTGTTAGGTTCCGCTTGTTTGTTTTTTTACATCTTAGTGAAAACTCAATTTAGCACAACGACGGAAGTGTTTGTCGGTGAAGTAGAATACGCAGAACCTTTACATGAGGTAAAAGACTTACCTGAATATTTAAACGATTTTAAATTGTGGAATAAAGTCATTGCTGTCTTTATGTTAATCAGCTTTGGCGTACCCATTTTACAATTCTTTTTTATGGACACCTACGGCTCAAGCCCATGGGGATATTAAACATGAAACGCATACTACCTTTTATTTTATGCATCGCACCCGCCCTTGTTTCAGCTGAACCTGCTTCTAATATGGTTTGGATGCCTGAAGCGCTTAATTTCGTTAAAGACGGAGATGTAAAAAAAGGCGAACAACTCGCCCAATCTTGCGCTGGCTGTCATGGCGAAAAAGGCATCAGTGCGATGGGTATGTTCCCTTCTTTAGCTGGGCAAACTGCCAATTACACTTATAAGCAATTACGTGATTATGCAGATGGTAAACGTGAGAATCCAATGATGTCTTCTATCGCTACCGGACTAAGCGAAAAAGACAGTGCGGATTTAGCCGCTTGGTTTCAATCCTTACCAGCTGCGCAAAACAAAGCATCACAAGACGATATTAGCAAAGCTATAAGCTTGGTAGACAAAGGTAATGGTAAAAAAATCTTACCGCCTTGTTTTGTGTGTCATGGCTCTGATGGCGAAGGTCAAAAAATGGATACCCCTGCTCTTGCCGGGCAACAAGCGGATTACACTGAAGCAACGCTATTAGAATATAAAAATGGCACACGCCATAATGACATTTATAGCCGTATGCGAGTGATTGCTAAACAACTTAGTGATACTGAAATTAAACAGCTAGCTAAGTATTATCAACAATTGAAGTAAGCATAAAAAAGCCCAGTTGTTGATTTTCAACAACTGGGCTTTTTTAGAATCGTAGGGCGGACTTCAGTCTGCCATTACCCTGAAACAGTACCGACTAGTGGACTAAAGTTCACCCTACTTTCCAGTTATTAGCCAGCATCCACAATCTCAAAGTCATGGGTAATTTCTACCGCTTTCTGCAACATCAATGAAGCAGAACAATATTTCTCAGCAGACAGCTTAATTGCACGCTCTACAGTCGCCTCTTTTAATTCTTTCCCTGTCACGACAAAGTGCACATGAATTTTAGTAAATACCTTGGGAACAGTATCCGCGCGTTCAGCAGTAATATCAGCAACACAGTCAGTGATATTATTACGCCCTTTTTGCAAAATTTGCATCACATCAATAGAGGTACAGCCGCCCATACCTAGTAACAGCATTTCCATGGGGCGTACCCCCATATTATTGCCGCCTAACTCAGGTGGGCCATCCATCACTACTGCATGGCCGCTATCAGACTCTCCCAGAAACATCATCCCATCAACCCATTTAACACGCACCTGCATCAAAACACCCTCTCTATTGATAAAGAGGGTAGATTAGCATACATTGATGCTAAAAACTTTTTTGCACCGCCTATCTCCTTCTTTTGGCTGTTAGATCAAAGCCCCCATTATATTAATCAATGTTTTAACTGCATTTCTCGTAACTTCTCATTATTCACGGGCAAGTACATATAAAAATATCATCATTCCCGAAGTCTTTTATTGGGAATCCACGTTAAACATAGATTCTTGTTAACAGCATGCGCATTCGCAGGATGAGGAACTGAAAAAAACAGCCTGTTCCCTTTAATAATAAGAAGTTACCGTTTTTCACTTTTACCAGCTTAACCCCCCCATGAGAAGTCATCCTAATATTGCTAGCCACGGCCTTCCAGTGGAGTAAATAATATGCTTCAGTTGTAGGAGAACTCGATCAGCAGGTCTAACTTTTAATGCCTGCTTACGACCCAGAGTGTGTGAAAACTCTGGCTGAGTTATAATTATACTTTCCACTGAAAGTATACCAAGATGAGCGGTTTT
>CBDUDP010000039.1:0-19223 GCA_965365945.1 uncultured Gammaproteobacteria bacterium
CGTCCTATCGCTGCTTTTGGTAACTCTGATGGTGATTTACAAATGCTGCAATGGACTGTTGCGGGTGCAGGTAAACGTTTTGCGCTACTAGTTCAGCATACCGATGAAGTGCGTGAATATGCTTATGATAGAAATTCACATATCGGTAAATTAGATAAAGCCTTAGATATTGCACAGCAAAAAGGCTGGACGGTAGTAGATATGAAAAATGATTGGAAAGTGATTTATCCGGCACAATAATTGTAGGCTATTTTGAATATTCAGTGGATACGCTACAAATGATATTGCAATTTTGGTTGCGCATAATACATATTCTCATAAATAATTTCAGATTTTCTGGGGGTTGCCCTTGCAAAGGTTACGCCAAGAATATCAAGGTGGCATATATTGATAATATGCAGTGCAATGTTTTTTCTTTTATACGTCAAATAGCATTATTGGTCGTTTGCTTGAAAACCCCTCATACAGTACAAACAGAGTGCTCTGGAGGGGCTTATCCAATTCGCTAATAACAATGCTTGGATTGGTGTTGAATTTCACTTTTAACGGTAAGTAAAAGTGGCCATTTCATGTGCCAGAGACTGTTTAAGGAATAACAGTCCTACACTTAAGGGATTTTATTTTTTGCAATTATTTAACTATCAGGATAGAAAATGAAGAAAACAAACTTAACCGGTCATAGACTTTTGAAGATATTAGTCTTTGCCGTTATAACGCCAACGATAATAGGCTGTAGTCAATTCACTAAAGAGACAAAGCAAGCGAATGGCAAGACACCTGAATTTAAAGGTAAGATTGCCTTGGATATTAGGGATTCTAAGGCAGATTGGTCTGCCTATACCCCCAAATCTGCCCCTAAAGGCTCTCCAAACATACTCTTTGTTTTATACGATGATACTGGTCTTGGCTCTTGGTCTCCTTATGGCGGAGCAATTCAAATGCCAACTATAGATAAGCTTGCTAAAAATGGCTTAACCTATACACAATGGCATACGACAGCATTGTGCTCGCCTACACGCTCAACCCTACAAACGGGAAGAAATCATCACTTAAATGGAATGGCGGCAATTACGGAAACTGCTGACGGTTTTCCTGGTGCTAATGGCAGAATGTCTGCCCGAGTAACCCCACTTTCTAAAATATTACAGGATAATGGCTGGAGTACTTTCTGGGTTGGAAAAAATCACAATGTTCCTGAGCAAGATGTCGCTTCAGGTGCCAGCAAAAAACAATGGCCATTGCAAATGGGCTGGGATCGCTTTTATGGTTTTATTGGTGGTGAAACCAATCAATGGTATCCCGATTTAGTCGAAGACAATCATTTTATTGAAGCACCTGCTACACCAGAAGAAGGCTACCACCTTTCTAAAGATTTAGCAGATCATGCACTTGAAATGATACGCGATCAACAGGCAACAAACCCATCTAAACCCTGGTACTTATGGTTTAATCCGGGTGCAAACCATGCACCTCATCATGCTCCAAAAGAGTATATAGCAAAATACAAAGGAAAATTTGACCAAGGTTACGATGTCTATAGAGAATGGGTAACAGATCGAATGATTGAGAAAGGAATATTACCCGAAGGAACGGTCAATACGCCTATGAACCCAATGCGAGAAGATATGGCAGCGCCTATTGACAACGTTCGCCCTTGGGATTCATTAAATGCCGATGAGAAAAAGTTATTCGCTAGAATGGCTGAAGTTTATGCGGGATTTTCAGAATATACGGATGTTCAAGTAGGCCGTATTATTGACTACCTAGAAGAAAGTGGTCAGTTAGACAATACGATTGTATTGTATGCGGCAGATAATGGTGCTTCAGGTGAAGGCACTCCTAATGGTTCGGTTAATGAAAATAAATTTTTCAATGGTTACCCTGATGAACTATCAGAAAACATGAAATATTTAGAGGTTTTAGGCGGCCCAGAAACGTATGAGCATTTCCCAACGGGATGGGCATCTGCTTTTTCGGCTCCCTTCAAAATGTTTAAGCGTTACTCACAATATGCGGGTGGAACTAACGATCCACTCATTATTTCTTGGCCAAAGGGAATAAAGGCTAAAGGAGAAGTACGTCAGCAATACCATCATTCAGTTGATATTGTTCCTACCCTTCTTGAATTAGTTGGCCTTGAAATGCCAGCCGTTTATCACGGTGTTGAACAAGAGCCACTATCAGGTGTATCAATGGCCTATACTTTTGATGCAAAACCCACTGATCCAACCAGAAAAGAAGTGCAATATTTTGCTATGTTAGGTTCGCGTGGAATTTGGAAAGATGGCTGGAAAGCGGCTGCGATTCACGCACCTCTTTCAGGTAAAGGTCATTTTGATCAAGATGATTGGGAGCTATACCATGTTGACGTTGATAGATCTGAATCTAAAGATCTTGCCAAAGAACATCCTGAAAAATTACAGGAATTAATTGCCGCTTGGTTTGTAGAAGCTGAAAAGAATAATGTTTTACCATTAGATGATAGAAGTGCGGCTGAAATTATTGCGATAGAAAGACCGTCACAAGAACCTGCTAGGGATAGATACGTTTATTACCCTAATACAGCACCTGTTCCAGAAGGTGTAGCGGTTAATGTTAGAGGGCGTTCGTATAAAATACTGGCGAATGTAGAGCTGACTGACAATGCATCAGGCGTTATTTTTGCGCACGGCTCACGATTTGGCGGACATTCTTTATTTATTAAGAATAATAAACTCTACTATGTGTATAACTTTTTAGGCATCAAACCTGAACAAGTGTTTGAATCGTCTATCAACTTAGCGTCTGGAAAATATACCGTCGGCATGGAATTTATCAGAGAAAAAACAGGTAAAAATGGTGAATCTGTCGGTAAAACTAAGCTATATATTAACGAAGAGTTAGTCGCTGAAGGGCCGATGAAAACTCAGCCTGCTAAGTTTACGCTCTCTGGTGACGGTTTATGTATCGCTTATGATAGTGGTGACGCGGTGAGTGAATTATATCCATCACCGAGTAAATTTAGTGGCGGAACGATTGATCTTGTGGGTGTAACAGTGGAAGGGACACCGTATAGAGATTTAGAAGCCGAAGCTAAACGTGTGATGATGAGTCAATAGATTTTTTGTTGCTTGGATAATAAGTGGGGTGATGAAAATCTAGTTTTTTCACCCTACTTTTTAATATTTAAACGCTGTGTTTTTATTCCCAAGCAAAAGAACTTCAATTCCACTGAGTTAAGAATCATATCAGCTAGGGCGCAGGTCTTTAGCCTGCTCTTATATAAATGCAGGCTAAAGACCTGCGCCCCAGTGATCGTTGATAATGAAAGTTTGAAAGCGAAATAAAAAGTGGTTCTATTTTATGCAGTGGAAATTAACAGTTTTCTCCAGCCTAGTTTTCTTTGCTTCAGAAGTCTTGTCTTTTGCTATTTTAGTAGGCTCTTTCGTTTCCGGTGATGTTATATAACTTGTTGATAATTATTGCTTATACAATTAATAACAGGTTTTTGGTATTAAAAATAGAGCAACAAACTCCTCCTACCCTATGAAACAGCATTTAGAAAAAAACAGGTTTAAATTTTTAAGGCTACTTGCATCACCGACATCGACCAATGAGGCAAAAGAAATTGGCCCTAACTGGTTTGCATCAGTCATGGGTACAGGTATTATCGCGAATGCTTCAGCCAGTTTGCCGCTTATTTCTGAATATCTACAAGGCTTTGCTTTGCTGGTTTGGATTATTTCGGCTGCCATGCTTTTTGGACTCAGTTTTGCTATGCTCATACAAGCAATTGCTCGGCCTCATATAACGCGCAAACATTATAATGATCCCGTTATGGCTCAATTTTATGGTGCGCCACCTATGGCTTTTATGACCGTGGGAGGAGGGGCGCTACTTATTGGCGATCAGGTGTTAGGTGCAGAACTTTCCGTGCAAGTTTCTTGGATTCTTTGGTCAATCGGAACGATAGGTGGCTTAGCAACAGCCGTGATTATTCCTTATTTCTTGTTTACGCGGTATCAGGTGCGTCATGATGCTGCCTTTGGTGGCTGGCTGATGCCGATTGTTCCGCCGATGGTTTCGGCTACGATGGGTGCGTTACTCGTACCTTATGCTCCCGAAGGTGTTATGCGTGAAACGATGCTTTATGGTTGCTATAGCCTATTTGGTCTGAGTTTGGTGGCTGCTTTTATCATTATTACCATGATCTGGAGCAGGCTTGCGCATCATGGATCATCTGGCACAGTACGTGTGCCAACGTTATGGATTGTCCTTGGGCCACTGGGGCAATCTATTACGGCAGTCGGCTTATTGGGTGGCGTATCTTTCAGTGCGGTAAATCCAGCATTAGCCAGTGCATTTGATATTTTTGCTATTCTTTTTGGCGTACCTGTGTGGGGCTTTGCCATGCTCTGGGGCGTATTAGCGATGTTACTCACTCTACGAGCATGGCGACTTAAAATGCCATTTGCACTGACTTGGTGGGCGTTTACCTTTCCTGTTGGCACAGTGGTAACAGGCACGAATCAATTAGCAAAGCATACAGGGTTGCCTGTATTTGAATGGGCAACGCTCTTATTGTATTGCCTGCTGCTCATCGCATGGCTCGCTGCCGCTTTTGGAACAGCCAGAGGATTGCGGCACGGGAAATTATTGAAACCAGTTCCAGCAGCAGCGCCTGTTGAGGCGTTTAAGAAATCGTAACTAAGTGATCATTCTTTCTTTGCTTATGTGGTGGAGAATAAAGAATCAGTATTTTTGTATCATATTAAAATCAACTAAAACCAAGGATTTATGAATATGCCTAAGACAATAAAAGCGACAACAGAGCAAGAAATTATTGATATTGTTGTCAAGCAACATGATTTTTTTAAAACAGGTGCCACGAAAAGCTATCAGAGCCGTATTGAAAACTTAAACAAGCTTAAAGCCGCACTTATCAAATATGAAACTGAAATGCATGATGCCTTAAAGCAAGATTTAGGTAAGCCTGAATTTGAATCCTACCTATCGGAAACAGGATTTAGTTTGCATGACCTTTCCAGTACGATTAAGAGCTTAAAGGGCTGGATGAAGCCAAAGTGCACCATGACATCCTTATTGACTCAACCAGGATCGAGCAAAATCCATTACTCGCCATTGGGTGTGAATCTGATTATTGCTCCCTATAACTACCCGATTAATTTGACAATTTCACCGCTGATTGCGGCTATTGCTGCGGGGAATACTGCGGTAATAAAAACGTCCGAAATGACTCCTGCTTGCAGTGCCATTATTCGGAAAATAATCACAGAAACTTTTGTGCCTGAATATGTTGCTTATATAGAAGGAGAAGTACCAGAAACAACGCTTCTTTTGCAACAAAAGTTTGATCATATTTTCTTTACTGGAAGCCCTCGAATTGGTTCAATTGTCATGAGTGCGGCAGCTAAACATCTAACGCCCGTAACTTTAGAATTAGGTGGCAAGAGTCCTTGTATCGTACATGAGGATGCCAAGCTGGACATCGCGGTTAACCGTATTATTAGCGGTAAGTTTCTTAATGCAGGGCAAACTTGCGTGGCTCCCGATTATGTTATAGTGCATAAATCCGTTAAAGAATCGTTTCTCGCTAAATTAAAAGCCCGTATTATTAAAGTGTACGGTGAAGAGGCTAAAAATAGCCCTGATTTCGCACGAATCGTCAGTGATAATCATTTTCAACGGATTGCTGGATTAATTAACCCTGAGAAAATACTGGTTGGTGGTCAAACAGATGCCGCTACACGTTTTATTGCGCCCACTGTTTTACGTGATATTACTCTAGCGGATAAAGCTATGTCTGAAGAAATATTTGGTCCTGTTTTGCCGATACTAGAGTATGAGCATTTGGATGAAGTTTATGTGGTCGTGGATCAATTGCCGCATCACCCGTTAGCCTGTTATATATTTAGCGAAAGCAATATCATTCAGCAAGAAATAATCAATACCATCCAGTCCGGTGGCGCGTGTATTAATAATTGCGTTTTTCATGCAGGTAACCCACATCTTCCTTTTGGTGGTGTCGGTGAAAGTGG
This sequence comes from uncultured Gammaproteobacteria bacterium, assembly GCA_965365945.1. GTDB lineage: Bacteria > Pseudomonadota > Gammaproteobacteria > Methylococcales > Methylomonadaceae > Methyloprofundus. The sequence continues at coordinate 6,039 of CBDUDP010000039.1, forward strand.
TATGGGGGCTTATCATGGCAAGCATGGTTTTGAGTGTTTCTCACATAAAAAAGGTGTGCTTAAAAGTGCAACGTGGATGGATATGCCTTTGATTTATCCGCCGTATGGTAATAAAATTAAGTGGTTACGTAAATTTCTGAAGTAATCAACAAAGATTAAGTGCGTTGCGTTGAAACAAATCTAGACACAAGGAAAAACAATGCTAATAAAAAATACTTTCTGATTTTGACTTTTACGGTGGTTGCCATTATTGCCTTGCTCTACGGCATTTCACCGCAATGGTTTATGCAGACTTTTCTTGATGTATCTGAATATAGTTTAGATATTGCGCATATTTTGCGTGCTGTTATGGGGCTTTATTTAGCATTAGGCTTATTTTGGTTATATGCGGCTTTTAATGAACCTTATAGGAATGTTGCCGTATTAACGACCATGCTATTTTCGGGTGGTTTGGTTGCTGGGCGTATTATTAGTCTATTCGCTGATGGTTTTCCATCAGGACTTTTGCTACTTTATGTAGCTATGGAGTTTATACTCGTTCCTGTTGCTTATTGGGTGTTTAAATTGCCTGATGAATAGGTATATTATGGATACTCTGTGTTGAAAAAATAATGGAAATACATTTGGATGCTGTGTTTTTTTTAATTTACGCTAGCAATCTGGTATCGTAAGCATTCATGAATATATGAGTGAAAAATATGCATCGTAAAGTCCTAATCGATTGGTTTACTACAGCGAAAGGTCAAATATTAAAAAAGCAAGAAGCAGCTTATTTGACGCGCTCTATCACTGCAAGTTGTAAACAAGTTATCTTACAAGTTGGAGCTTTAGGTTGGGAAAACAAGTTTATTGATTGTTCCTTATACAAACAGTTTTATGTATTAGATGACGAGCAATTTTCATGGCCTGCAAGTAAGCTATTACGAGGGGCGAATACTGCATTACCATTGCAATCTGATTCAGTGGATATGATAATTTTACCCCATTTATTAGAGTTTGATGAGGATAAACATCAAGTATTACGTGAAGTTGAGCGTATTTTAAAGCCTGAAGGGAAACTTATTATTCTCAGCTTTAATCCTTGGAATATTTATATAAATCTGCAATATCTTATGCGTAAAGAAAAAGGCGCTCCTTGGCTGCCAAGTCTAGTTAGTCGCACTAAAATAGAAGACTGGTTACGCTTATTAAACTTTGAAGTAGAAGTGGCTGCTGGATTTGATTTTGATGCCTCTAGAACGAGTACTGTAGATGCAGAACAGCGAAAAAATGATATAAGAGTAGCCGCTTATGCAATTAAAGCCATTAAGCGTCGTTATCATATAATTCCTTTAACACCAGTAAAAAAATATCAATCTAAATTAGCAATGGCAAGAATCATCGATATGCCTTATAGACAAAAAGAATATGACAAAAATAGTTGAGATTTATACCGATGGCGCGTGTCGTGGTAATCCTAGCCCCGGCGGCATAGGTATCTACACAAGTTACATCGGGAAAAATCCTGCGCAGTTTCTCGTAAATCCGCCAACTCCTCAGTAGTGTAATGGTCAAGTAAAACAGGACACTTTCTTAGACCTGTTTTTTATGAAGCTCACGCTCAAACTCTAAGGGCGATTTATAGCCTAATTTAGAGTGTGTCCGCTTACCGTTATAAAAAGCCAAGTAATCAATAATACTTAAGAAGCTGTTTGGTTAATGCATATCCTGTAAAATCAAGAGTTTTGTGGTGACCAGTGAGATACCCGAGCGACTGACGTGATGAAGAGTAGGATATAATCTCGAGAAATTTCCAGCCTAAAAGCAAAAGAGGCCGGCCTCGAGAGCATGCTCAGAAAGATATAGTTAATGCAATTCTCTATGTTCTGAAAGGAGGCATTACTTGAACTTAATGGCAGTGATGCTCCAGAGGGGGGGAAGGTTGGGATGAAGGGATATAAATGCATGTTTTTATTCTCCTCACCCAACCCTCTCCAGCAAGAGAGGGCTCAAGTCAACAGCATTGCGGCTAAAGCCCCCTACAAAAATAGATAAACTTGCATAATAAGACGACCGGTCGCATAATTAGCCCATGACAATAATAAGTAATAAACAAATTAAGCGCGAAAAACTACTCGATCAAGGCGTTCATATGCTGATGACACAAGGCTATCACGGCACGGGTATTAAAGAGCTTTTAGATAGTGTCCAAGTTCCTAAAGGTTCTTTTTATAATTATTTTTCTAGCAAAGAAGAGTTTGCTGCTGAAGCGATTACACATTATATCGAACCCTTTATTGTACGATTAACCGCCCACTTGCAAACCCCGCAGGTAGATGCCTTATCTGCGTTACAAAATTACTATGCCGAATTGATTGTTGAGGTGGAAAAGGGGGGTTATAAAGGCGGCTGCTTGTTGGGTAATCTTATGGGTGAAATAGGTGATACGAGTGTCCTGTGTAATCGCTCTTTAAAAAATGCCGTGGCGCGCTATAAAAAATTACAGCAAGACGCTTTAGAGCAAGCACAGAAAGAAGGGACAGTGCGTACAGATCGCTCAGCTGAAAGTATGGCAGATATGCTTGTGAATTTGTGGCAGGGCGCATTGTTAAGAATGAAAATCGAGCAGTCAGTCCAGCCATTGCAAGAATTTTGCGATACTTTATTGGATGATTATTTTAAAGCGTAGCTTAGCTAAATAAGCGTATACTTATGCAGTATTGTTTTTAAATTAACTATACTGTTTTTTTAACGACCGTATTAAGACGACCGGTCATTTTTGGAGCTTTATATGCCTAAATATATTATCGAGAGAAACATTCCTGGTGCAGGCCAATTAACGGCGAGTGATTTACAACAAATTTCGCAGAAATCATGTTGTGTTCTGAATGAAATGGGGCCGCAAATACAGTGGTTAGAAAGTTTTGTGACTGCTGATAAGGTGTATTGTGTTTATATTGCGCCAAATGAAGAGGCGGTAAGAGAGCATGCGGCAAAAGGTGAGTTCCCCGCTGATTCTATTGCTGAAATTAAAACGATTATTGACCCAACCACAGGAGAATAAACAGTAACAAACTATTGTGGAGGGGGGGGGGGGGGGGGGGGGGCTGATATTTCATATAAGTCGCGGCTAAAAGCCCCTCCCACAATTGCTAAATAACAATAATAAAAATAATACTGAACGAGGAAGAATAATGAAAACAACGAAATCGATTAATAGCTGGCAAACACTGCTTAAAGCCTGTGCTTTTATGGTGAGCAGTTTACTTATATCAGCACCTATTCAAGCCGATGAAACGTGCCAATCACCGTATATGGCTAAAATTGTCGGTCAAGAAGACTTTGTTTATGTCTGGACTTTGGGCATGGAAGGTCTCGGTGATGAACAAGATAAATTGGTCACTGTGGATGTGAATCCAAAATCAAAAAACTATGGAAAAGTTATTAATAGCCTTTCTGTTGGGGCGAGAAACGAAGCTCATCATTCCGGTTTTACAGATGATCGTAAATATTTATGGGCGGGTGGGTTAGATACTAATAAAATTTTCATTTTTGATGTACATACTGATCCGGCTAAACCTAAGTTAACAAAAGTCATTGATGATTTCGTCAGTAAAAGCGGCGGTGTCGTTGGCCCACATACGACTTATGCTTTACCGGGTCGTATGATGATTACTGGCTTGTCTAATAATAAAGATCATGGTGGTCGTACTGCAATGGTTGAATATAGCAATAAAGGTGAGCATATTGTTACCCATTGGACACCAACAGATGGCGATTTACGCGGCGCGGTTAAAACTGGGTTGTATGCCGATGGTTATGGCTATGATGTGCGTGTATTGCCACGACGTAATGCAATGTTCAGCTCTTCATTTACTGGCTGGTCAAATTATATGATGGATTTCGGTAAAATGCTGGGTGATGGCGAAGCAATGAAACGCTTTGGTAATACTGTGGTGCAATGGGATTTACATGCGCGTCAGCCGAAAAAAATATTTGATGTACCTGGCGCACCTTTAGAAATTCGTTGTGCATGGAATCCAAATCATAATTATTGCTTTACTACGACAGCATTGACTTCAAAAATCTGGTTGATTTATGAAGATGATAAAGGTCAATGGCAGTCAAAAGCAGTGGCGGATATTGGTGATCCAAGCAAAATTCCTTTACCTGTGGATATTTCCATACAAAGTGATGACCAAATGTTATGGGTAAATACTTTTATGGATGGCAAAACCCGTGGTTTTGATATTTCTGATCCATTCAACCCAAAACAAGTGTTTGAGCAGAAAATTGGTTCGCAAGTGAATATGGTTTCATCTAGCTGGGATGGTAAGCGTTTATATTACAGCTCATCATTATTGGCTAATTGGGATAAAAAAGGCGCAGATAACGAGCAGTATTTGAAATTATTCAGCTGGGATGGCAAAAAATTAACGGAAAAATTCTCGATTGATTTTATTAAAGAAAAATTAGGCCGTGCGCATCAAATGCGTTTTGGGGCTTATTCACTATATGCAAGTAAACCGCCTGAAAAGTCCGTGGATTTATTGGCTCAGTTAAATCGGTAATATATTGAATATGTAGGAGGGGGCTTTAGTCGCGGTAGCTATTTTTTCGCGACTAAAGTCGCTCCCACAACAATGGGTAAATATAATCATGAAAATATTCATTACTCTATTAATAGCTGGGTTGTTTTATGGCGGCAACCTGTCCGCTGAACCCGCACAATCCAGTTTAGCCCCCGGTTACAGTCCCTTAAAGTTTAATGCACCTACAGTAGCGAGCTATAACTTGCCTGTGATTGATAAGGCAGCTGATGGCGAGGTATTGACAACGACTAAGGAATCCCGTCACTTACATGAATTAATGGGCGATAAAATAGTCTTGCTCAGTTTTATTTATTCTACTTGCAGTGATGTGAATGGCTGTCCACTGGCGACTATGGTTTTTCATAAGATCAATCGACGCTTGCAAAAAGAAGCTGAATTAGCCGGAAAATTACGCTTACTGACGTTAAGCTTTAACCCCGAGCATGACACACCAGAAGCAATGCGTGAATATGCGCAAAGTTTTATTGGCGAACAAGTTGATTGGCAATTTTTAACTACGCAATCAGAGCAGAAATTACAGCCGATATTAGACCAGTATCAGCAAAGCATTCAGAAAGTATACGATGAAAAAGGTGAATTTACCGGTACTTTTTCGCATATTTTGCGTGTGTATTTGATTGATACCGATAAGCAAGTGCGTAATATTTACAGTGTTTCATTTTTACATGCGGATACTTTGATTAATGATGTCAAAACTTTATTAAGTGAAGCTCATACGAAAAATACTGAAGCAGTGAGTAACGAGAAAGCATTGTTTCAAGCAGGCGATAATAAACAAAACTATGCACAGCAAGATTATCAAACGCAGTCGATTGCTTTAAATCAACGTCAGGGAAAACCGGCTGATTTATATGTGAGTACGCAACAAAGTCCGTTAGGCTTGCCACCTTTGCCTATTCCTAAAAATAATCCCATAACAGCAGATAAAATAGCATTAGGCAGAAAGCTATTCTATGACCGTCGTTTATCACTGAATAATACTTTTTCCTGTGCCATGTGCCATATTCCAGAGCAGGGTTTTAGTAGTCATGAAATGGCAACAGCTGTTGGTATAGAAGGGCGTAGTGTTCGGCGTAATAGCCCAACGATTTATAATATCGCTTATGCCACGACACTATTTCATGATGGCCGTGAAAATAGCTTAGAGCAGCAAGTCTGGGCTCCTTTACTCGCACATAATGAAATGGCTAATCCTTCTATTGGCTATGTGATTGATAAAATAAAGTCATTAGCTGACTATGATGGATTGTTTGAGAAAAGCTTTGCTAAAGAGCCTGATATGCTGAATATCGGCCAAGCTATCGCCAGTTATGAGCGCAGTTTGAATTCGGCGAATTCAGGTTTTGATCAATGGTTTTTTGCTAAGAAAAACGATGCGGTTAGTGATGCTGTAAAGCGCGGCTATCAAATTTTTACGGGTAAAGCAGCTTGTAGTGCTTGCCATATCGTGGGTGAAGACTTTGCATTATTCAGTGATAATCAGTTACATAATACGGGGATTGGTTATCGTGAATCAATGCATAAAGAGCCGGAAAAGCAGACAGTGCAAGTCGCCCCCGGTGTTTTTATAGAGGTAGACAGCAAGGATTTATCGGCTATTAGCGAAACTAAAGCGAACGATTTAGGGCGTTACGAAATCACTCAAGACCCACAAGATAGGTGGAAATATAAAACACCGAGTTTACGAAATATCGCTTTAACCGCACCGTATATGCACAATGGTTCTTTATCGAGCTTGGAGGAAGTGATTCGGTTTTATAACCAAGGCGGTGTAGACAATGAGACTTTAGATGCTTTAATTAAACCGTTAAATTTAACTGAAACAGAGATCAGTGATTTAGTTGAATTTCTGCAAGCGCTAACGGGAAGTAATGTGCCTGAGTTGGTTTCAGATGCTTATGCGGCACCTATAGGCAATTAGATAAGGGAACGAGTATGAAATAATAGAGCGCAGACCTTTAGTTTGATTTTTAAAGCGCAGGCTAAATACCTGCGCCTCAGATAAAATGTATAAGTTAATTCATACTTGAGGAGTTTATTTCTCCTTTAGAAACTTACACTCGCTTGTAACCAGAATTTATTAACATCTTTATTTTTGGTGTTACCTACTGCCGTTTCATCAGCATCGTAATACGCATATTTTGCTAATATTTGATAATGTTTACCAAATTTCTTAGTAATTAAGAAATCATATTCATTACCGTAGTTGATGCTGTTTGTCACACTTTGGAAGTTATGATAAACAAATGCCATTTTAATACCCAGAGGCTTTGCACTCAATGTCGCATTGACATCACGTACACCGTCCTTTGGAGTGACTAAGAACACATCCGCCCAACCTTGGAATTTATGATTGGTCCCAAAAGGCGTTTGGAAAGCTTGAGTGCCATTAGCACCTAATTCTTCTACCGCAGCTTTAGCAGTAAGCCCCATAAAACTTGCTCCACCCATAAGGCTATAACGACCTAGAGTAAAGCTACCTGGGTTATTAGCGTAACCCGTTTGAAAACCATATTCAGCTCTATAATGTAGTTTTATATCTTTTGTAATTTTGGGTGAACCTGTAACTGCTAAACCATAAGTTTGAGCTGACTTTCCTGCTTGGCCCTCTTCGTAATCAGAATACCAATAACCATAACCCGTTACACTAGCAATATCTTTGAATTTATAATTAACGTTCGCAAAAGGTAATTGTACGGCATCTTCTTGAGACCAGATATTTTGTACTTGACCAATATAACCTGCTTTTAAGGTTAAATTTTCTATCGATTTATTCGTGACAATAACACCATCATAAGTTTGTTCCATTTGACGCCATCCGACATTACCAATAAAACGGTCATCGTCAATTTTAATACGCTGTCTACCCGCCTTGATTTCAGTATCAGGAATACCTTTATAGCTCACCCATAATTGGTTTAATTCACTGGTTTGTGGATCAGCAACAACATCACGCGTTGGGTCACCCTTCCAATTTGATTTAGGTGCGAAATAATCTTTTTGCATCGCTAGATTACCTTCATATTCAGCATAACCCTGTAAACCATGAAATTTAGGGGTTAAATAACCTAGACGTAAACGTAAGGTATTGGCATGGGCTGTTTCGTTCCCACCTGCTAAATCCGCCATTTCATAACGGTAACGTAAATTTACTTTAAATTGGCCATATTTAGCATCGTCTTGACCTAATTTAAAGGCATTTTCAACCGGCTTATCAAATTCGTAGGCCGCTGCAGACTGCATGAAAATTGACGCTAAAATGGCAGAAGAGAGAGGGGTGAGTAAAAAACGTTTAGATGTTTTTTTAGATAGCATTTTAGGCTCCTAAGGTGATTGTTAATGTGCTTTATCGCATTCGGCTAAGAAAGTTAATAAACTTTCTCGATATTTATAGTAATCGGGGTGTTGTAGTAGACTTTGACGTGTTCTCGGTCTGGGTAAATTAATTTCTTCAATTTTACCCACTTTGGCATTGGGTCCATTGCTCATCATAACCACGCGATCGGCTAATAAAATCGCTTCATCGACATCATGGGTAACCATAATGGCGGTGACTTGTGTGCGTTGCCAAACTTCCATTAAGACTTCTTGCAGCTCCCAGCGTGTTAATGAATCGAGCATACCGAACGGCTCATCTAATAAGAGTAACTTGGGAGATAAGGCGAAAGCACGGGCAATACCAACACGCTGACGCATACCGTTAGACATATCTCCGGCTTTTTTGAATAAAGAATCACCTAAACCAACACGCGTTAAGTAGTATTCGACGATATCATCACGTTCTGTTTTATTCGCGTGTGGGTACACTTTATCGACACCCAAGGACACGTTCTCAAAAGCAGTCAGCCATGGGAATAAGCTTGGTGCTTGAAATACAACGCCACGGTCAGGGCCTGCACCAGTGACTTCTTTATTATCTAGAATTATGCCGCCTTCGGAGACTTCATTGAGTCCTGCAGTCATAGATAAGACGGTTGATTTACCACAGCCAGAATGACCAATAATAGAAACAAACTCACCTTTTTTCATGCTAAGTTCAAAGCCATCGACAACTTTAACTGTGCTATTACCATCCGATGTAGGATAGATTTTTGATAATTGCGAAAATTCTAAATATTTTGGCTTACCAATATCATCTTTTTCAGGTTTTAATGCTGAGCTATCTGCTTGCCAATTATTACTGGTATTCGGACGGACGTTAGGTAAGATGATTTTACCTGTACCTCCCTGATTGGCTTTTTCCATGCCAATATCCATAAGATATTTGGTGATTTCACCACGTAAGCGCTTAAATTCTTCGTTATGATTGAGTGCCGTTCTATCTCTAGGGCGTTCGATATTAATATGAAAATCAGGTCCTAAAGTGGCATCAGGACCAGGGTTTAATGGAATAACCCGGTCAGCCATATAAATGGCTTCATCGACATCATTGGTAATTAAAATAACGGTTTTCTTTTCTTTTTCCCAAATGCTCAGAATTTCATCTTGTAAGTTCCCTCGTGTTAAAGCATCTAGGGCACTTAAAGGTTCATCTAATAATAAAATATCGGGGTTTGCTGCTAAGGCACGGGCGACATTAACTCGCTGACGCATACCGCCTGATAATTCAGCGGGTCTTTTATCCGTAGCATGACCTAAGCTAACCATTTCTATGTATTTTTTTGCATGAGCAGCGCGCCGATCAGCAGGCCAATCTTTGAAGATTTGATCCACGGCTAAAGCGACATTTTCAAAAACCGTCAGCCAAGGCATCAACGAGTAATTTTGAAAAACCACACCTCGGTCGGGGCCGGGTTCAGTAATCGCTTTTCCTTGTTTTAATAATTCACCTGAGCTGGCTTCAATTAACCCAGCAATGGCTGAAATTAAAGTCGTTTTACCACTACCTGAAAAACCCACGATAGCAATAAACTCTCCATCTTTAACATCTAAATTAATATTTTTTAGAATGGAGTTTTTATCTTTACCTTCACCATAAGATTTACAGACATTTTTTAACTCTAATAAAGGCTTTGCTGCATCATTTGCAGCACTGGGCGCTGCGATTGGAGAAATAATATCTTCTTTTATTGCTGACATAATATGCTCCTAATTACAGGTTACAATCAAAAGAGAAGATATTTTGTAGCGACTGCATAATACGGTCCAAAATAAAGCCGATAATACCAATGGTGAACACTGCTACCATAATTTTACCTAAAGAGTGTGAGCTACCATTTTGAAACTCATCCCAAACGAATTTACCTAAACCTGGGTTTTGCGCTAACATCTCAGCCGCAATAAGTACCATCCAGCCCACCCCTAGCGATAAACGCATACCGGTAAAAATATACGGTAAAGAGGAAGGTAAAATAATTTTTCGAATTTGCGTGCTCCAGTTAAGGCGTAATACTTTACCAACATTAACCAAATCTTTATCGATAGAAGCAACACCCACAGCCGTGTTAATTAAGGTCGGCCATAAGGAACATAAAGTTACCGTAATAGCTGATGTTAAAAACGCTTTTTCGAACCAAGAATCATCGGTGGTAACGTAGAGTGCACTAACAACTAAGGTTACAATCGGCAGCCACGCCAAAGGGGAGACCGGTTTAAAAATTTGAATTAAGGGATTAATCGCCGTATTAAACAGTGGGCTCATACCACAAATAATACCGAGAGGAACGGCAATTAAAGTGGCAATGATAAAGCCAGCAAAAACGGTATATAAACTGGTGATAATTTGATCTAAGTAAGTTGCTTTACCTGTATAAGGGCGCATTCTTACTTCAGCATTAGGGTCTTTTGCTAATTTTTTAGCATTACGTGCTTCTTGACGCTGCACAAACGCGACTTCTTTTTCGCGCTCTGCATTATGATCATCGATCAAGCCACCGACTTCGTGCCAAACTGCGGAAGGTCCGGGAATGGCGCCTAGGCTGGTATGGATTTGTGTAGCGGAAGCACTCCACATGCCTAAAAATAAGATAAAAGCAACAATGGGCACGCCCATTATTAGCCATAATTGTCTGATTTGCTGGCTAGGGTTTTCACCAGCTGCAATTTTAACCAGCGGCACAAACCATGTAAGTCCCGTGATATTGAAAAATTTAATAAGTTGATTGGTCATTATTGGCCACCTGTTTTGCAACACTGCTTAATTAATTGGAAGTTTTACTTTTTTCGCAAAAAAGAGATACATCCTTGTATCAAATAACATCCCTATTGGTAGGTACACACTTCACACGGAGGAAAAGGGGATTAGTCGATGATTTTTCCATCAACTACTTTTTGTTTACCTTTTAAGCCAATCGAAAACTTAGCTAAATAAGCATTAGGCTGAGTACCATCGTAAACAATATTATCAATAAAATGTTTTTGTGGCGCTTTAAAGCCAGTCTCTCCAACACTAGGAAAGTCAGCTGCATTTGCTTTACCTTCAGCGATTAATTCATTAGCTGCTTGCATATAAATATCAGGACGATACACTTTTTTAGCAATTTCCATGAACCATGCATCATCTTTAGGCTCGTTGATTTGTCCCCAACGACGCATTTGTGTTAAATACCAAATCGCATCACTGTAATAAGGGTAAGTTGCATTATTTCTAAAAAAAGTATTGAAGTCCGGCATTGGGCGCTTATCGCCTTTTTCATATTCAAAAGTACCGGTCATACTGTTAGCGATCACTTCATAATCTGCGCCCACATATTTACTTTCAGATAAGATTTTTACTGCTTCAGGGCGGTTCTTGTTGTTTTCAGCATCTAACCAAATTGCAGAACGAATCAATGCTTTAACCACTGCGATATGTGTATTGGGATATTTGTCTGCCCAACCTTTACTCACACCAAACACTTTTTCTGGGTTATCTTTCCAGATCTCATAATCGGTTACGACTGGAACACCAATACCTTTAAAAACTGCTTGTTGGTTCCACGGCTCACCGACACAGTAACCATAAATAGTACCGGCCTCCATGGTTGACGGCATTTGCGGTGGCGGTGTGACCGATAACAATGCATCCGCATCAATTTGGCCAGTGATATCTTGTGGTGGCGCATAATAACCAGGCTTAATGCCGCCTGCTGCTAGCCAATAACGTAATTCATAGTTATGTGTAGATACAGGGAATACCATGCCCATGTTAAATGGCTTACCTTCGTTTTTATATTTTTCAACAACCGGCTTTAAAGCGTCTGCTTTAATCGGGTGAACGGGTTTTCCACCTTCCATAGGAATATGAGGCTTCATTTGTTTCCAGATGTCATTAGAAACGGTAATCGCATTACCGTTTAAATCCATGCTGAAAGCAGTTACGATATCTGCTTTAGTACCAAAACCAATAGTTGCACCTAGTGGTTGGCCTGCCAACATATGTGCACCATCTAACTCACCATTGATCACCCTGTCTAATAACACCTTCCAGTTAGCTTGTGCTTCAACCTGTACATACAAACCTTCATCTTCGAAGTAACCTTTTTCATAGGCAATGGCTAAAGGAGCCATATCTGTTAACTTAATAAAGCCAAATTTAAGGTCTTCTTTTTCTAGCTTTCCTACCGCGTAGCTAACTGAAGTCATTGATAGTGTTGCCGCCGCTAATGCAACGGATAGTCCCGTCGTTAGCTTTTTAAAAGGAAAATTACTGGTTTTCATGGTGACCCTCATAGTAATGCGAAAAATTTGAGCAAAAAAAAAGCGCCTACAAACTGAGCACCTTGGGGGGGAATACTCGTTTGCAGACGCCTTTGTCTGGTTGGTTCTACAATGAACCATTTATTTTAAACTCCAACGTTGGAGTCTTTGAAATTAATAATGCAGTAGTCGTGCCAAAAATATTATTTTTTGAAATATTAGTGGAAAATTAAAATAAAACAATAAGTTATGAGATAGTCTATTTTTGTTTTATCAAACCTTTAAATAAACTCGCAAGGCTTTTCTTGTTCTGTTTTGGTGCGTTAAATATTTATAATGCACTATTTTGTGACGGTTCTACGCTAAATAACGTGCAAAAATTATTTTTTATCCAGCAATTCAGCCATAGCGATGACATTTTTAGCCATTTCTTCAATGGTGGTATTTCTTTCCATCGCCAATTTCCTTAGTGTGTGATAAGCCTCATCCTCAGATAAGTGACGTAAATTCATCAGTATTCCTTTCGCGCGATCTATAAGTTTACGTCCTTGTAATTTTGATTTTGATTTTTCCAGCTCTGTGCGCAACTTGTGTTGCTCAGTAAAGCGAGCCGCCGCAATTTCAATAATGGTTTTCAATGGCTTATTAATATAACCATCAACAATATAGGCACTGACGCCAGCTTGTACGGCACGAGCAATAGAGTCTTTATCTACGGCACTAGAAAAGACCACGATGGGTAATGGGTAGTTTTCGTTAATGCTTTTTATTAATTCAATGGTTGCACTACTGAACTTAGGGCTATTAATTAATAGGATGTCGGGGTTAATCGTATCCCTTATCGAGGATATATCAGTAGGCAACTGAGAGAGATAAAAAGTTTCATACCCCGCTATTTTTATACCCGTAATCATTGAAGATGCTTGATAAATGAGAAAAATCAAGTCAAGCTATACAAGGTATGAAAATCACACTC
>CBDUDP010000040.1:0-16509 GCA_965365945.1 uncultured Gammaproteobacteria bacterium
ATGGCAAATAATAATTGAAAATAAACAGGGCGTTCTGACCATAATGTCCCGTCATTATCAAAGGTCGCAATACGCTCTGCTGGTGGCACATAATCAGAATTTGACGGATTGCTTACCGTACTGACAAATTCAATAATATTGCTTTTAGCCGCGCCTTCATTCCAAGAGGGCAAAGGATCTTTGGGAGCCAATGCGGAACATCCCGTTAAAAAAATGGCATAAACCGCTACAAACATAATGCCTATTGCTTTTTTGATCATGATTAAATCTCCTTTATTATGATAACTAGATAACAGACTGCTTATGCGTAGGGCGTGGCTTTAGCCCGCCTTTTATGCGTATAAAGGCGGGCTAAAGCCGCGCCCTACACCTTTCTACTTCGCTGGCGTATATTGCATCATTGCCTGCGCTTTTTTCTGATAGCGACTGGCATTAAATTCATCACCTAATTGATGATAATAACTCGCTAATGCTCCCAGTGTTTCTATATGCCCACTATGTCGCTGCAAAGAAGCTTCTAATATCGCAATCGCTTGTTTAGGCTGTTTTTCACCTAGTGCCACTGCATAAACATACTGAAAACGCGCATTATCTAAATCCTTTTGTGCTGCTTGCTGTAATTTTTCCATACCTTTCGCTTTATCCTGATGACGTACATACCAAAGCCCTAAAGCATGATAGATAACCGCATCATCCGTTACTTTTAAGCCACGTTTTAATAACTTAAAGGCTTCTTTTTCCCGATGGTTCTGTTGTAAAAAATCAGCATAATTAATATAGATTGGAATAAATTTTGGCTGCAAAACCAATGCTTGTTTAAAGGCTGCTTCAGCTTTTTCTCCCTGCCCTTGCTGACTATAAAGCTGCGCTAAAGCCACTTGTGATTCTGGCCTATCTGCAGAAAATAATAAACTCTGTCGATATTCTTCTATCACTTTAGCCAATAAATCCGCTTGCTGTTTTTCCATAGCACCCGAAGGCACAGCCACTAATGTGCGCGCAACTTCTTGGCGTACGCTTTTAACAGGGTCATTGAGTAAAGGAAAAATCTGCGCGACAGTATGCTGCAAAGGAAAACTTTGCAATGCCACTAAAGCTTGTCTGCGCATATCTGCATCTTTAGAACGTAACATTTGTAAAGCTGTCATCAAGGTTTGTCTTGATGGATATTCTCCCAAATAACCGAGTACACTTGCTTTGGCTATCGAAGGAGCTTCATCGAGCAATACGCCATAAGCCAGATTGAGTGCTTGTTCATCCTGTTTATCTAGCGCCTGCAATGCAGCGCCAAATTTTTGATGACCTTGCGGGGATTTGCCCAGCCATTTTTTAATCGCGTCAGCTGCCCAAGGGCTTTTTTTATCTTTATGACAGTTCGTACACGCATCGGGCATATCTAATTGTTCAGCTAAATCAGGACGCGGTATGCGAAAGCTATGATCGTTACGTTCATCAACACCCATATAGGTTTTCGCTGGCATATGACAAGCAATACAACTCGCGCCTTCAGAATCTTGCTGATGAAAATGATGCTTACTACTGGCATAATTCGTTTCTAAATGGCATTGCGCGCAGACTTTATCGCCCGTCGCTTTGCGCTCTAAACTATGAGGATTATGGCAATCACTACAAGTCACGCCTGCTTGATACATTTTGCTTTGCACAAAAGAGCCATAAACATAGACTTCATCTTTAATCTTACCATCGGGATAGTACAAGGCATCCGTCAGTAAGGAGGGTAAATAATGATCTCTGAAATTATCTCCTGGTACAAAATCATCATCTAATTGCGAGCGACGCGAATGACATTTGGCGCAAAGCTCTATTTTTTGTTTGCCTGCTGCGGGATCACTCAATAATTCCGGCTTGTGTGTTTGGCCATTAATCTGCCAATGGTTTTGTGTGGCGCTAGATAAATCAATCGTGAAACCCTTGTGTTTAGTGTTTTCTGAAGCTTTAGTCCAATCCAAATGCGCGGAGGCTGGACCATGACAGGCTTCACAAGAGACATTAATTTCATCCCATTGCGTGTTATAGGTTTGCGTTGCTGCGTTATAATTCTTTTTTAGGTTGGTGCTATGACAATCAGCACACATATAATTCCAGTTCAAATTCGGCCCTGTCCAATGCAAGACATCATCGGCCTTAATGCTTTCATTCGGGTGTAAGCTAAACCAGTGTTGCCCACCCTGCTCTTTCGTCCGGCTATCCCAAGCAATATCCAGCACTTGAATTTTACCTTGCGGGAATTTCACCATATATTGTTGTAAAGGATACACGCCAAAAGTGTAGCTAATTTCAAAATCTTGTAAGCTATTATCCGCCCCATCAGTATTGACCATAAAACGGCCATCACGCCTAAAAAAGCTGCTAGTAACACCTAGTTTAGTAAATTTAGCGTTGTTAAAATCACCTAAGACTGTTTTTTTATTTGCCTCTTGCATGGCTAAATCATGGTGTGAGCCTTGCCACTGCTTATGTTCTTTTAGATGACAGGATTTACAAACTTGCTCACCTACATAGTGAGGGGTTGCATAAGAAGCAGTGCTACCAAAAAAGAGCGCTATAAGTAAAAAAAATAAATTCATCATTAGTCTCGTTCCCATGCTCTGCGTGGGAATGCAGTTTGTGACGCTCTGCGTCACGGAACGCAGAGCGTTCCCGTATGAATTCCCACGGAGACCGTGGGAACTAGGAAAAAGAGCAATCAATAAAAAGGCCAAGTTGCATAAAACAACTTGGCCTGACTACTTTTTATAAATTAACCCCGTTTAATGAGAGCCGCCTGCTTGGCTTTGTATTTTTTCTACCGCATCACCCAAGGTAAAACTCCCCGGTTTCATACGCGGTGGATACTCTTTAAACGTCGCCATAAATTTCTCTACATAAGCTGACGCAGGCAAAAGCAGGTAAACACGATCTAACAACCAATCATAATAGGTATTAGAGGTTTTCTGAGCGCGCTCATAAGGATCACGACGTAAATTGAACAATAATGGCAAACGTAAAGGAACAAACGGTTCTGCCCAAGCTTGTAAAGTGCCTTCTACACGTTGCTCTAAAAAGATCGCTTTCCAGTCACCATAACGTACTGCCGTCAAATCACCATCATCTGAGAAATAGAAGATTTCCTGACGTGGACTTTTATCTGTCTCACCGGTCAACATAGGCAAGACATTATAGCCATCTAGGTGAACTTTATAATTTCTACCATTGGCTCTATAGCCCTTCAATAGATCTTTCTTAACGCCAGTATTACCTGCAGCAGCTAATAGAGTTGGCATCCAGTCCATATGATGCACAATTTCATTAGAAACAGTATCGGCTTTAATTTTACCCGGCCAACGCACCATCGCAGGAACACGCCATCCGCCTTCCCAGTTGGTATTTTTCTCGCCACGGAAAGGCGTCATAGCTGCATCCGGCCAAGTGTTCATATGTGGACCATTATCAGTAGAGTAGAAAACTAGCGTGTTATCTGCAATTTTCAAATCATCGAGTTTTTTCAGGAATAGACCAATATGACGATCATGCTCAACCATGCCATCACTGTATTCATCCTGCCCTGAAATACCTCTTAACTCAGCTTTTACATGGGTACGAAAATGCATCCGCGTACCACTCCACCAAACAAACCAAGGCTTACCTGCTTTATGTTTGCGATCGATAAAATCTAATGCCGCCGCAGTTGTTTCATCATCAATGGTTTCCATGCGTTTTTTAGTTAATGGACCTGTATCGGTAATTTTTCCGCCTGCTATTGAATGAATAACGCCACGCGGCCCGAATTTTTTTCTAAATTCTGGATCTTTCGGGTAGTCTTCATTTTCTGGCTCTTCTTCCGCATTCAGGTGATATAAATTACCTAAGAACTCATCAAAGCCATGATTCGTTGGTAACATTTCATCTCTGTCGCCCAAATGGTTTTTACCAAATTGACCGGTTACATAGCCTTCTTGCTTCAAAAGCTCCGCAATGGTTGGATCTTTTTTATTAATTCCTTCTTTTGCACCTGGCATACCCACTTTACTTAAGCCAGTACGGAAAACGCTTTGCCCCAAAATAAAAGAAGCACGCCCGGCAGTACAGCTTTGCTCAGCATAATAATCGGTAAACATCATCCCTTCGTCAGCGATGCGGTCAATATTGGGTGTTTTATAGCCCATCATGCCGCGCGTATAAGCACTGATATTAGATTGACCAATATCATCGCCCCAAATCACCAGAATATTAGGTTTATTAGCGGCATTAGCAGGGTTAGCTAAAAGCATCCCCATACCTAACACACTCACTGTGAGTGTTTTTATCAGTTTCATTCTATTTCCTTATTGGTCTATGTAAAATCAATATGACACGAGATCATATAAAGTGTTTTTATTTTTAAGACTTTAATTTTACTCTCTGCTTACTCAGATCCCCCAGCGATCTGGAGGGGGAGTACTTATTAAAAAGTATACAGAAAGACTAATAGCGCCTCCGCGCTGTTGTACGTCTTGCTGTACGTCTCGCTACACCTGCAACGCTCACTGGCGTTAATGGGCGCCCAACGACAGCCTCGGCACTAGAGATCACACTATGAACGCCTGGGATTGCCATCCGTTCTCCGATTTCAGTTCCAACAATAAACACTAGCCCAGAAATCAAGGGGATAGCGATTCGTTTTAACATATTCATTTAGATACTCCCATCTTAAAATTCTCTGGCAACCCACCAGTACCCTTAAGGTCTTTCAGTTCTATCTTATTGGCCTGCGTTGTATTCTTGAAGCTGAAATCAACTCCAGTCTGCCAATCTCTTGTTTGAATAGTATATTGCGGTCCATTACTAATTAGCTTAGATGTAATGGTATATCGTAATGGGTAAGGGTGCTCCCCTTGTGCAATCCAGATCTGCCAATCAACCTCTTTTTTCCGAAAAGCAAGGAAATCACATTCAACACCGTTGATCACACCACTGCCAAGATCCTTTATATCGATAACATCTAGCATCAGCTCATCGTAAGAATTTGGTAACAGCAAATCTGCCGCAGGTATAGGTCGGTCATACTTAACTCTCAACTCATCTACCAAATGACTAATGTTGCCTGGTATCTCAACTTGCGTATAGGAATTTAAGTTCTTACCCAATAAAGTCAGTGTTTTCCCGTCAAAAAACGTCTCAACATCCACAAATCCACCTGTTCGCGTAGTGCGGATTTTATTAGGCCGCTCCATAACAACGTCACCTGAACTCATAAGTGCGAGTTTCTGCCCATCCTGAGTGACAATCTCGTAGGCGATATCATATTTGAATGACAGAGTCTTTTGTGCAGCAAGATAATCGGACATGCTTTTGAGTATCCTTTTGGCATCAGCCTCATCAGCACTTGCCTCCATGGATATACCCAAAACCATCGTTAGAGACAGCCCCATAGCGATCAAACTACGCGTAGAACGACTCACTAATTTTCGTGTTTTTTTCATAACAAAACCCCTTTTTTAATTTCAATAAAAATAATGCTACAAGCTAAAATAACTCAATGTTATACAAGGTTTGCATGGCTATAAAGCGATGCTTTATGACACTACCAACCCATAATTAAGCATAATGCTTAGTCATGGATAAAGTAAAGTGTAGACTAGTTCTCGTTATGTGTATAATGCATTTTACTCATTAGACCCATGTATTTTATGCATCATGATTGATTTAAAACGCTTACACCACGCCCGTGTCTTAGCAAGATGTCAAAATTTCGCTCTAGCAGCTAAAGAGCTTACACTTTCTCAATCTGCACTGACTCGCAGCATTCAAGGGCTGGAAGAAGAATTAGGTGTGCAATTGTTTAGCCGTGAGCGCAAAGGAACGACGCCAACACCCTTTGGTATTAAATTATTGGAACATAGTGAAGTGATCGCTAATCAAATGATGCAATTAGAGCGTGATATGCAAGATCTTCAAGGTATGCGTACTGGTACGCTCAACCTAGGCGCAGGGCCTGCCGTTGCAAAAATATTTCTTGGTGCAACAATTGGACAGTTTAATCAGCAACACCCCAATATAGATATTAACGTTAAACTGGATAATATCCCTAGTCTTTATACTCAGTTACTTGAAGGGGACATTGAATTTATTGTAGGGGACCCTTTGTATTTAAACCCATCGCATAAATTAGATATACAAGCATTTCCACGCCACCCTATTTATTTCTTTTGCCGCCAAAATCACCCTGTTTTACAGCAAATGGATCTCAATTTAAAAGCTATTTTTCAATACCCATTTGCCGCCCCTTATATGGCGCAACATTATAAACAGGCTTTAATTAAACGTTTTAACTTAGGCAATATTAAGGCGGAACGACTTTCTGCATGCTGCGATATTGAATGTGACAATATGGATATTTTAGAGTCGATAGTACAGCACAGTGATGCTATTTCTTTTTACATCCCCTCTCGCCGAAAACTCCCCGAAGCACTCGCTCTAATTCCGCTTGATATACCCGACTTAAAAACTAACTATGCCGTCCTTCAACGACCCGATAAAACCTTAAGTCCGCAAGCCAATGCCTTTATTAAGCAATTATTTATATCTGAAGCAAAGGAGGTATGCAGTGAAAACTAATCCGCAACTTCAGCCACCCTAACAAACCACTTATTTGATGAAATAAAATTCATAGACTAGCTTTACCCGTTAGAGATATTTGTCTCTAACTTACGATGTCAGCTCCGAGTGAGCTGATAGTCCGCGGTATGCGAAGGGAAACTTGCCAACCCAAAATGCGCTAGCAGCGCGCGCGAGGCTAAAATTTTTACCGAAGAGCCGTAAAACCATTTGTGAGAGCCTTGTCCATGCAGGGATTTGGGCATGGTCGAGGTGGGCAAGGGCGTACTGGGGCAGTATTGATTTTCCGCGTGGCGAATCGATTTTTAGTCTCGTTCCCGTGCTCTGAGGCTGTGAAAGTATTGTGATTTTAGCCTCCCCCCTTGAGAAGGGGGGATTGAGGGGGGATCTATAAAAACATAGGTCTTTGATATTATTTAGATTTTAATTACACTAAAACCTCCCCTAGCCCCTCCTTGATAAGGAGGGGGATTATACTGAATACTTTCACAGCCTCTCTGCGTGGGAATGCAGTTTGTGACGCTCTGCGTCACGGAACGCAGAGCGTTCCCGTATAAATTCCCACGGAGACCGTGGGAACTAGGAAAATCAAAGCTTTACCTATTTTCCCTCATCCAACCTTCTCCCGCT
The DNA here is from genome assembly GCA_965365945.1 of uncultured Gammaproteobacteria bacterium. Lineage (GTDB taxonomy): Bacteria > Pseudomonadota > Gammaproteobacteria > Methylococcales > Methylomonadaceae > Methyloprofundus. Next base: position 7,228 of record CBDUDP010000040.1, read on the forward strand.
GGAGGCTGTGCCAGCTACGGCTATATTAGCTGTACAAACTAGCACTACAAAAAAATTTGCAACTGAAACCTGTGTGTTTTTACCATGGACATTGTAAGGTCCATTTGTTGTTTTTCATTTAAAGAAAAAATAGACTTCACCCGCGTACAGCATTCTAACGACCGAAATTTGCAACTATAATCGCTGCAATTTTTTATAGCCTTAGCTTTATTGCGGTACTACTTATATTTCTCTTGTACCGATTCATAAAACTTCGAAAGGCTATCTGCCAGCATCTGCCGCCCGATGAAGTGCTTGGTACTGCTTCCGAAACCGGCAACTGCATCAGATGAAGCACGGGTAACCAGAACTGCAATGGAATCTTCACCATTTGGCAGTAATATTCCCAGCCCTTGCTGTCCGTTCAGTGTCTGGCTTACATAAAAATAGGCTGATGCCATTAATTGCGCTCCGTTTTCCTGCATTGCCATACGATGCTCCAAAGCAAAGGCAGGCCGCCCTTCAATAGTCAGCTTTAACAATAAAAAGCGTTCTTGCAGCCCTGCAGGTTTATATTTCGGATAATTATTCAGGGCTTTATAAGATTCAGGAAAAGACTTACTGAGCGCTGGTAAGACTGCCTGACGGTTTTTACTGAAATATTCAGCCAGATTATAATCTTTTTTAGCTGAGCGTTGATAGGGAGCAATAGCATTGGAACCACCTTTACGATACGCTAGGTAACGTGATTCTAATAAACTCTGTAATTGCCTGAGCGCTGCCGCATCAGTTTTTAGTACATTAAACCCCTTGATTTCATCAGCGCTTAAATTCAATGTTTCTCCTGGTTTAGCAGCAAGAAACTCACTCATTTCCTGTTGTTCTTTTGCTGTTAACTTCAATTCTGGAAAGGCAGCATCCGGGCTTATAAATTGATGGCTGACAATATCTTCATTTTTATCAATGGATAGGCCTTTTAGGAAATTATTACGTAGTTGCTCTGCATCTTTTTTAAGCCGAAAAGCAAGGGTGACAGCCAATTCCTGCTCAGAACGTTCCTTTGGCATCCGTTTAATCAATTTACCATTCAATACATCCTGTTTTTCCTGTTCGGAAAATCCAAGCTGAGTAAACACTTCATCTGGGGTAGTATCAGCACTGGCTATGTTTGTCTGTAGGCAAAAAAAACTCCATAACAGTGCAGTCATAAATGTTATAGAAAAGTTGTGGCGAGTCGATTTCATCATAATTGTAAATCTCTAATAGTAAAAAGGGAGGTGCTTGCGAGACTAAAGACTGCGGATTTAAGAATACCCGCAAGTTCGCGTTCTAATTCTATTAATGTAGCCTGTATGAAGCTTACGGAATACGGGCTACAACTAAGTTTCGAGTTTTATAAAACCCTCATTCCTTACAGCAGCGAAATAGTTGCCTACCTTAGTTCATTTCAACTTCAACTGACTTGATCTTGCCATCAAATGCAAAAGGGCGGCGTTCTTCATAATTCGACGATACAGGCGAACCTAAATCAATGCCAACATCAAAGGTCTCACTGGCAGTAAACAGTAAACTTGGATTCCTGCTAACAACACGCAGGAATGACGAGCAAAAAAATCATCTATACCTCGGATAATGAAAAGTTACTTTTCCCTCATCCAACCTTCTCCCGCTGGAAAAGGTTTAGACTTGTGTAGATACCTATGTCTTGATAAGGAGGGGGATTATACTGAATACTTTCATAGCCTCGATGGCGCGCCTAAGCCTTTCTAAAAAATTAACTCAATGCTACAAATATCCTCAATAGTTTAGTCATTAATGACTAATTAGTCTCCTCTAACCCCATCTGATCGGTACCATGATGATCATGGGCCTGTTCAGCACTTTCCACTGGCAAAGCCATACTCTTCTGCTCTTGATAAATATGCAAATCTTGCTGTGGATAAGGTATCGATAACCCTTCAGCATCGAAACGTACCTTAACATTGCGGGTAATATCCCAATACACCGTCCAGTAGTCAGCCGTCACAACCCACGGACGACAAATAAAGTTAACCGAAGAATCAGCCAGTTCATGTAACTGAATAACGGCTTCAGGGATCTCCAGCGTTAGCGGGTGCTCGTTGACAATGTCTTCCAACACCTGCATAGCTAGATCAATATCATCCCCATAACCGATACCAAATACCATATCAACGCGCCGCTCTTTACTAGCGGAGGCATTGGTGATGACATTACCCCATATTTCGTTATTAGGAACAACCATACGTTTGTTGTCGAAAGTTGTGATCGTAGTAGAAACCAGGTTGAGAGAACTCACCTTGCCGTTGATTCCTGCCACTTCCACGGCATCGTTTACATCAAAGGGACGATAAAACATAATCATAATACCGCTGGCAAAATTACTCAGCGTGCCCTGTAGAGCAAAGGCTACCACGAAACCAGCCGCACCAATAACGGCAAGTAATGGTGCGATATCAACTTCCAGCGCAGAAAGGCCCAATATAATACCTATGGTCATTATTACTCGAGAAGTCATACTGACAAGAAAGTCAGTGAGCAGCTGCGATTGATTTCTAGCCAATGCAAGGGCCCTGCGGGCCATTCCACTCAAAATACGAGCTAACAACCAGGAGACAAAAATAATAAACGTGAAGGTTCCAATATTGATTGCCCAGCGCTTACCGCCCTCTTTGGAGGTAAACCAGCCCTTAATACCAGCAAATGAACTTTCTGCATCAGTCGTATCCAGTTTAATACCACCGACAGCATCGATATAGCGGCGGTAAGCAAGTACCGCTTCTGTCTCCATACCATTTGCACCTAAACCCGTCTTTTGATTGATTCGTTCTAGAACAATATTAAGACGATCAATCTCGGCAGTTCGTATGGCACGCAAATTAGTCAGTTCTTCCATCGCAGAATCTTTCTCGGCATCCGCTTTCGTCACGCTCGCCCCAGCCGGCGCATTCTCAGCTTCTTCCTGCTTTTGGTTCAAAGATTTGATACGCAACTTAGCGTCTGCCACCTTATGTGCCGAAACTTTAATCAGCTTAAGCCAATCATCTGCTTCAGTTTTTAATTCCTCCACAGTTAGGGGAGCCATCATGATATCGAGTATATCAAGTGATATTTTTGGGTCTGTACTGGCCAGTAAAACTTGCCTCTGGTCCGTTTCCTGGGCAAAAACGGGGATAGCATTGATCGTTAATAAAATTGATAGAATCAAAACGAGAGATTTAAAAAAAGAAAACACTATAAAAAACTCCTTAAAGTTAAAATCTGGACATAGTCCTTTAGCATATATTTCAAGCCTCTGCTCCAGAGGACTTGTTAACAGACGTCCTAGCAACACTGTTTAATAGTTCAATCGCATTCACTGAGGTCTTTTTCAGCTTTTATGCTTTTAGCCACTCCGCATACAAAAGCATAAAGCTCTTTTCTATTCATAACTGCTTAACCGCCAATATTAGAGTTTAATAATAAGCAATTACACAAAATAAATTACAGCCTCAAAAAGTAACTTATCATTATTAAAAGGTACAGACCGTTTTTCCAGTGCGTCACTCCTGCATGTTGTTAGCAGGAATCTATGCTTAGCGTAGATTCCCGATAAAAGACTTCGGGAATGACGGTATTTTTATAGGCACTTGCCTGTGAATAATGAGAGGTTACCTCAAAAAACCGCACACTTATTGATTTTTAAATATGGGGTGGGGCGTAACATCAGTTAATAATGTGGTGGCCTTTCATCAGCCGCCGACATCCCATTAGCTGATTGCGATGCCGAATCAGATAAGTCTCTCACTCGCCCTAGCAATTGCTGCGTAAGGCGCTCTAAAGCATCAATCTGATTTTGTTGCTCACAGACAATATCATTTAATTGCGTGATGGTATCTTCCTGATAAGCAATTTTTATTTCCATGCTAATAAGGCGTTCTTCATCCATAGCCATTAATCTATATACGAACAGCAATAATCCGTTGGCGTTTTAATTTTAAGATCAAACTTTGAATTAGCAGGTACTTCAAATGATTCGCCCGCTTTAATCGTTAACCATTGATCATTGCCTGGTAATAAAATATCTAAATCACCCGCCATAATTTCCATAATTTCTTTAGCTTCTGTACCAAAGCTATATTCACCTGGCAACATTAAGCCCAGTGTCTTTGTTGATCCATCAGCAAACTGCACAATACGGCTGCTCACTTGACCATCAAAATAAATATTCGCTTTTTTTACTACAGTCACGTTGTTAAATGTTGTCATTGTTTCCTATCTCTTTTTTTTGTAGTGTTGTTTTATAATTTTTTAAACGCAATTTTTGCTTCATTCCATAAAGCGTCTAACTCCGATAATTCACACTTTTTAACTTCACGTCCTGATTGAGCGACTTTCTGCTCAATGTATTCAAAACGCTTGGTGAATTTTTGCGTGCTTTTTTTCAATGCTTGTTCTGGGTCTACATTCATATGTCGCGCCAGATTAACGGCGACTAATAATAAATCGCCAATTTCTTCTTCGGTATGCTCTTGATCACCCGACTCCCAAGCTTCTTTTACTTCATCTAATTCTTCTAATACCTTGTCATAGACTGGCTCGACTTCCGTCCAGTCAAATCCATGATTAGCCGCCCTATCTTGTATTTTCTTGGACTGTACTAATGCCGGTAAATTCTTAGCTACGCCCGATAAAATCGTATGATTTTCAGCTTCTTTCTCTGCTCGTTCAGCTGCTTTTAATATTTCCCAAGCTTGTTTTTGCTCGGCTTCATTGGCGTAAACGACATCAGAAAAAACATGCGGATGACGACGCGTTAATTTATCAGCAATACCGCCTGCTACTTGCTCAAAATCAAACAAACCTTGCTCTTGCGCAAGTTGAGAATGAAAAACCACTTGAAACAGCAAGTCGCCTAATTCACCTTGCAAATCCTGCATATCATCGCGCTCGATGGCATCAACAACTTCGTAGGCTTCTTCAAGTGTATAAGGTATAAGGCTGGTAAAATTCTGTTTTTTATCCCATGCACAACCAAACTTCGGATCTCTTAATTGCTGCATAACTTGTAATAAACGCTGAGTATTTTTCATAGTCATTACATATCAAAGGTATGCATTTTATCATCTAGCCGTGGCCAAGCAGAAATGACCGCTTTAACCAGTGTGGCTAATGGAATGGCAAAAAACACCCCCCAGAACCCCCATAATCCACCAAAAAATAAAATCGCAACAATAATAGCCGCAGGATGCAAATTAACCGCTTCAGAAAAAAGCAATGGCACTAAAACCACACCATCAATGGCCTGTATAATCGAGTAAGCAATGGCAACATACATAAATTCATCACCACCAAAACCCCACTGAAAAAAGGCCACGGCTAATACTGGAAAAGTAACCAAGGTTGCGCCTACATAAGGAATAATGACTTGCAGCCCCATAAATACAGAAAGTAGCATCGCATAATTCATTCCTAGTGCAGAAAAAGTCATATAACTGGCAAAGCCTAAAATGATAACCTCAACAAATTTCCCGCGAACATAATTCCCCAACTGCATATCCACTTCTTTCCAGACATTCAGAGATAACAGCCGATCTCTCGGCAAAAATTGAGCAAACCAACTCAATAAAATACTTTTATCTTTTAAACAGAATAAAATCAAAACAGGCACAAGAATCAGATAAACCAAAGCACTAATAATACCGACAACAGAGGAAGCGGAAAGCGTCAATAAGTCCTGCCCATAGGTCAATGCCTCTTCTTGAATAGCAAACATTAAGTCTTTTAATTTTTCAGCAGAAATAAATTGTGGGTACGCTTCAGGGAGCTTTAGAATTTCCGATTGTGAACGCTTAATAATTTCAGGCGTGTGTTGTAATAATTGCTTTAACTGCTGATACACCATCGGCATTAAACCAAATAACAAATAACTAAACGCGCCCATAAAGGCAGAAAATACAATCAGCACAGAGGGTAAGCGTTTTAATTTATGCTCTAACTTTCTAACCAATCCTTCGAGTAAATAAGCCAATACAATAGCAATAAAAACCGGCATTAATACAGTAGACAAAGATGTTACCAAGAAAAAGCCAACAACCAGAATCAGAGCTAACGCAACCGCCTGAGAATTAGGAAAAATACGCGTGATACTATCTTTTAAAAACTGTAAGTTCGAAAAATTATTACTCGGCATAAATTTATTATTATTTTTATTTTAAGGTCGATAAACCGCATTGGTTTTCGGTGTTTCACTCACACTCACTGAGACCACTTCTGGCCACATAGCTTTGGCATGATCATAAAGATATTTAGCAATCGCTTCTGCTGTGGTAAAGCCACTTAAGACATCATTCAGATGACGATGATCTAAAGTATCATCAATGATTTTTTTAAAAACGCTCAGCTCATTGTAGTCAACAACAAAGCCCGTTTCATTTAATTCCTCTGAGGCCAAAGCGAGTTCGACGACATAATTATGACCATGCAACCGACTACAAGGGTGTCCTTCAGGTAAACCCTCGATAATATGGCTGGCACTGAAACTAAACTGCTTAGAAATTGTATACACGCTTTTTTCCGCTTATGCTAAATACAAAAAAATCCGACTCGCAAAATCGAACCGGATTCAAATTTTTTCTATTTTAGCATGATTTATATTCTTATCTCTCATAACAAAAAAATGCCAAGGAGACAAATAACAAACCACACATAATGTGATAAAATTCAGGGCTATTTGTTTAGTAAACCAGCCCCGCTGATGAAATGAAAGTATTGTTACAAGTGGGGGCTATAAAAGCCCAATTGTAGATTGTAAAAAGCTGTTTTTTAGCTACAATTATTGGTTAAATTTTTGTTTTTTATATTATAAAGAGGCGCATGAAATTTTCTACTCTCTGTCTTCCTGCTATTATTTTTGTTTTATTTCCAATACCTTCCAGTGCTTCAGAACTATCTTTAGAGCATCTTGATTTAACACAGCATGCTGTTGGTTTTATTGCTTTATTTTTGTTTGTAATTGCTTATGTTTTGGTTATTCTGGAGGATAAGCTTCAATTTAAAAAATCCAAACCCGTATTACTTGCGGCCGGTATTATCTGGTTGATGATTGCCATTGTGTATAAATCACATGGAATAGATCATGCGGCGTCTGTCGCTCTGAAACATAATTTTCTCGAATATACCGAGCTATTTTTCTTTTTATTGGTAGCGATGACTTATATCAATGCCATGTTGGAAAGAGGGGTATTTAATAGGCTACGTGATTGGCTGGTAAGAAAAAAATTCAGCTATCGTCAACTATTCTGGATTACTGGTATTTTGGCTTTTATTATTTCACCTATTGCTGACAATCTTACAACTGCCTTAATCATGGGGGCTGTAATTATGACGGTGGGTACAGCTAACCCACGTTTCATATCAATTGCTTGTGTCAATATAGTGGTGGCAGCAAATTCAGGTGGGGCATTCAGCCCTTTTGGTGATATCACTACCTTAATGGTCTGGCAAAGTGATGTGATTGAATTTAGTGTGTTTTTTAAGTTATTTATCCCAGCGTTAGTTAACTTTATTATTCCAGCTGCTATTATGCATCATTTTATAGATGAAGGGTTTCCTCCAGCTGAGATTGATGAGGAGCAGGTGTTTATAAAGCGTGGTGGTTTGATTATTGTTGGCTTGTTTCTATTGACCATTTTTACAGCGATTAGTTTTCATAGCATTCTTCACCTTCCTCCCGTGATTGGAATGATGCTGGGCTTATCATACTTAAAACTATTTGGTTTTTATTTGGGTAAAACACATCGAGATGAGCCATCAGACTTCGAAAATGTTCCTGGAGGTAAAAGTATTGATAGTCCTTTTGATGTCTACAATCATATAGCCAGTTCAGAGTGGGACACCTTGTTGTTTTTTTATGGTGTTATTTTATCTGTAGGCGGCTTGGGATTTATTGGCTACCTGAGTATGACATCTGAATTTATTTATGGAGAACTTGGTCCTATAACGGCTAATATTCTGGTAGGAATTATCTCTGCTTTGGTTGACAATATTCCTGTGATGTTTGCTGTGCTCACCATGAATCCAGACATGTCAGAAACCCAGTGGTTGTTAGTGACGTTGACAGCAGGAGTGGGCGGAAGCTTATTATCCGTTGGCTCAGCAGCTGGAGTTGCTTTAATGGGGCAAGCAAGGGGTAGTTATACTTTTGTAACACATTTAAAATGGACGCCTGTGATAGCAATAGGTTACTTTGCAAGTATTTACGTGCATTTATTAATTAATTAGTGCCTGAACGAAAAAGCAGCTTTTAAAAAAACACCTCCCCCCCGGTCCATTGAAATTTTTTCAACTTAGGAATACGATCTTAATAATATCCGAAAGTTTACGTTCTAATGTAGCCTGTATGGAGTTTACGGAATACAGGAAGCGCTGTACATTCAACTTCCCGTATTCCACAAGCTTCATACGGGTTACACAATGTATCAAGGGGGTCAGCCAGTAATACCGCTACCAGTCGACTATTAACTGATTGAATATAAACAAAAAACAGATAATTAAAGTTAAGCTCCCTCTCTTTTTGGATATAATTGAATTTCCTACAAAACAGTTATTCCAGCTGCAAAAGAAAAAAAGCTTAACTTATGAAAAATTCTAACCGATTAACTCTACGCTTATAAATTCGATCTTTCAAAAATACCTTTTTTCAATTCAATGATCTACCCTTTAAAGGATTATTGTCTGATGACTTGATTGGGGAAATTAATCAATCGGGGAATGTTCGCAGCACCGTTTTTACTCCCTTGGTAACACTGAGAGCTTTTTTATTTCAAGTACTTAGCTCTACGGGATCCTGCAAAGAAGCGGTTGCCCATATTTTGATGGAGCGAATTGGCCTAGACTACCCTGCAAACTCCATGAGCACGGGGCCTTATTGTAAAGCCCGATTGCGACTACAATCCTCTCATTTAAAAGAAGCCGTTACCTCTTCAGGGCAAGTGCTGCATAAGCAAGCTTCAAAAAAATGGCTGTGGAACGGGTATCGGGTCATGCTGGTCGATGGCACGACTTTTCTGATGCCTGATACCGATAGCAACCAGAAAACCTACCCTCAACAAAGTGCACAAAAGCCAGGGTTGGGCTTCCCGATTGTCCGTATGGTGGGATTACTGTCATTAGCAACAGGAAGCTGTGTGGATTATGCCATTGGTCCCTACCAAGGAAAAGGGACGGACGAAACATCCTTATTTTCTCGCTTAATTCAATCTTTAGGGAAACATGATTTACTCCTTGCTGATCGCTATTACACGT
>CBDUDP010000041.1:0-12537 GCA_965365945.1 uncultured Gammaproteobacteria bacterium
CTTCTGAAGCAACTTATTCCTAAGTATTTTTAGGATTTATTTAAAATAAAGCTGGTGCTTGAAGAGAGTATCTACGCGGTTCCCATAGCCCATATGCAGCTTGCGGAATACGGGAAAGAATCCTGTCAGATTAACCTAAGTTACTGTTATCATGCTTAAGCCCTTTTCTGGGCAGAAAATTAATGCTAAGTGTAAGTCAGTCGGGTCGAAACAATAACTTGTTAGCACAATATAAGCCATATTATTAATAATCTGCGCTTATGAGCAAGCAAATGCTATATAGCGATGATCCAATCGGTGAAATTAAGCTGATTACAGATTTTCTGCCATCTCCCTAGGAGCTTGCAGTAAAAAACCAAAATATTAAAGTTACAATTTCTCTTAGTTCAGAAAGTGTTGCATATTTTAAAGATGTGGCAGAAAAGCACCATATGCAATATCAAAAAATAATTCGGCAATTGCTAGATGATTATGTCGCTCAGAAAAAAAGTACTAACGAACAAAGTTAGATAGTATGAAAGTAGCGAACCACAATCTAACCTTGCTCACCAGCCCCTCATAAAAACATAACAAAAGTAATATTTTCGAATGGATACAACAAAAAAAGGTGATGAACTAGAAAATAAAATATACGCTTTATTCCGTGAAGATATTTTAAATGATCGTTTTTGGGCTAAAAAAGAGTGCTGTAAGATATACCAAAAAAAAGGGTATTATTCAGAATCCAGAAAGAAAAACATTATTTTTGACATTGCTATAGAAATATTTTTGCCTAGGCAACTCACATTCTCTTCACTGGTACTTATTGAGTGTAAAAATTATAATAAGAAAGTGCCTGTTGGTGATGTAGAGTCGTTTTTGATGAAGGCTCACCAAGTGTCAGGTGGAAATATAAAGGCTATTGTTGTTTCAAATAATGCATTTCAAGAAGGAGCATTTAATTTTTCAGCATCTAATAATATTGGCCTTTTAAGGTACTATGATCGAAGTAACCTTGATTGGGTTTTAACAAGGTCACCGTCAAGTTTAATATCGTCAAGCCATGCTTTAAATGGATGTTCAATTGCCTATAAAGGCTTACGCTACGAAAACTTTGATAGTAAATATTTCGATTTTTATGGTTGTGTAAACCATAGTTACACAAACTCAATAAAGCTTTTTATGTCTAGCCTTGTAAAACAAGGTCAAGATAATGATTTCCTGAAATCCTTAGCTAAAGTTGAGTCAATTAACACCAAAGGGCCATGGGTTGTTAAGTTTAGAAAAGAACCAGAAATTGAAAGCATCTGTGAATCTCTGCTTGCAAAGATAGGTTACAGTTCTGGAGCTGTCTCGTTAAAAAAATATGCCTTTTCTTAAAAGAAAGTTACGGATTGGATGTATTAGAAACTGAAGATATGGGGTATGGAGTTCTTGGGCAAATTACATTTTCTCCATTGGTAATTAAAATTGATAAAGGACATGAAAATGAAGCTCGTAAGCGATTTACCCTCGCACATGAAATTGGTCATTTTCTCTTAGGTCATTCAGAATATATGCTTAGCGAAAAATGCCATGAGTCATCATTAAATCTAGAAAACCCTAGCGATATTGGAATTAGAGATGTTATGAGAATGGAATGGCAGGCTAATCAATTTGCATCTTATTTATTACTTCCTAAAAATGAGTTTGTTCAGTCATTTTTAGAGGTCATAGCAAGGTATGGAATACCAAATAAAGGTTTCGGAATTCTTTACGTTGATAACCAAAAGTGTAATATTGATGCGTTTTATAATGTGACGACTCCTTTAATGAACAAATATAAAGTTTCACGTAGTGTGGCAAAAATTCGGTTAAAAAAATTAGGTTTTATCAATGAGACCATCATTCACAGCGGTGCTAGGGCTACATCTTTTCGTAACCCAACGAATTGCACGATAAATAAGCCTGGAGAAAAACATATTATTTAAGCCAGGAGGCCAAATCAGGAGCCTCCCTAAGTCGGATGTAGGCTGGAATAGCGTAGCACTTTCTGGTCACGGAAACACGACTCAGCTTACGACCAATGGTGGAAAACGCTAACGCTATTCCACCCTACTGATTTCAACCCGTAGTCCCTATGGCGCTTACGAAATATGGAAAAACAGAGACTCAAATGAATATCGTTACCCCTTTTTTTCAACAATGCGCTAAAACTCCTGAAGCCACAGCATTCGTTGAAGAAGATCAAACACTCACTTACGCTGACTTTAAATCACGTATTGAAAAAATAGCAGCTTCCCTGCAAGCCAAGCAAGCACAAAACCAATGTATCGCTATCGCCCTAGATCGTGGGATAAATTCCGCCAGTGCTATTTATGGAGTATTAAGCGCAGGCGCTATTTACCTGCCTTTAGATATTAAAAACCCAGCAACACGCTTAAACTTTATTATCCAAGATGCACAACCTAGCTATATTATTGGGCAAGGCGAAGCGCCAGCATGGTTAGATAAAACAGAGTTATGGTTAGATATCGGTGCCTTGCTTTGCACCACAGCCGAAAATATAACACCGACTGACGTTGACCCCAGCGCATTAGCCGCTATCCTTTATACTTCTGGCTCTACCGGAAACCCTAAAGGCGTCGCTTTAAGTCATCAGGCACTAGGCAATTTTTCTACTTGGGCAGGTCAAACCTTTGCTATTAATCATCAAGACCGCATTGCCAGCCTTGCGCCGTTTCATTTTGATCTCTCTATTTTTGATTTATTCAGTAGTTTAGCCTGCGGTGCATCTGTTTATTTCCTACCCTCCCGCTTAAGCTTATCACCTAGCCGCTTAACAGCTTGGCTAGCTGAAAAACAGATTAGCAGCTGGTATACCGTTCCTTCTTTATTAAGTTTTATTGCTCTTAAAGGTGCACTAAACACAACACCACTGCCTCATTTAAAACGTATTTTATTTGCCGGTGAAGTTTTCCCCACTCAACATTTAATCAAGTTGGCAAACTTACTCCCAGAAACTGAACTATATAATTTATACGGCCCGACAGAGACTAATGTGTGCTGTTATTGGCCGGTAAATAAAACACGCTTAAATATTGAACAGACTATCCCTATTGGCCTGCCAGCCTGCAATGCACAACTTACGATAGATATTGATTCAGGAGAATTACAGGTCAACAGTTTGAATAATTTTTCCGGCTATTGGCAACAAGGCAAACTACAAGCACTTAGCCCAGCAACTTATCCGACTGGCGATAAAGTGTCACTAAATCAGTACGGCGAATACGACTATCATGGCCGCCTGGATCGCATGTTAAAATGCTCCGGTTATCGCGTTGAGCCAGCTGAAATTGAACAGTGCATTAATCAACTCGAACACATTGAAAGCTCCGCTGTTATTGGCATTAAAGACAGCACCAGCGGGCAACGGCCTGCAGCAGTTGTGGTGTTAGTCGCAGGTGCATCTTTAGCCGAAGCGATAAAACCTTTACGCCCCTTACTTGCGCCTTATATGCAGCCGTGTAAATTTGTAGTGGTGGATAATTTGCCGGTACTATCTAATGGAAAAACTGATTATCAGGCGATAAAAGGCTTGTTTAAGACGTAGGGCGGACTTCAGTCCGCTTTGCATATCAATGTGCGTATCACTTGCGGACTAAAGTCCGCCCTACCAACAAAACAATTTTATGATTGATTACCAGCAACTCCCTCCTAGTGGCGGCCTTAACGACTCTAAACTTCGCCTGCAATATTGTGCTCAAAATAAACTGTTACAACATGCTGTTGCCTCCGAACTGAATGGTCACGGCGATGGCTTTCAAGAGTTAGTAAAAGCGCATTTAAACCTAGGCAAGCACAGCCAAGATACTGGCTTAATTTTATCCTTGAATGCGCATATCTGGGGCTCCATCTTCCCATTAATACTTTATGGTAGCGAAGCACAAAAACTAGCGTGGCTCCCCTCCTTATTATCCGGTGAGCTTATTGCAGGTCATGCGATTACCGAACCTCAAGCGGGTTCAGATGTTAATGCGCTAACAGCAACGGCAGTTGCAACTGAATCTGGTTTCATCTTAAACGGTCACAAACGCTTTATCACTAATACACCGATTTCTGATGCTTTACTGATTTACGCAAAATTAGATGGAAAGCTCTCTGGTTTCTTAGTAAAAAAACAAGATATTGGCGCGAATTTCAGTGATCAACCCAGCGTAACTGGTTGTGCAAGCGCCACAATGGGCGATGTTATTTTACAAGACTGTGTTATACCTTTAGATCGCCAATTAGGTAAAACAGGCGCTGGCGGCATGATGATACAAAACGCATTAGAGCTAGAACGAGCCTTTATTTTTGCGGGTATTATCGGCATTATGCAATGGCAATTAGAACAAGTTGTAAAGTTCAGCCGTCAGCGACAAAGCAATGGCGCGCATTTAGGTGCAAATCAAGCCATCAGCCATAAAATTGCCGATATGCAATGCCGTGTAGATACTTGCTTATTATGGGTCAATGAATGTGCGCGCTTAAAAGATGCTGGCAAACGCATTAGCTTAGCCAGTGCGCAAACTAAATTAATCGCTAGCGAAGCTTTTTTACAGTCGAGCTTAGATGCTGTGCAAATATTCGGGGCGGCTGGTTTACTCGAAGAAAATAAAATGACCGGCTTGGTGCAGGATGCCATGGCCAGTCGTTTATTTTCTGGCTCATCGGAAATCCAAAAAAATATGATTGCCGCTTTAATGGGCACTGGCTCTGGATATAGAAGTAAAGCATAATATACCTTATTCCTTACTTCTTTATTCACACTACTACTGTGTTATGTTCCTACGCGCCCTTTTAGCTTTCTTAATGGTTCCTGTTGTCGTCACGGGGGTTGTACCTTTTATACTGTCCTTCTACGACCCTTACAAGGGTCAAGGCAACCTATCTGGGTTAGCCGTTCTTGCTATTGGTTTAGTGACATTACTATGGTGTGTACGTGACTTTTATATCTCTGGAAAAGGCACCTTAGCGCCCTGGGACCCACCTAAACATCTAGTTACTGTTGGTTTGTACAGATACGTTCGAAACCCCATGTATGTCGGGGTTTTCTTTATTCTATTAGGCTGGGCAATTAGCACAGCATCACCGCTTATTTCCGGCTTTACCATTTTCTTATTTATCGCATTTTACTTTAGAGTAAAAACGCATGAAGAACCTTGGGCAGAAGAGATGTTTGGTACTGAATGGGAAAAATATAAGAATAATGTGCCTAGATGGCTGCCGCAGACTAAAGGATATTATCCAACGAATAACCTATAAAGGTACGCGATGCGTACCCTACAAATTAAAACCCACATTTTTATACTCATACTACTGTAGGGTACGCATTGCGTACCTATTTTGAACAGCATAACCCTACGAGGATTTTATGTCTGATTATCGGCGGAACTATATTAAAGGTGGAACGTATTTCTTTACCGTAGTGACAGAAAAGCGACGACCTATTTTAAATAATCCTTTAGCCCGAAAGTGTTTGCGTGAGGCTTTTTGCCACTGCATGCAAAACCACCCTTTTACAATTGATGCAATCGTCATGCTACCAAATCATATTCATGCAATATGGACATTGCCTGAAGGTGATGCCGATTATTCAAAACGATGGGGGATCATCAAAAAAAATTTCACTCAATCTTGGCTTAAACAGGGCGGTTCAGAAATCAGTACTTCTAAGTCAAAACAACGCTATTATCGTCGTGGCGTATGGCAACGGCGATTTTGGGAACATACCTTAAGCAGCCAAGCTGACTATAACCAGCATTTTGATTATTTGCATTACAACCCAATTAAACATGGAATAGTAAAACATTTATCAGACTATCCTTATTCCAGCTTTCATCGTTATGTTAAACAAGGAATATATTCAGCTGATTGGGGAACACACTATGAACCCAACTTTGGTTTTAATGAGTTAAATAATCTTGAATAAAGGTACGCAATGCGTACCCTACAACTTCAAATCATCAATAAATCCACGCTTTTTCTGTTCATGCTGTTCAGAAAAACTCTCCCACACTCCAGCTTCATGCGCTAACTGTTTAAAGTTTTCTGAACGGTTAGTCATTTCAGACGCAACTAACATCAACTCTAATTCTAGAGGTGGCATAGATTTCATTAAGGATTTAACCAAGTCTCGGTTCACTCCATTTACCCCAAAATCACCCAAGGATAAAGCGCGAGAAAAACCGTAAAATTGCTGTATTCGACTTTCGCATAGTTGCGCATAACGCGCACTTTTAGACGTATTTTTTAAAGACTCTGAGATGGCTAAAGACGCCACTGCCGCGTTATAAAAAGCATTCTGAATACCATGTGAAAAAACAGGATCAACAAAACCCGCTGCATCGCCAATACAATAATAATTTTCCTTACACGTTTGCGTTGCATAATAAGAATAATCAGGACGATACTGCAGTGAGCCTTCAATAAATTGCGCATCGCGTAACAAATCTTTTAAATGCGGTAAGCGCGCGCAGCTTTGCTGAAAATAAAGTTCACGCCGCTGCTTATCCAACCCTTTCATTTTATCGGAACGAACAATCAAGCCTACACTGGTTTTCTCACGCAAAATAATATGCCAAAGCCAGCCATCGTCATGGGACATAACAAAAGTCACCGGAGCTATGTTTTTAAGCTCTGAACTTACATGGCTCTGACGATCCACACCCGCATAGCGAGAGTTTTTAAAATACCCCCATAACGACATAAAATTCATCTCTGAACTAATGTTGTGCCGCGTCTCCAATTGATGTGCTAATAAAGAACTGTGACCACTAGCATCAATCACAAACCGGCATTGAATAGTTCCTACTACATTCGATGTGCCACGAGTATCAATATAAGAAACAACAGGTTCGGCTATCGATAAATCCACTTTTTTAACGGCTACGCGATTAAAAACTAACGCGCCTTGCAGCTTAGAATGCTCCAATAAAAGATTATCGAAAATATCTCGTTCTACATGTAAGCCAGGGCGCGTATAACCATAGTCAGAAAATGAAATTTGATGAACTTTTCCATCCCATACTGTAATGCCACCTGCTTTACTCAGAAAACCTTCCTGCTGAATTTTCTCAGAAACGCCTAGTTGGTCAGTAAATTTCCAAAAATGAGGTATTAGGCTTTCACCCACTTGATTACGTGGAAACTCTGCGCGTTCAAGTAGCACAACATCCACACCACTTTTAGCCAAGTGTGTTGCAACGCTACTTCCCGCCGGGCCTCCACCAATAACGAGTACAGTACATTTTTTAGGGGTTATCTGTTGCATTATTTATCAGTTTTGCTGCTGTTAATCCTGAATACGACTTACTTTGTCATTCTCAAAATGGACAATAAAGGTATTAAAATGCGAACTCCAGTAAGTCCATTCATTTGAGTCCAAAGATGGAGTTCGAACTATCGGCGGATAACCAATAGCAACTTTCACTGCCGCCCTAGACATTCCTTTGGCTACAGTTCCCTTTTTAATATTGTCACGTTCCAGATGATTGAAACGAGATAAATTCACCTCTTGTTTTGCAAAAAGTTTAGCAAAGGTTTGATATACATCATCCCCTGTATGCTTGGTAACGCTCTTAACCAATAACTCTATATTCGACTGAAGCAGTTTAAGCTTAATTACTTTTGGGCCAATCTCTAATAACTCGACCGGAGTATTCACTTCTAGCAAAGTACCTCGACGATAGTTTGTCGTACGATAAACACCTTTCTCATACATCATCGTCACTTGTGTATAGTAAGTTTCCCCCAACTATACACCTGCTGGTAATTGCTCTGGTTTAGACTCCATCATTTGACATGCAGTTAAACCAAACAACATAGATAACATTATTACTTTTAATATACGTAACATAACTACCTCAATTCTATTTTAATAAAAAATAAACTACAAAAGCTTAGCGCACTTACATATCACCTAAAGTTGCTTTATCCACAGGATTCTTCAACCACGCGGCAATATCTTTACCTAAAGTTTTAGTACAACGACCTAATAACGCACAAGTTCCTTTATAACCGCCCATAAACCCACCCATAGAGGCTCGACTTGCCTTAAATGAAACCGTTTTCTTACCTTTTCTTATTAAAGAGCCCTTAACAGTCACCCACTGACCGCCACGCCCAGCCCAAACATTTTTCTTATACTGAGGAATATCAACAACCTCTATTGTTAAAAAATCTGCCTTACTAGATTGTTTAGCTTGTAAATTAATAGCCGCATATTGACCATTACCATAGCTTTGAATGAAGGCCGGTAATTTGGTTAATAACTGACACTCATTACGCACAGCTTCCCTAACCTCTAAACCTTTAGTAAATATTACCGGCGCAATATTTAAAGTTCCCGTAGCTGATGAGCTGACAAGCTCTTCAGGTACGGGTGTTTCGCTCGCTTTATTTCCTGCACAAGCAACAATAAATAACATCAAAAACAGCGGTAATAATTTTAAAAATTTCATCATATTCTCCAATAAATTAATTTTTTCTACTTCTACCTGATAACAATCCCTGTTGAAAACCATTATCTTCCTTCCATAAATCACCCGCTAATAGAGCGACTATTTCTTGTTTTATTTTTAGCTGTCGGTCCGATTCAAAAAAAAGATTTTCCACCAAATTAGAACAATAAAATCGCTCAATCAAACGGTGCATCGTTTTAAAACCTTTTTGATAAAATTCATCACCGACTTGCTGTAACTCGGAGTCAGCTTCCGTTCCTTGCATTAACCCCTGATGTAATTGGTCAGCAACAAATTCTGCTGTCTTTACTGCGAAGAAAAAACCTGATGAAAATACCGGATCTAAAAAACCAGCCGCATCACCACAACAAGCAAAACGTTGACCGTAACGCTGGCTGTTTCGGTAACTAAAGTCAGCTTCTATATGTACTTCAGATAAAACCTCTGCCTCTTGCAAAAGCTCACTCATATAAGGAGAGGCTTGAATATAACGTTCAAAAAGTGCATCTTGCTTTAAATTTTCTGGCACTTCTTTCTGCACAACTAAACCAACGCTCAAACGTCCATTCGTTAATGGAATACACCAGATCCAGCCCATATCAGATAACAGAACTTTTATATTACCGTGAGCAAAAAGTGCTTCTGACTCAAGCGAATTAGCAAGTTTATAGTGTTTATATAGTGCGAACTTACCTAGGTTATTAATCTTATTAATACTTTTGAATGTTTTCCCCATTAAGGCATCACGCCCTGTGGCATCAATGAAATAACGACCTTGATATAAGCCTTTATCCGTTTTGACTTGTACCTCATTCGCCGTACATTGCACACCGCTAACCTGCTCTTGTTGATGCGCAACTACGCCATGAGCAAGCGCATTATCAAATAAACGCTTATCAAACACTGATCGTTCAACCTGAAAAGTACGGTACTCCCCCTGAAATGGAAAATAAGTACGCCGACCTGAGGCTTCATCAATAAACTCAGCACCACCCTTTTTTAAATTTCCTTGCGTCCAATCAATACCCAAGCGCGTCATCACAGGCTCAGACATCGGCAACATAGACTCACCAATATGAAAACGCGGGTGTTGATCGCGCTCAATCAATAACACGCTATGTCCATATTGCGCTAATAAAGTTGCCGCTGTAGTTCCCGCAGGTCCACCACCAGCAATAATAACATCATACTGATTACTTTCCATGCTCAAACTCTCTTGTACTGACACAACTACTCCAAATAGGCGCATTAATATTCAAAGGAACTGTTTCTTGTGTTTCTTGCTGTAAAGCCATTAATAAAGGAATGACTGCGGCTGCTGGAGCCGATTCCGTTAACATCAACCACTCAAGTGGAAAGTTTTGCTCAGCCTGTTCACTTATCTGTGGCAAGCTGATCGAACCTATTGCCTGCTCTGCGTCAGTGCTTAATACAAAAGCGCAAGCAAACGCAGCTAGCCCTATAGGAGGAGCTAAATACTGCGGCCATAATTCATCATAGCAAACCAGTAAACGCTCGCCACTACCTTGCTGTTGCAATTGCGACCAGGCCTCAATCAACCCCATGGCAAAAGTATCATCTGCAGCTGCAATCGCAGTACTTGGTTCTTGGCATTTATTTAAAATCGCCCAATACCCTGCCGTTGTATTGTGGACAGAATTATGAAATTGAGTCGGAGACAGTAATTCATTTTCATCAGGCAATAAACGACATAGTGCATCAGTAACCTGTATTTCACCCCCTAATGAGGCAAAAACCGAAGCAAGGTGCTGGCTATCAATATTCGCTTGTGTACAAGCTAGTTTAGCTGCAGTAATGGCCATACGTGTAGTCATACTCGTACGCCTACGCATTGCAGCAGGGATTAGACTTTTATCAATATCACTACCCAGCAACCTAAAAGGTGCTAATAATTCAGCATCAGGACAACAAATAGCATAAGATTTTATAAATAGTTGTTTCATCATAGCCCAACAATCACACTGGCATTATTGCCACCAA
This sequence comes from uncultured Gammaproteobacteria bacterium, assembly GCA_965365945.1. Lineage (GTDB taxonomy): Bacteria > Pseudomonadota > Gammaproteobacteria > Methylococcales > Methylomonadaceae > Methyloprofundus. Next base: position 10,464 of record CBDUDP010000041.1, read on the forward strand.
AACCAAAAGAATTACTCATTGCAATTTTCATGTTCTGTTTGCTCAAAGGTGCTTTAACCACCTGACACTGGCATTCGTCTTCCAACTCCTGCAAGCCATGTGTACCTGGAATAAACTGGTGTTTCAAGGCGAGTAAAGCAATAATTGTTTCTAATGCACCTGCAGCACCGAGTGTATGCCCGGTAATGCCTTTCGTTCCGCTACAAGGCACAGCATCAGCAAAAACGCTAAAAACCGCTCTACTTTCCATGCGATCATTTATTTTCGTTGCCGTTGCATGCAGATTTAAATAATCAATCGATTTAGCCTGTAAACCTGCCAGTTGCAAAGCATTGCGCATCGCTAAAGCCGCGCCCTCCCCTTCTGGATGCGGCGTACTCATATGATGCGCATCTGACGACTCACCGACCGACAATACTTTCATTTTGCCAGCATTATCCGCATGACATTTCTCTAACAGCATTAGCCCTGCTGCTTCACCTATGCTAATGCCTTGTCTGTTTTTATCCATCGGCGTGCAAGGCTGATTAGCGACTAATTCTAAACTACGAAAACCACGCAAAGTTAAGCGACATAAGGTATCTACGCCACCAACTAATACTGCGTCACACAGTCCGGAGTTAATCAGTCGTTGCCCTGCTGCAATCGCTTTTGCTCCTGAAGAACAAGCCGTGGAAATAGCAAAACAAACACCCGTTAAACCCAGTTCAAATTGTACAAACCGGCCTGTTGCTTGATAAGCATGTTCACTAACAAAATGAAAATCATCAGGCATTTTACCGGTATCTAACAAAACGCCATAAGCGTCTTCTGTTTCATAAAGCCCTGACGTGCTTGTGCCGATAATAACGCCTATTCGATGTGCGCCATATTTTTCTTTTGCCACTTCAACCGCTGCGCGCACGCCACCTTGTTCGTCATTTAATGCAGTCAAAGCAACTTGGGCATTTCGGCAGTTATAATCAGCAAGTTGTTCACGAATACTTAGTAAAGGCTGTTTAATTTCACCTACATAAGCGGGGAACGGCACGTTAAATAAAGATAGAGGAGCCAGTGCAGAGTGATTGGCCTTTATATCTTGATATAAAGCCTCACTTCCTAAGCCGCTAGCACTTAAAGCCGAATAGGCTGTTATTACGACAGGGGGTATTAAAGTTTGATTGTTTTTCATAAAATAACTTATTCAAGGTTTCTCAATATACTTTTTAGGTAAGCAGAGCTAACTTCCCACTCCATTTCCAAACAGAGTTTGGGAGCGAGAAATATCATTTATTCAAACGGATTAACAATACTAACACCGCAACCAATAAAGTCATTCTCATTTCTCGTGACAACGGACAAGCCATAAGTCAATGCAGTCGCTGCAATTTGTTTATCTAAAGCATTTTCATAATGCGGAACTCGTAACTGCCCCCATACCTGAGCTTCTGTAGCAGTAAAATCAAGAATATTATCAGCGTATTCATTCAGCAATAGGTTCAACCAGCGCTCCAAACTATCAGCTTGCGACTTATCACCTCGATGACGAATAATATTAACACCACGCCTTAGCTCACCCACAGTAATCACACTGATAAACAATCGCGCCTCTTGCTCCTCTGCTACCTTAAAAAAGTTGATAACACCACGATTAGCTCTACTTTGCTTTCTTACTTCACTGATAACATTAGTATCAATTAAATACATTTTCTACCCGTTCATCTTGCTCGCGCAAAAAATCTTGGTCATCGCCTACATTAGGCATAGACAGCAAAACTTCTGTAAAACTCCTTTTTCTTGGCCTCTTTAACACCGATTCAAGTATTTTACGATGTTCAGCTTCCGCACTAATACCATGCTTACCAGCCAGTGCTTTAAGCGCATTTACAATATCTTCATCAATATTACGAACAAGCAAATTAGCCATATATCACCATAGGGAGTTTTTTAAAAATATAATGCTATCATTGATAGCGGCTGACCGCAATTTGCAATATCGCTGGGTTAGATTATCTAGCGTGTAGATACTCTCTTCAAGCACCAGCTTTATTTTAAATAAATCCTAAAAATACTTAGGAATAAGTTGCTTCAGAAG
>CBDUDP010000042.1:0-11378 GCA_965365945.1 uncultured Gammaproteobacteria bacterium
TTTACTAGTTGAGGGTAAATATCTGCTACACAGCAATACACATAAATGATAAAGTCTTCGACTGGCATGATGGCTCTTCGTTAGTTACTTTTCTTCTAAAATAACTGTACGCTTGAGCTATCATACCTTCAACTGCTATTTTTCCTGAAAATTAAAGTCGAACATGGCGTAATTTTATTTCTTGATGTATATCCATAATGGCTTTACTTTGCACCAATGGGGCAGACTCGCTTGAAAACAGATACATTACTTGCTTTCCAAAAGGCTACGATTTTTCCTGCACTTATGCTACCTTCAAGTAGTCACTATTTTCGGTTTTTAACAAATCACCACTGCGCTCGACAACAAAATAACCTTGTTTCAATAATTCATCTTTCGTTTCTTCGTTAAAATAAAAAGAAGCCATCGCACCATAGAGTTTGTAATCCTTATAGATCGGAAACAGCTTTTTAAAATTGTTAAATTTACGCTCTAATTTACCAATATCCTCTAAATGAGCTTTATATTTAACTTCAATAATGGCAATAGCATTGCCATTCGTTAAAAATATATCGTATTCTTCCTGAAGCTGGCCACGATGCTTAGACATATTTTTGGTAACATCGTCAAAAGCCAAACTGCCTAAGTGGTTATCTTTAATTAAACTGTTATAAAAAAAATCTTCCGCTACATCACCTTGATTAGCACTAATTCCACCCAGCATTTTGGCTACTTTATCTAATTTTCTATCTGTTTCTTTTAGTTGGGCATCCGTTTCTTTCTGAGAAACTGCCAAACTTGCAACCAATGCTTTTAATTCATCGTCAGTCATATTTTCTCTCACCGCTTCCCAGTGCGTATCATTCTAGCCTATACGCGCACCAATACCCTAACTAAACCAATTGAAAAAGGCTCAGAGTTTAAGACGGTTTTACCCTACCATCCTTAACACTCCAACAACTAATCCACCCATAACAACCAACACACCAAAGCTCCAACGCATTTGTAATTTTATTTCTTGATGTATATTCATAATGGCTTTACTTCGCAATTCAAACTGCTTATCTACTTTTTTCAAATTATTTGTCTATCTTTTCAAAGCGCTTTTCAAAATCAGAGCGCATTTGCTTTAGCTGTCTATCGACTTGCTCAATGTGTTTTTCAATTTGTGCAAAATTCATTAACATTAACTCTCGTTGATGTTTTAATTTCTCTTCTACCCGTGTTGTTCTTTCTCGCAATTCTAATTCGTAACGAATATTTGCATTACCTACTTCAGGTGTGGCTTGTATTGATTTTGTAATTAATGCTTGTATTTGTTCTATATCTTCTTGTGCTAGCGCCATGATTTATGACCCCCTTTGTTCAATGATCAATGATCAATGATCAATGAGTGAATCACTGGCGCCTATCGTTTGATTTCACTATTTAACAAACATATCCACTAATTTTAACACGGTAACAATGAGAGCAATCATGCCTATTGAGCAACGCATATTAGTATTAATGGCTTGACTTATCTTTAGCTCTATATTTTTCTCAAAGAGATCAAATCGTGAATTTACGCTAGTTTCAAGTAATTTAAAATCACTTTTTAAAAGCGAGAACTCACCTTTCAATCCATTAAATTCACCTTTTAAACTGGCTACATCGGCAATTACTTCATCTAATTTTCATCGAGGTGATTAATATGGTTATATTATGATTTTAGCAATAATGTATTGATATCTTCCTAGTTCAAGCTTTCCCCACGACTAAACTTTTCTTCTATTTCTTAAATGCATGGGCTGATCATTTCAATCAGCACATCATCTACTTTGGTTTTGTTCATTTTTTGGCTCTTAACCATTAACCTAACCAGGACAAAAGCAGGGCTAGGCCTTTCTTTTTGCAATCACTCGACTTATTAAAATCACTATGATTAACTTTTCTGTTTCTAAAATTTTGTAGGCAATGCAATACGATTTGTTTATTTGTCTACTAATAACATTTATTATATCATCCTTTAAATACGCAAAATCGGAGGGTTGGCGTGAGGAGAGGTGAATAAAATCAAGGCCTTATTATCTATTTCCCGTAACTTCTCATTATTAAAGGGGACAGATAGTTTTTCCAGTGCGCCATTCCTGCATGCTCTTAGCAGGAATCTATGCTCAACGTAGATTCCCGATAAAAGACCTCAGGATGCCTCGGTACATACACCCCCCAAGCTATTGAGACTTTAAGTCATGCAAACTACTGAACTCCCTTTACGTGACATACACTTACCTGATGCGATTAGCTGGTGGCCAGCGGCTATGGGCTGGTGGATATTAGCTGTATTAATACCACTTTGTGGCTATTTAATATTTAGACTATATAAGCGCCTGACGCGAAAAACTGCACTGAAGTTTGCTAAAAAGCAGCTAAAATCACTAACACTAGACGAACAGCTGACAAAGCAGGAAAAGTTGACCGCGTTATCCAGTTTAATGCGCCGCACTGCGGTTAGTCTTTATCCGCGTACCGAAGTTGCCAGTTTAACCGGTGAAGCTTGGTTAAACTTTCTGGATCAAAGCATCCCTATTAAAAGTTTCAATAGCGATATTGGCTGGTTATTAACTAACGCACTTTATAGTCCCGCAGATAACAGCCACTACCTCGCGCCTTTATTTAACTTATGCGAAACTTGGTTAAACTCACAAAAAGAACCTAAAACATGATTCACTTTGCTTGGCCTTGGCTATTCCTCTCCCTTCCTTTACCTTGGTTTATTCGCCGTTTTACACCTTCAGCTCACACGACGGAACAAGCCGCGCTTAAAGTTCCTTTTTTAGAGGATTTTAGCATCGCTCAAAGTCAGAAAGCCACTCAATCAAACAAGCCTTGGGCCTTATGGTTTGCTATCTTTGCTTGGTGTTTATTAGTGCTTGCCTGTACCCGACCGCAATGGTTAGGTGAACCGATAGAGCAAGGCGTTAGTGGTCGTGATTTAATGTTAGCGGTAGATTTGTCCGGTAGCATGGAAGAGCGCGATTTTATAGTAAATAATCAAGCTGTCGACCGTTTAACTGCCACTAAAGCCGTGGCAACTGAATTTCTTGAGCGACGTATTGGTGATCGTCTCGGGCTTATTTTATTTGGCACGAACGCTTATTTACAAACACCTTTAACATTTGACCGTAAAACAGTCCAAATTTTATTAAACGAAGCCTTTATTACCTTGGCCGGTGAAAGTACCGCTATTGGTGATGCCATCGGGCTAGCGGTAAAACGCTTACAGCAACAAAAAGCAGACAGCCGCGTGTTAATCTTATTAACTGACGGTGCCAATACTGCTGGTAAAGTCTCCCCAATCAAAGCCGCAGAATTAGCCGCTCAATACCAATTAAAAATTTACACCATCGGTATTGGTGCGGATGAAATGACGGTACGTAGCTTTTTTGGCTCTAGGAAAGTAAACCCTTCCCGCGATTTAGATGAGAAAACCTTAACCGCCATTGCCGAGAAAACGGGCGGCCGCTATTTTCGCGCCAAAAATACTCAAGACCTAGAGCAAATTTACCAATTATTAGATGAATTAGAACCTGTCGAAAAAGACAAACAATTTTTCCGGCCGCGTACCGAGTTATTCTTCTGGCCTTTGGCCTGTGCCTTAGTTTTAACCTCTCTTATCAGCCTTATGCGTTTACGATTTTCATGAACTTCAGCGAATTCCATTTTATTAGACCTTACTGGCTTTTAGCTTTCCTACCTCTAGCCATGCTCGTGTTTTTTACCGTTAAACATAAATTACGCCAAGGAAGCTGGCAAGCTGTTTGTGACCCTGAGTTATTACCTTTTGTATTACAAGAAAAGGAACTTAAACACAGTCGTACGCCTCTGATCACCTCCTGTTTGACTGCAATTCTCGCGATTACTGCCTTAGCCGGTCCGACATGGCAACGCGTACCTACGCCTGTTTTTAGAAATGCGGCCGCGTTAGTCATTGCTTTGGATTTATCCCGTTCTATGGATGCGCCAGATATTAAACCCTCACGCTTAGAGCGAGCCCGCTATAAGGTTGCTGACTTATTAAAAAAACGTAAAGATGGCCAAACCGCCTTATTAGTTTATGCCGGCTCCGCTTTTACCGTTACGCCGTTAACCGATGACACCGAAACCATTAATAATCAATTAAGCGCATTGACCACCGACATTATGCCGGCACAAGGCAGCCAAAGTGATTTAGCCATTAATAAAGCAGTAGAATTATTCAAGAATTCGGGTTTGCAACAAGGGCAAATATTATTAATCACTGATGATGAGCACATTGAAGGTGCCTTCGCACAAGTCGAATTGCCTAACAACTTTCAATTATCAATATTGGGGGTTGGTACAGCAGAAGGCGCACCGATCACCTTAGCGCAAGGTGGCTTTTTAACCGATACTAGTGGCAGTATTGTGTTACCCAAGCTCAATACTCGGGCTTTACAAAAAGTCGCACAAGCAGGTGGCGGCATTTATCAACAAATCACCGACAATAGCGCTGATATAGAAACACTTAGCCGACATTTTGAACAAGCTGCTAAGCATGGTGAAACACTAGAAAATGACTTATTGCTAGAAAATTGGGTAGAAGCTGGCGTGTGGTTATTATTGCCACTGCTATTATTTGCCTCGCTATCCTTTAGGCGTGGCTTATTAAGCCTATTGTTTATCTTGCTATTGCCTTTCCCAGAAGAGAGTTACGCACTTGAGTGGCAAGACTTATGGCAAACCAAAGATCAACAAGCACAGCAAAGCTTTACTAAAGGTGATTATCAAGATGCAGCAGAAAAATTCACCGACCCTGCATGGCAAGCCGCGGCACAATATAAAGCGGATACAAAATTAACAGAAAAACAAGAACTGCCACCAGTCACTACGGATACTGGGTATTATAATCAAGGCAATGTTTTGGCAAAATCAGGGCAACTGGAAAAAGCCATTAGCGCTTATGAACAAGCTTTAAAGCTCAACCCTGATAATGAAGATGCTCAATATAATAAAGAGATCGTTGAAAAAGCTTTAAAGCAACAAGAGCAGCAACAAGAAAACCAAGATCAAGACAAAAAACAGAACCAAGAAAATAAAGATCAATCCGAGTCTAATGAACAAAAAGATCAGCAAGGCGAACAGTCAGATAAAGACTCAGAACAACAAGACCCACAAAATTCCGAAGATCCTCAAGACTCAGGTAAGCAAGACTCGCCTAATGACCAGAAACAACAGGATGCTGAGCAGCAGAAACCTGAAGATGCAGCCGAGCCTGAATCAGAACAAGAACAAGAACAAGCCGCAGAAGCTCAACAAGAAAGCGAAGCAGCCCCTCAAAATAGCGAACAACAGCAAGCTAATGAGCAATGGTTAAAACGTATTCCTGATGACCCATCAGGCTTATTAAAGCGTAAATTCCTCTACCAATACGGTCAGCAGAAACAACGCAATAGTTCTGGGCAGCAGTGGTAAATCCACCCTCTCCTCGCCCTCAAACTCCGTTTGGGATCGCATGCCCGTAAGCTCTATTTACCTTAGAAACTCACAGCTGAGCTGTTAAAGCATGTATTCCTAAGCGGAGCTTATGAACAAAAAGAAATATTAAGTCTATATGAAACTTGCGTAATATAAGTCCTTTGGCACGCCAATGACTCCATACTCTACAAGCGTCATACAGGCTACCACTCTACGCATTAACAGGAGAAAACACATGCAAGTAGCTATGATCGGGTTAGGCGTAATGGGCACAGGCATGGCGCGCAACCTTGCCAAAGCCAGCTATTTAACCCACGTTTGGAATCGCACTAGCAGCAAAGCGCAAGCATTAGCAACCGAGCTTAATGTGCAAGCTGCACCATCAATAGCAACACTTGCAGGTCAGGCAGATATTATTCTCATCTGTGTTTCTGCAGACAATGATGTATTAGAGGTCGTTAACACGCTTTTAGCTAACATTAAACCCAATACCATCGTAATAGACAGCTCAACGGTCAGTAGCGATACCGCTAAAACAGCGGCACAGTTACTCGCGACCAAACAAGCCCATTTTCTTGACGCTCCCGTATCCGGCGGGGTTGAAGGTGCTAAAAATGGCACTTTAGCTATGATGGTCGGTGGCGACCAAGACATACTCAATCAAGCTATTCCTATTTTAAAAGCGATGTGCACGCGCATTATCTATATGGGCGCTACTGGCTCAGGTCAAGGCACTAAAGCGGTTAACCAAATTATGGCGGCCGGCATTAATCAAGCTGTAACCGAAGCCCTTGCTTTTGCTCAAGCTGAAGGGCTGCCACTCGAAAAAGTAATTGATGTGGTTTCCGGTGGCGCAGCAGGTAATTGGTTTTTAAGTCACCGTGGCTTAAGCATGACTAAAAGCCATTATGCTCCGGGGTTTAAACTTGCCTTACATCATAAAGACCTGAAAATATGCCAAACAATGGCGGAAAAAAATTCAGCAGATTTACCTTTAGTTCAGCAAACCGTCAATGATTACGAGCGCTTAATGAACAACGGTTTTGGTGATGAAGATATTTCAGCTTTGTACCGATTAAAACATAGGCCGGAAGATTGATAACAGCAAACGAAAACCACAAGGTTTACATTTTGTGGGAGTGGCTTTAGCCACGAATATAGCGACTAAAGTCACTCCCACGCAGCGGTAACCCTAAATTATCCCTTCATATGTTTTCGGTACGAATAAATTCGAGCCTACGTGCTCCAATAATCATTATTTCCCGAACAACTATCACTATCTTATAAAAAATCTCTCTACTAAAAATACCCCACCTAATCTCCTACAAAAAGTAGTTGTTTTTTTACAACACACAGCAAAAGATTTCATAATTTTATGTTAATTATCACAAGTAAGCTGTTAGCCATTGATAAATATAGTGAATTATTTTTCATTTACCCCTTGTAAGAATGAAAGTTTACTGCTATTATTTTTACCGTGTTACAAATTGTTGTTTAAACGATACGTTTTGTTGTAATAATAAAACACTAATATACTTACCCTTGGGGGGGACTATGATTAAGAAAATGAAACTAGCATTAAGTGCAGCAACTGCTGTCCTAGCTTTCGCAGGTTTAACTGCAGCTCCACAAGCCGGCGCAGATGAATTAGGCGATTTAAAAGCAAGAATTGCAAAATTAGAAAAAGCAGATGCTGAGCAAGTAGCAGCTAGCAAAGATAATATGGTTTTCTTCCGTGGTGGTTATGCAAGAAATGACACTGCTCGTAGTGGACTTACTAATGGTGGCGATGTCACATTAGGTGCTGACTATACCGCCGATCATGGCGGTTGGTTTGTTGGCGCTGGTTTAGATTTTAGCCTAAGTGACGACCTTTTTGGCATGCATGATGGCACAGAAATCCTTGCAGAGATAATGTTTAGCTATTCACAGTTTGATACCTCACCTACATCTACATTAAATGTTATTGATGGTGTTATTCACGAGGGAGCTGTAGGCCTAAATGATATTCCCGCAGCAGTAAGTCAATTCACATTAACAGCCTCTCCAAAAGTTAAATTCTTAAAAGGTAGTGATTTTAGACCTTGGATCATTCCTATTGGTTTAGGTATAAATGTTATCAGCCCTACTAGCAACGGGGTTACTTACCTAAAACCTTCAATGCAATTTGCTGCAGGTGCTGATTATCGTGTATGGAACGATATCTATGTTGGTGCTGATATTCGTTATAACTTAGGTTTTGATAACACCGATGATTTAATCAATGTTAATGGTTTCACAACAGGTGGTTACGTAGGTATTGGCTTCTAAGCAATCGCTTAAAGTTATATCCCTACAAAAGGGAAGGCTTAACAGCCTTCCCTTTTTTTATGCCTGAAATAAATGTACCTCTCGCGCTTGTGTTAATATAGCCAGCTTCAACCATAGTGCCGTACAAAAATACATCCCCAAAAACCTCTGTAGGGCGTGGCTTTAGCCCGCCAGCTTAAGGTCAAAAAAGGCGGGCTAAAGCCACGCCCTACCTTTGATCTTTATAATACCAATCCCAATATATTTATACTTGAGCTAAGAAATCGTCATTCCTGCCGGCTCTTAGCAGGGATCTATGTGTGACAATGGATTCCCGGTTAAAGATTTCGGGAATGACGACTATTGCAGTTATTATTTATTGGGATTGGTATAACATCAGGCGTTATTTTATCAGCATGACTAAGGCACTCAGAAAATAGACGGACAAATAAATATGGCCAAAGTTTGGTTTGTTGGTGCGGGGCCAGGTGACCCTGAACTGATTACACTCAAAGCACAAAAGCTCATCGCCCAAGCAGATGCAATTTTATACGCTGGCTCTTTAGTCTCAGAAGCGGCAACCCAATGGGCTAAGCCTAGTTGTGCGATAGAAGATTCTAAGGGCATGACTTTAGAGGAAATTACCGGTTGGTTAATCAAATATTCCGTAGCTGATGCAACGGTTATTCGCCTACAAACCGGTGATCCTAGTTTATATGGCGCATTAGTCGAAATGGTACAGCCTTTAGATAAAGCCGGCATCGAGATAGGCGTAGTGCCAGGCGTTACTTCGGCAATGGCTTCAGCAGCTGCGGCAGTAGAAACTCTAACTTTGCCAGAAGTCACGCAAACGGTGATCTTTAGCCGCGTAGAAGGTCGTACACCGATGCCTGAGGGCGAATCTTTAGTCGAACTGGGGCAACATCATTGCACGCTCTGCCTATACTTATCGATTACCTTATTAAAAAAAGTGCGCGAAGATTTATTGGCAGCAGGCTGGTCAGATGATGCGCCAATTGTTGTTGTACATAAAGCTAGTTGGCCGAACGAAGAACAAGTGATACACGGTACTTTGGCAACAATTAAAGAGCAATGCAAACAAGCCGGTGTTAATGCACAAGCGATGATTATTGCCAGCCCTGCTTTGGGCGCAAGACAATGGACAGAAATTAAAAAATCTAAATTATACGATGCGGAATTTAGTCACCGTTTTCGTAAAGCGATAAAAACACAGGATTAAGCATGGAATACAGTATTTTATTAGTGGGTCACGGCTCAAGAGCTAAACAAGGCAATATAGAAATTGAAGCTTTTGCCGATCATTGGCGCGCTCAGCACCCCGAGTGGCAGATTGATGTCTGCTTTATTGAATTTGCCGATGTCTTGCTTGATGCAGGTTTTGATTTGGCATCAAAAAAGTCAAAGAAAGTCATTGTTGTGCCGTTAATTTTAAATGCAGCAGGCCATGTAAAAATGGAAGTCCCTGAGCATTTAGCCCAAGCAAGAAAGCGTCACCCTGATATTGAGTTTCTGTATGCGCCTCACCTTGGTGCCAGTGAAGCCATCTTAAGCATCATGAAGCGCAGCCTGCAAAAGGTCATGGCTAGCTTAGATATGCCGGATCCAAAATCGACAGGCGTGATTGTTTTAGGCCGTGGTTCATCGGATAAAATTGCTAATGGCGAAGTAGCAAAAATGGCACGTTGGTTGTGGGAAGAAACTCAGCACGAATTAGTTGATATTGCGTTTACTGGCATTACTTTTCCTCGTTTGGAAACTGCAGTACAAAGACAAGTTAAACTGGGCATGACGCAAGTGTGTGTCTTACCGTATTATTTATTTACCGGCACGTTGATTGAACGCATTGATAAGCAGCTAATTCATTTACAAGCGCAGTATCCACAGCTTCGTTTTGGTTTAGGCAAGTATTTTGGTTTTGAACCAGAAATTTACGCGTCGCTTGATGAGCGTGTTTTGGCCTTAATTGAAAATAAACCAACAAAAATGATGGAATGTGATGGCTGTCATTATCGCCAGATTGCTCAAGAGCATGGTCACGGGCATGAGCATTAAGCTGGGGTTTTGTTCTTAAATTCGTAGGGCGAACTTCAGTCCGCCCTACCTTTTATACTAAATACTGCCCAATACCTAACGGATAATGCTGCACTATTGCAGCCAAAATAGCAGTCACTATTCCCACCACGAAAAAAGCACTTAACCCTAGAACAATACGTACCCCCACTTGCTGAATCGTTCCGCTCATTTTCCATAACGGTATTATCGCGATTAACACTCCAAGCAACGTCGCCAAGCCTGTTGCTAATACTCCCGTAAGCATAGACACACACCAAGGACACTTATGCTCTGCATGCGGCTTATAAAAATTACAATGTGCATCCAAGCCTGACCACGGCCAATCACAACCACATTGAAATAAAAACCCACACATTGGCGTAAGCAAAATTAAGGCTGCAATCAGCGTCGTTATGCCTGAGGCCTTACGTTCAGAGCTGATTGAAGTTAGCTTTTTTAGGGTTATAAGCATGTGGAGTGCATGAACAAAAAAGTTAAGACTCACAACACTTCAGGGAATGATTAACTCTCACTCCTTAATGATGGTGCCCTTTAGTCTTCTCTTTCACTAATCCAGGAAATTTTTCTGCAGCAAATTCCGTATGACATTCCACACAAGCGCTACTGAGTTTATAGACATAAAAACTAACAATATCTGGCTTTCTCATTTCTGCTCCATGCGCTAACATGCCTGCTGACTCGTGAAAGGCTTGGTCTAATTGGATAAACCTAGGTGGTAATGATTTATGTAAACTATGGAGTTGTTCAGGCGTTAGTTTTTGTTTTAATAAATAGCTTTGTTCAATATTTCTGCCTATTTCTGCAACTTGATCCCATTCACCACGGGCTATGGCTGGAATTAATGCCGTCACACCCTGATCAATGGCTTTCATTTCCTGCTGTAATAGCTGCCGTATATCTTTATCTAAATGAATTTGTTTTGTATGTGTAGTTGTCGGAACTGCTTCGTGAGTATTGTGAAAGCTGCTACAAGCGGAAATAAACAGAGGGAAAGCAACTAGACCCAGTTTAATATATGACTTCATCTGATACCTTGTTAATTAAGAGAAAAATATAGGGTAAGCACGGACCTTCGGCCGACTATCCACGTTTTTTAGGTTATTAATAGTGCCTAGGGCCTAACAAAGCAACAACCGGGTATTATCAATGAGATATTCGAGTTTTGTTTGTAAATGGCGTTTTATCATACTTGTAATTATGGACTTTAATTCCTAATTTGCAATGATAAATACCCTGTAAAAGAGTTTAATTTTTGGCATAAAAGAGAGCTCCTTAATTTCGATAATGCCCATCCGCAAGCCACACAAAAAGCCATTGAGTTCTAATTATTGACTGATGTTACGCAGCCGTTTAAGATTTTGCTAAAATGTGCCCATGAATAAAGCAACTATTTTTGATTTATATACAGACTATTTACAAACGTCGTTTAGCTACACAACGGCGACAGGCCTATCCGACTTATTGGACGGTGAGCTTAGTCATGACCAAGTGACTCGATTTCTAGCAGAAAAAGACTATACCTCTGAAGATTTATGGAAATCTAT
>CBDUDP010000043.1:0-11121 GCA_965365945.1 uncultured Gammaproteobacteria bacterium
CCGCTTTAGCAAAATCGCCCGCTAAAACAGTCAGAACACAAAGTAATCACATTTTCATGTCACTTTATGCAGGCGCTTTGTGGAGTGCTTAAGTATAAAAATGGGCTTAATGCGTTTACATTGAAGCGTAAATTGTATTTAAAGGCAATTCGTCAAGCATTCGACGAATTGCAAATTTTAAAACAAGCGACTGCGTAACATCAGTTACTCATATTCACCTCTAATGACATTAGAGGTCTGTCTTTAGAAGTGTCCTGTTTTATTAAACCATTACACGTTTATGCGTGTGGAAAAATCAGGCGCAAAAATGCGTGAGTTGTTTAGTTTATAACCTATACTTTCCCGCTCCTTTTATAGTAAAAGGAGCGGGGGCACCTCACATTTTGTAATTTCTAGCCCACTTTAAGAGCTGGCTCTCTCCATCTCTAAAATAAGGGGAGCAAACATCGCTTTTGTGCTATCAAATACAAATGCGCTGGCTTTATCTGGAGAACCGGCATCAAAAGGTGGAGCTGGATCATATTCAGCCTGTAACTGAATAACCTCTGCATATTGCTGCCCACGTAATTTAGCAACAATCTCTAGGCCAAAATCAATTCCCGCAGTAACACCACCGCCTGTCACCACATTTCCATCCCATACAACGCGCTTTTTAACAGATTTAGCACCAAAATGAGGTAGCAAGTCTAAGGTAGACCAATGCGATGTCGCTGATTTCCCTTTTAATAATCCCGCCTTTCCTAATAATAAACTCCCAGTACAAACACTCGTTATATATTTACTAGTCTTCCCTTTATTTTTAATAAATTCAATGAGTGTTTTATTTTCCATTGCCTTCAATGTTCCTGTCGCTCCTCCAGGAACAAATAAAATATCTAAATCATCTGGGCATTCACTTAATGTATGCGTCGGTGTCATAGAAATACCACTACCATCAACAGGTGTTAAATCTTCCGTTGGAGAAATAAGGTAAATTTTAGCGCCCATTAATGAATTAAAAATAAAGTGCGGGTTCACTAAATCAGGTCCATAAAATCCAGGATAAAGTAGCATAGCTATTTTTTCATTACCCCTCATCTGTACACCCTCTGCTTTCATAAAAGCATGATGCGCTGCTAATGAGTCTGCTTTAGCTTTTTCTTTACGTTGTGCAAAGTTTTCTATCGCTTTTGTTAGTGGCGAAAAAGCAAAGAGGCTTGCTGTTGCTAATGCTCGTTTTGTAAATTGACGGCGATCCATAGTTTTCTCCTATCGAGAAGGGTTATATCTTTATATTCTGTTCATCATCTCTGGGTCTTATGAAAAATATGCACTCAATATTGAAGCCTTCCTACCTAATATTGAGTGCAATATATTTAAATCAATAAACCTAAAGTCGTTACTATTTGGTAACCCTAGAACATAATAGAGCCAGTAAAGAATACTTCTGTTCCTTGCGCCTGAGTTACACGCGTACCAAAATAATTAAGCCTTTGATAATAACTGTTATTAGTCAGATTCTTAATTGACATACCTAATTTATAAAAATCACGTTGATACCCGATACTGGCATCCATTGTGTAATATGAAGGCGCTTTAAACGCGTTATCATTTGCCAAATAAACACTCGATTGAGAATAAATTCCGGAGCCAATACTTAAGCCTCTCAACATACTATTTTGAAAGGCATAGTTTGCCCAGAAACGTCCCGCATGCTCAGGTACCCCTGGTAGACGGTTTCCTTGTGGAACAATTAAACTATCGCTAAAACGGGCATCAGTAAAAGCATAAGTCGCAAGGAAACTAAGCGCATCAGTTGCCTGCCAAGTCATATTAGATTCAAATCCACGCGATTTTTGCTTGCCGTCAGCTACCGATCTAAATTGAGCATCAGTAAAATCAGTTACCGCTACATTTTTTCGTTCAATTTGAAATAAAGCCAACTGCCCTGATAACTGTTCAGCAATATTAAATTTCATCCCTACTTCAACTTGATTTGATAGCTCAGGTTCAGGCGTAGACACAAAATTAGTTGCACCGCCTTGTGCGCGCATGCCTTCGTTATAATTAACAAATACAGCATATTCATCAGTTAAATCAACCACAGCACCTACATTAGGTAAAACTTTGGTATTTGATGATTTCGAAGCAAACTCAAAACCCGGTGTTGTATTATTAAAGTCTGTCGCAACATATGCTACACGAAAGCCACCCAATAAATGTACTCGTTCATATAGACTAGTTTGCAACTGCATATAACCGCCCGTCGTTGTATTCTTAACAAACTGGTTAGACTCCCCTGTTCCAGGACGCACATAAGGCATAAAAACAGGCGCCATTAAATCGACCACACCAATACGAGTCATATCAAATGCCATAAACCCATCTTCTTTCTGCTGACTAAAATCAGCACCAATAATGAATGTATTTTGCGAAATGCCTAAATCAAAGTCAGCGGTAGTAAAAAACTGAAAGCTCATCTCATTAGATTCTTGGTAAAGCTCATTATCAAGTACACCCCATATACTTGGTGGCATAAAAGGTTTATCTGCACCAAAACTAAAACCTTCGCCTAAAATTCCTTGGCTCTTAGTATCGTGCTTTGAATAAGCATAACGTGCTTTAGCGGTAATCGACCAAATATCATTTATTTGATGATCTAAAGTTCCCCATACACTGCCAAACTCAGAACTACTATCCGCTATATTTTCAGGGCCGATATAAAGTTGAGGGTCAATTTTAAAATCACCAGCAACCGTACCAGTGGCCGGCAACCCTTGGTAATCTTGCTGCTCAAACTTTGAATACTTACCTTGTACGGTAAATGTTGTGCTGTCATTATCGGTAAACGTTAATGTTGGGTTTAAGTTATAACGTTCGGTTTTTAATACATCAATATCGTTTTCACTATTGGTATATTCACCGGTAAATCGAAATAAAACATTTTCATTAATGGGCCGGTTAATATCCACAAAAGGCTGTACAAAACCCTCAGTGCTCACTTTAACTCCCATTTCATAAGATGCCTCTTTTTGAGGCAACTTAGAGGTTAAATTAATAACCCCCCCTACTGGCGATCCGCCACCTCCGCTATATAGCGTCGCATTTGCGCCTTTAAGCACTTCAATCTGCTCAATACTAACTAAACTACCTTGGTCACCTGTATTTAAGTTTTGATAAAAGCCATCCAGCATTTGCATGGTTGAAAAACCACGAACTAAAGTGGGTTCAAAATTTGGGGAAATATTAGGGTTACGAGCGACTACACCACTGACATTACGCAAACTTTCTGAAACAGTCACCGCTTGCTGATCATCAATTAATGACCGCGGTATAACCTGTATAGACTGCGGAAGCTCCATTAATGCCGTGTCTGTTCGTGTCGCCGTACTTGAATTAAGCACACTGTAACCAATCATTTTTTGGCCACTAACCGTTAACTCTTCCTGCTCTATTACCTGTTGACTATTGTTAGCAACGCCATTTTTAGTAACCGGATAATTTTCATTAGCTGCGGCGGCTAATAAAGTACTAGTCGCTAAAGCACTTTGTTTTTGATGCTTAATCGTAACCGTATTATCAATTAAGCTTGGTTTTAAACCACTACCACTTAATAGTTTTTCTAACGCTTGTTCTGATGTATATTCACCAAAAACACCCTTAGTTTTTACCCCTGCCGCTAATGAAGCAGGATAGCTCATTTGCATATCCGTGGTTTCGGAAAATTGATTAAGCGCCGTTTGTAATGACTGCGCTGGAATATTGAACTGCTGCACTTTAGTGTTTTCAGCCGACACATTAAATGCTACCGCTGCCGTACAAAGCAGTAACCCGCTTTTAGCTAACGAATGGTGAGTATTTTTTAATTTCACTGATGAAAGTCCCCATGATAATTCTGTAAGGTATAAATGGTTTTTTGTAATTACAAATAGAGGACGAATTAACTTTAATTTTCCCTCACCTCAATAAAAAATTTTTACCATTTTTTTGAGGAAAGGGAGATAAGATAACGCTTAAATTATTAATTTGAGCGACTAATAATGCTGATCCAAGGAGAAAGTTCTGTCACCGTAATAGGCAGTGTTTTTTGTAGCGTTGCAAGTACAAGTTCAGGCTTTGAAATATCAAGACGAGCATTAATTTTATAATCTAAAAGTGATTTATCTTGAATAAAGATAACCGTTGGTAAGTAGCGTTCAAGATCATTAATCACCTGAATTAATGGTGTATTTTTATAAATCAATCGTTGCTTCAACCATGCGCTAACATCTTTACTTTTAATCGCCGCCACCGGATTAAGTCCTGATGAGGAGTTGCTCACTTGCTGTTCAGGCCGTAATTGAATAGATTGATCATGATTCAAACTACTCACCTTAACTAAGCCCTCAATAACACTGACTTCATCACCAGCAGCAGCATTATTTTTTACAATAAATTTTGTCCCTAAAACTTCGGTTTCTGTTTCGCCACTGTCGATAATAAACGGCTTATCTTTATTGCTATAAACCGCAAAATAAGCCTCGCCTTTTAATAGGCGAACACGACGCTCAGTCTCATTAAAATCAATCGCTATGGCTGAATCTGTATTTAGTATAACGTCAGAACCATCACTTAAATGGATTGTTTTTTGACTGCCAATATCGGATTGATAATCTGCTTGTAGAAAAATAAAGGGATCAAATAATATTGCTAGCAACCCTAAACAAGCCGCAAGGGCAGAAGGTAGCCAATAGGATTGTTTTGATTTTTTAAAAACGGCTAGCTCATCATCATTTGATGAAAGCTTGGTTTCTGAAAGGGCTTGTATAAAATCGCTATTATCCAAAAAATCTGTGATTTCAGCGTATGCAAGCTTATGCTCGGGGCTTTCTGCTTGCCAGTGAAGAAATTGCATTCTTTCTTCTGCAGTAATAGATTCCATCTGCATCCGGCTGAACCACTCTATTGCTTGCTCTGCAATCAGGTCATCTTGTGAATTTTTTGGTTTTTTAAAAGGCATAGTGTTATTTGGCTGTTTTTTTTACCGTCTCAATGAAGACGACTGAGTACTGTAAAATAATCAGCTATTGATTGACACTATTTTTTTACGAAAATGTTTTAAGCCTTTCATAATATGTTTTTCAACACCACTTTGTGAAATACCCATCTCCAGTGCAATTTCTTTATAACTCTTGCCATAAACCTTATACAGTATAAAAACATCACGACAGCGAGGCGGTAGTTCACTCACCATCTCTTTAAACATTTCCAGCTTTTGCTGCTGCTCAATAATATGCTCTGCTGAAGGCGCTTCTTGTTGATAATCCTCAGCGTACTTTTCAACATGCCCTGCAATCACTTTATTATGCTTTAAATAGTCAAAAGCTAAGTTTCTTGCGACACGAAATAAAAAACCACGAGGCTGCTCAATAGTTTGAGTTTGTGAAGTTTTCGTTAATATCAAATAACTTTCTTGTACGATTTCACCCGCAATATCAGCACAACGTACAATTTTAGTTGTACTTCCAATGAGTTCGCGTTGATGGGCCTGAAAGAGAGCGTCTATATTCACGTTAGCAGTATAAGTATCAGATATAAGGAGGTGGTAATAATATTTTTATAAGCACAAGCAATAAACATACCCTACAATTAAATCAGTGACTTATCCACAGCACAGTAACTAAACTATGTTATATAACTCAAAGTATCGTCAATTGACTGATCTGCCCTAAAAATAATCTATCTTTTAGGTGAGGTATTTACTTATTTATTTCGTCTTACCTCTATAAGTATTACAAAAAGGAGAGGAGATATGCAAGTAAAACAAGCACGAAGACAAAATTCACTAAAGCACCCAGATTTTGAAAAAATCTCAAATAATGAATTACTATCCATGCTTCCTTTATCTAGTTATTTTCAAATTCATTTTAGTTATATGCATGAAAAATCAGCACAAAATAAATTAGAATTAAGTGATCTAAAACAGCAAACTAATCGTATTGAATATAAAATTGATCATTTACTTAGCTTATTAGATCCTAAATAATGCACTTATAGTCCCTTTATAAAATCATACCTAGCTAATATTTTTACCTAATTAATGAAACTATATTCTATAAAAAAATCTAACCAATTCACTCTAAGCCTTATCCTGCTATCGATAACTCATGTCAGTATCGCGACCCAGATTGAAACAGCGGAATCCTTACAAATTCAACAACAAAATACCGCCATAAAATCTCAACAAAGAGTTGAAATACTAGATGATCAAGCACAAAAAATGCTCGATGAATTTCGGGAAATAAGTTTTGAACTAGAAAATATTCGCGCTTATCACCAACAATTAAAAAAAATAGTGCACAGTCAAGAGCAAGAAAAAAAGGCGCTATCGCAACAAATATTAGATATTGATATTACTCAGAGAAATATCACGCCTTTAATGCTAAGAATGTTACAAGTGCTTGAGCAATTTGTTAGTTTAGATGCCCCCTTTTTAGCTAAAGAACGCACTCTACGTGTCACTCAATTAAAACTTATGATGGATCGTTCTGATATTGATTTAGCTGAAAAATTTCGACGTGTGCTCGAAGCTTACTTGGTAGAAACAGATTATGGACGAACAATTGAGTCTTATAACGGCACCTTAAAAGACAGTCATATCACGGTTGAGTTTCTACGTTTAGGTCGCTTAGGTCTGTACTACCTTTCTTTAGATGAATCCGAAGCCGGTTATTGGGATAAACAAGAAAATAAGTGGCAAGTCTTACCTGATGACTACCGAAGTGCTATCAGCCAAGGTATCCGTATCGCTAAAAAACAAGCGGCTCCTGACTTATTACAGCTGCCTCTTCCTGCGCCGGAGTCAGTCCAATGATTCAGATAAAAAAAGCATTAACATTTAGCTTTATTAGCCTAGTCATTATTTTAACAAGCGCCCACACTGCGCTAGCCAATAGTAAAGTGCACTCTATTGACCAGCTCGTTAATCAAGTTCGCAGCGAAAGCATTTTAGAAAGTAAAGATTTAGTCCGTAGAGAGCGTGAATTTAAAAACAATAAAAACCAGCAAGCAGCGCAATTAAAAGCACTCAAAAAACAATTACAACGAGAGCAACAGCAGGGCAAAGTATTAAAGGAACTTTATACGAAAAATGAAGCAGTTATTACGCGCGAATCTGAAAAACTGCATGAAAAGATGGGTTCATTAGGTGAGTTATTTGGCATTGTGCGTCAGACTTCTAAAGATTTACAAAGTTTATTTAAAGGCTCTTTAGTTTCTGCGCAATTACCGCATAGGGAATCGTTATTAAAGCTAATTTCAAACCGTAAAAGTAACCCATCAATTGAAGAGCTAGAAGGTGTTTGGCGCTTATTACTTGATGAAATGATTGAGTCTGGAAAAGTCCGACGATTTACTGCGCCCGTCATTACCTTAACAGGAGAAGAGCAGCAGCGTGAAGTCATTCGTATGGGTGCCTTTAATATTGTATCGGACGGACTTTATTTGCGCTACTTACCCGAAACTGAACGCTTAGTTGAACTCGGCCGCCAACCTGCGGTTCGATTTACCCAACAAGCAAGAGATTTGCAGTCTGCGGAAAAAGGCATCACTAAGGTTGCTTTAGATCCTTCCCGCGGTGCTATTTTATCTTTAATGGTGCAATCACCCAGTATTCTTGAGCGCATTGACCAAGGCGGTGTTATAGGTTATTTAATTATCAGCGTTGGTTTATTGGGTTTATTTTTAGCCATTGAGCGCGCCGTCGTTCTAATTTTACTGCACCATAAAATGCATCAGCAGCAACAAGGGCATCACTTACATAAAACCAGCCCATTAATGCGCCTAAAACAAATTGCTAATGAAAAGTTCGACTTAGATAGCGAAGCATTAGCTTTAAAGCTAGATCAAAGCATTTTAAAAGAGCGGCCTGCGATTAAACGCTTCTTACCAACGTTAGCCGTTTTTGCTGCTATTGCCCCTTTATTAGGTTTATTAGGTACCGTATCGGGCATGATTGAAACCTTTCAAGCCATTACTCTTTTTGGTACTGGTGATCCTAAGCTGATGTCCGGCGGTATCTCCATTGCACTGGTAACAACCGAGTTAGGTTTAGTTGTCGCCATTCCTCTGGTTTTATTGCATAGCTGGCTAGCGGGATTAGCAAAATCAGTGCTATTTATACTGGATGAAGAAAGTATCGCTCAAATTGCAGATCGCGAGGCAAAAAAGCATGCTAACGCTTAGTGAAATAAGCAATCAGGCGCTAATATTTTTAGATAAAGGCGGCACCGTTTTATACTTTATTCTGCTTGCCTCACTTTTGTTATGGTTACTTATATTGGAGAGATATTGGTATCTTAGCTTTGAGTTCCCCATCCTGAAGAAACGCATATTTCAATGCTGGCAACCCTATAGTCATCAACGCAATGACTATACTCATCGCTTACGGGACAGCTTATTAAATCAGTTACGGCAATCTGCATGTAAGCACTTAAACGGCATCTCTGCCCTAACCCAAGCATTGCCTTTACTGGGTTTATTAGGAACTGTCATCGGCATGATTCAAACTTTTGATGTTATTACCATTTTCGGAAACGGTAATGCCCGCGGGCTAGCAGGCGGAATTTCACAGGCTTTATTAACCACAATGTCTGGGCTCGTCACCGCTTTATCAGGATTATATTTTAGTGCGAATTTAAAACACCGTGTGCAATCAGCATTAGACGAAGTAGAAGCAGAGTTAGATTAGAGGTTATATGAAATTACATAGTGAAGACGAAGAAAGCGGCACAACGGAAATTAATTTAACACCGCTCATTGATATGGTTTTTATCCTGCTGATCTTTTTTGTGGTGACATCTTCTTTTGTTAAAGAATCCGGCATTGAAGTTAATCGACCCAGTGCTAAAAGTGCCGAGCGCCAAGAGCGCGGCAATATTATTATTTCCATTACCAAACAAGGTGAGATATGGATCGATAGACGCCGTATTAATATAAGTGCTTTACGGGCTAATGTTGAGCGTTTACATGCAGAAAATCCTGAAGGTTCCGTTATCATTGCTTCAGATCGTGATGCTCGTACCGGCATTTTAGTAGAAGCTTTAGACCAAGCTCGCTTAGCGGGTGTGGCTAATGTCTCCATCGCAGCATTTAATAAATGATGAAAGCGCGCTTATTATTTATTGGTGGCGGCGCATTAACCATTAATATACTACTATTTATCTTAATGGAGAGTATGTCTGCTCCTAAAGAAATTAAATTAACCGCGCCAGCCTCTAAGCTATCTATTGATTTTGTACGCCTTAAAAAAACACCACCACCGGCACAAATAAAAACTCGTAATAAACCCAAGAAAAAATTAAAAAAACCCGATAATTTGATGTTACCTGATATACCAACACCCAGCTCTAATTCAGTTCGTGTAAAAAATATCGCCATCAAAGTGCCTAAAATGGATTTAGCAATCAATATATCTGGCGTGCCATTTCGTGGCCAACTTGCCAATTCAGGCTTCGGAGGATTAAGCGAAGCGATTCCATTAATACGCACATCCCCCTTGTACCCACCACGGGCTTTATCAAGAAAAATAGAAGGCAAAGTCAAAGTGTTATTTACTATTACTAAAGAAGGTACCGTCATTGACCCTAAAGTCATTCAGGCAACACCAAAGCAAACCTTTAACCGAGCCGCATTAAGAGCCATCCGAAAATGGAAGTTTAAGAAAAAGTTAGTTGATGGTGCAGCGGTTTCGTGGCAATCAGTACAAACCATTACCTTTAAACTGGCTAAGTAAACTGCACAACCATGGATAAAGTTATCATAAATCGAACTGTTATTTTTTTACTGCTTAGCTGCCTATTTGTTAGCACTCTTTATGCGGGAGATAAACAATACACAGTCTCGCAAAAAACTTATAAAGTGCTAGAAAAATCTCGCCACTTAATGGATAAAGCTCAATATGACCTTGCCCTAACAACATTAAACAAAATGTTGATGAAAGTATCGGGGAATCGCTATGAAAGTGCCTTACTACAACAACATCTATCTTATGTGTATTTAGAGCAGCAAAACTACCCACTTGCCTTAATCACACTAGAAAAAACCTTAAGCTACGCCGACACCCTGCCAACAAGTACCGTTCAAAGTTTACGCTATAACTTAGCCCAAACAGCAACGCAATCAGAACATTATCTTAAAGCAGAAAATGCGCTAAACACGTGGTTTTCAGAAGAAAAAAAACCACCTACCGCCGATGCGTGGTATTTACGTGGCATCGTGCAATATAAGCAGAAAAAATTTATTTCTGCCGCGACCTATATCAAGAATGCAAACGCCCAGCAATACCATGAGAATTGGTCGGTATTATTACTGAGCCTTTATCTGGAACTAAAAAAATACCCCGAAGCTACTAAAGTCTTACAAAAACTGGTTTCTAAATATCCCAATAAAAAACAATATTGGCTAAACTTAACTGACGTTTATTTAATGCGCCAAGATTATCGACATGCTTTATCTGCATTACAACTTGCACACTTAAGTACCCAACTCAATGAACCAGAAATACTAAAGCTTGCAAGCCTATATTTACATAATAATACCCCTTACAGTGCGGCAAAATTATTACATAAATCAATACATGAAAAACGCATCACACGTAATGTTGCTAACTTAACTTTATTAGCCGATAGCTGGGCGATGTCTCGAAAACCAGAAAAAGAATTACAAATCCTATTACAAGCCGCAAAATTAGAAAAAAAAGGCTCTCTTTATTTACGCTGTGCGCAAATTTTATTACGCTTAGAAAAATGGCGTGATGCTCTAGCAATGCTCGACAAAGCTTTAAATAAAAAAGTAACCCAATCAGGACAAGTGTATTTTTTAAAAGGCATTGCTGCATATCAGGCAGAAAAAATGCAAACAGCGACCAAAGCCTTCCAACAAGCAAGCCGTTATAAAAAAACCAAACATCAGGCTAAACAATGGTTAGCGCAAATTAATGAGCAATCACTGAATGATATATCTCAATTAAATTGAGCGGCATATAACGAAACTGCCTTTTTATTTTCTTAACTGATGTTACGCAGTAGTTTAAGATTTTGCTAAAATGTGCCCATGAATAAAGCAACTATTTTTGATTTATATACAGACTATTTACAAACGTCG
>CBDUDP010000044.1:0-10804 GCA_965365945.1 uncultured Gammaproteobacteria bacterium
ATTATGTGTGTTGATAAAGATTTAGATGAGTTAACTAACTTTGAAGATTTAGTGACAGAATCTAAACAGATGGAACAACAGTGGGATATCGTTTTGATTGCATGTTTATCGGGTATTAATGGCATGCATCCAACACCTGAACAAGCTGAAGAGCCTTTAAAGGTAATATTTCAAACAGTACAAAATGGTGGAGACTTATCAAAATATTTGGCTTTTGATAAGGAAGGCGGTTTGCTACATTTTTCGTAGAAAACAATAATAAACCTTATTGGGGTCAACGCAGAATTCGGAACATAACCCCCGCTAAGGTTTTTTATGAGTACCTAAAGTGCGTGCCAGTAATGAAAGGTCAGTATTCGGTATTTAGGACATTACTATATTGCACTAACAAGCAGGCTTCGCATAACTGGTCTTATGTAAAATTGGGGTGGGGAAATAGCGATATTAGCACTGCCTGCTACCGACCCACTGCAGACATTTTTTTTGGGGGGGGGGGAAGTGTCTGATAGTAAACATACTTTAAACACCATAAAGGTATATCGGGTATTGCCTTTAGTTAGATGTGACTTGAATAAAATGTTTGTAAGGCATCAATCGCCTGGTCAACGTATTCCTCATTATCATAAGTTGGAACATGCCTTGCATGTTCAATGACTTTTAATTCCTTATTATCATGGAGAATTTCTGCGCTAAATCTTTCTGCATAGGGTTTAGTAATAGCCTCACTGCCGACTATACCTAAATAAGGTATTGCCAAATCCTTAGCGTAATCCAATGCGTGTGATTTAATGAGTGATTCGTATGACATCGTTGCAAATTTATGGCTATAGTTTGGCCAACATGTATTTACTCGGGAGTAATAATAATCAAATATATCCCTTTTATCATCATCACTAAATGGGATAGCCAATTCCTCTACACTTGTAGCATCAGGCATTAAAATATCTGCATTTTCAGAAATGCCAGTTTCAAAATATCTTTGCCTATCATCATTAGAACGCTTTAATAATGCTGCCCTTATTTCATCAGTAACGAATGGGTTATACCCTGTAAATTCTCTGAGAGATAAAAAACCATTCACTGTTGCTACTGCTTTGACACGTCTATCACTGACAGAAGCATCAATCACATAAGAGCCACCTGCACAGATGCCGACTGCACCAATACTATTATTGTTTACGCAATCAAATGTCCTAAGAAAACTGACAGCATTTTGTATATCTTCACTCTTATTGAATGGGTTTTCATAGTTTTTCGGACTACCTTCACTTTCTCCTTGTGTCCTAAAATCGAATGCCACTGTGATATATCCTTTTTGGGATAGTTTTTCAGCAAAGGTGCCTGCTGCCTGTTATTTTACCGTTCCCATTGGACCAGCAACTACAAGTGCAGAATATTGCTTAGTTCGATTAAATGATGCAGGACAGTAAATATTACCAACCAGTTTTAATCCACAGCTCTTGAATTCAACTCTGTTTAGCCCTTCTCTTAATTCTTCATTCATATTGATCACCTTACTTGTTATATTTTATGAGATATTTCTCTTAAGTCTCTATTTTCAAACATCACTTTTTCTCGTCCAGCCATACCTTCATGGATCATGACTTTAGCGAGATCTATTGCGTCTACCCCAAGTGAAGGAAATATTTTATATATAAATTGAAAAAGTATTAAAGCAATTCCTGAAAATGCAGTCTTTCTTCCTGGGTTAATAAACCCTGGGCGAAAGATATATTTTTTAGCAATAGCTGATTTTGTTAAAATATTTTCTGCCCGCCCTTTAGCATTTCCAAACCGAAAGAGACTTTTCTCAGACGGGCTTGCTCCTTGCGCACTGAATAAGCAAAATGTAATTTCCGTATTTACTCTTTCCAAAGTACTTATCAACGCGCTAAAGTAATCAACAGTAATTTTCCAAAAGTCCTGCTTCGATACTTGGTTTTGATAAACGCCCAAACAGTAAAAACAAAGATCAGACTTTGCAAAATGATCTTCTAAATCATGATAATTCATAAAGTCATCGTGGGCTATCTGTTGTAATTTTGGCGACTCTAAATCTACAAGTGACCGACCGATTGAAATAACTTTTTCAACACGTTTATCTTCAAGGACTTGGTATAGAACCTCATTACCAACCATCCCACTAGCACCGAATACTAGAACTTTCATCGAATCCCCTTAGTTTGAGCGTATAACAAGTTTTTACCCTAACTTTTTATTTTACACTCCAGTATTAGTTATCCGTCAAGACAATATCGCGAATGCCCGCTTGTGGCTGCTAGCTGACCTTCGCTGCCAAATTCGTTTATCCCATAAAGTATACAACTTGGGACTTTTTTCACTGACGGTAGAATGCGGCCTCGATATGCCCTTATTTATGTTTTATTATTGATTCCTATAATGCCCTTATATAAATAAGACGCTAAATCCTCCCAATAAAGTAAACCCTATCGAGAGGCTATTTAGCTTAATACTCTTCCGGCAAAAGAATCGTTGTACTGGACCTATCCGCTTCAGTAATTACCCAAAATTTCACCTCGCCAAAAACATAAGCGGAAAAAATTCGCTCTTCTTGGTTTACGGCTTCACGGTTACTTTCTTGATCTTCTTCGTCCATGTCTTGGTTAAAGACTTGATGGATGAGTACGGACTAGGAAAAACGACTGTCTATCGTTTATTAGGTACGGCAGATTTAGGTTAAACTAAATCCTTAACGGGGTTTATGTCCCGAATTCTGCGTCGACCCCGTATAAAGAGGATGATCTACGCGGTTGATTGATAGAGTGTCGATTGCTCCCAGTTCTAATAGAACCCAACGCTGCTGTCAGCATGGGTATAATATTCGCCTTTTCAAATCCTATCGAGAAAAACAATTCTTCTGTCTCACTAATGCGTATCAATAAATATATCTGTGAAAGTGGTATCTGCTCTCGAAGGGCTGCAGATATCTATGTCAAAAAGGGTGTTGTCTTCATTGGTGGCAAACTGGCAATGCTGGGCGATAAAGTATTTTCCGGTGATATGGTCACCGTAAATGGCCTGGTTGTTGAACCACTAGCCACTGACAAGGTGATTTTTATAGCGTTGAATAAACCCGTTGGCGTTGTGTGTACCGCCGCTAAAACGGATAAACGAAATATAGTTGATTTCGTTGGCCACGATTCCAGAATATATCCTGTGGGGAGACTAGACAAAGATTCGCAAGGATTGATATTTCTAACCAATAAATGCGATCTGGTAGATAAAATTCTGGGTGCTGGTAACCATCATGAAAAGGAATATCTGGTTACCGTGGATAAAGAAATAACCAACGACTTTATTGCCGGTATTAGCGGTGGAGTTCCCATGTTCGGTATCGTCACAAAAGAATGTAAGGTTGTTAAAGAATCTGAAACTGTTTTTAGAATCACTCTGGTTCAGGGGCTTAACCGACAGATTCGGCGTATGTGTAAACACTATAACTATTCTGTGGAAAAACTTGAACGCGTTCGAATCATGCGTATCAACTTGAACGGCCTATCCGTGGGGCAGTGGCGTAAGCTGGCCGAACAAGAGCTGTCTGAATTGATTCAGGCGTTGGAATATACGACATCAGAATAGATTGCGGGGTGAGCCATTCGGCATGAGAGAACGCAGGGTGGAAACATAGCACAAAATAAGGTGTACCTAATAGGGGCCTGTGGAAGAACCCCCAAAAGTGTTCGTTCTGAGTTATGTTTGTTTAAATACCTAATCTTGCATGCCTATTAGAAAAGAGTATTTAACTTAATACTCTTCCGGCAAAAGAATCGTTGTACTGGATCTATCCGCTTCAGTAATGACCCAAAATTTAACCTCGCCAAAAACATAAGCGGAAAAGATGCGCACTTCTTGGTTTACGGCTTCGTGGTTAGCTTCTTGATCTTCCTTGTCCATGCCTTGCCTTGCCAATCACCACAAATGTGACGGCTTAATAATGAGCTTGGATTAATATTCATTTCTTGCATGGTCGATAATGCACCTGGTGTTGATAGCGTTTGTCCTAGTTCAAATAAGGGCTTAACTTGATTTGTGTTTTCAGTTGTCATAATCTAATTACTCCAATGTGCAAAACTCGTAAGCCGGATGCGTAGCATTTTCCAGCATATTGTTTGCCGCTAGTGGCTTTGGTTGCTTCCAATGGTGGAAAACGCTAACGCCATTCCACCCTTGTATCTCCAAACTAAACAAGTGACATGCATTAATTGACTGACTGCTCCTTGCTATTTCAGGGCGCTCAATTAACCCTTTGCCACTAGAAAATATGTGGCTTTTACTTTAAACAACAGTACCACCCAGCCCCCTAAAAAGTAATCATCACTTTAACCCCACCTAAATGACTTTTTGATAGTGTTAATTCACCACTGTAGGCTTGCACAATATTCTTTACAATAGATAACCCGATGCCATGTCCGGCAGTTGATTGGTCTGCACGCACGCCACGCTGTAATAGTTCACCGACTTTATCTCGCGCTATACCTACTCCATCATCATCAATACTTATGAATAACTGTTTTTTCCTTTGTTCAGCCTTGATTATTATATTTTTCCTAGCCCATTTAAAAGTATTTTCTAATAAATTGCCTAACACCTCCATTAAGTCGCCTTCATCCCCTCGAAATTGCAATCTACTATCGACAACAACTTGCACGCTGATAGCTTTATCGACATAGACTTTTTGTAATGAATTTAGCAAACGCTCAATAGTGGACAATAGATTAACCTTTGTTCCTAGACTGGTATCTGCTGACGTTACTGCCCATTGCAATTGATATTTTACAATTGCATCCATTCTATTCAGTTGTTCCTGCATGGTAAGCTTATCTTGTTCCTGTCTACCTCCTGCCTGCAAACTCACCTGCAAAACAGCCAACGGGGTTTTTAAGCTATGTGCTAAATTACCCATCGCATCACGATAACGTATTTTTTGTTGTCTCTCTTGCTCTAAAAGAAGATTAATATTATCAGTCAGGCGCTCAATCTCTTGTGGGTAGTGCGCCTCAATCTGCTGCTGCTGCCCTGCTTCAATGCGATTAAGCTCTTTTCCCACCATACGTAAAGGTGATAGTCCCCAACGCAAAATAACGGCTTGGCTGCATAATAATAATGCCGCCATTGCAATAAGCCAACCCCATAAGGTAGTACGGTAACGAGTAATTTGCTTATCAAAGGAGCGTAAATCTGTGGTCACGCTAAAGGTCAATTCGACGCTATCAGTTTGTGTTGGCCAAAGAACAGTGTAAGCCGTACGGTAAAAACCTTTATCATCAACATAGATCTTGTTAAAGGTTTTGTCACCTTGCTTTAATAAAGTGGGCTTAGGTAGCGAAATACCAAGTGTCGAGGACGATTGCCATGAAAGGCTGCCTACAGGATTGCTAATCGTCGCATAAATACCAGAAGCTGGCAGACCTAATAAAGCATCCAACTCGTTTGAAGGCATAATCACTTGCCCACTTTCAACTTCAGCGGCAGCCATCAATGCAAATAGTTGGCTACTCATCGTGTCACGTAAAGCGCTTTCCGTGCTATCAAAAAATGCCCGCTCCAAAGTAAACGCAGTCAGACAAATAAAGCTCAGCAACACTAAAGCTGCACTTAAGTTAATTCGCGTAGTAAGAGACATGTTATTGCTGGTCGTAAAGCGTAAAACGATAGCCACGATTACGCAAAGTTTCTATCGGTTGCAGACTGCCTTCTGGATCCAGTTTTTTACGCAAACGCCCGATCAGCACTTCAATCACATTGCTATCTCGATCATTATCGTGCGGATATAAATAATCTGCGAGACGAGCTTTAGAAACTGCTTCGTTAGCGTGGCGCATTAAATAATCTAGCATTCGATATTCAAAGGCTGTGACGTCTAATAGTTCATTGTTTAACCAAACTTGTTCTGTGGCTGGGTTTAACTTTAGACCTTGACAAATAAGCTCTGAAGTAGCCGAACCCGCCGAACGGCGTAACAAGGCTTTTAGTCTTGCAATGAGCTCTTCCATTTGAAAGGGCTTAACCAAATAATCATCCGCTCCCGCTTCTAACCCTTCAACTTTTTCTTGCCATCGACTACGCGCAGTTAATATCAGTATAGGTAATACTGATCCTTGCTTACGTAGTGTTTGAATAATTTCTATGCCGCTCATTCCCGGCAAACCTAGATCAATAATCGCGGCATCAATAGGATATTCGGTGGCAAAAAAATAGCCTTCATTGCCATCACCACTAGCATCAACGATATAGCTTTCTTTTTCTAAACTTTGCTTAATATGGGTTTGTAAATCAAGATCATCTTCAATCAGCAATATGCGCATCATTCAGCCTTTATTTTACTTTTCCACTATTGACATCAACCTGAGTGATTTTTACTTCGCCATTCTTGAGCAGTATTTTTACTCGATATGTATTACCTTTGCGCTTTACGCCCAGCACCCGCCCTACATTAACTTGCTGAGCAATACTAACCGCCTGCTGCTGGCTAATATTGACGGGGGCTGCATAAATATTGCAGCTTGCCATCAATAGAAAGATAATACATAAATAATTCATCAAATTTTTCATTAAATTAGCCTAATTTGTTCAATCTTTAGAGTTTACACTGTGGCCTTACTTGGGCGCAAAACTCATTTACATGATTAATAACAATCAAATTAGATCAAGCAGCACAGCTCGTTTAGGTTGATGTTTTAATCACGGAAAAAGAATCCAAAATTACCGCCATGCAAACCTAATACAATGCGCGCTGGCTGATAGTAATTATGACGCCTTGCAGCATAATGTGAGTGATTACGATGATGTCTACGCCCATATTTATAATCATGCTTATCAAAGTGACGATGGTGTTTATTGTAGTGTCGTCTGTCATAGTTTTGATGTCTATTATGGTGACGATATTTTTTTTCATAATGGTGCTTATGCTGATGATCAGACCTACCGTTATATTGCGATTGAGCTACATGACGACTTGAGGCATGCTTATTACTATGTTCATTTCTCTCTGCCATGGCCATAGACGATGTTAAAATTAACATTATGGTAACTAATGCAATCGATTTTATTTTTGTGATTATTTTCATCTTCTTGCTCCAAGTATTATTTATAAAACGGAGTAATTTTCCGTTGTTGATACTTTACCGCGCGAAGACTGAACGAAAGCTGAACAAGAATAATCTATAGCGATCTCTTTTACACATTCTCTACAAAACACCCTATAATCAACCCATTATTAAACAGCTACTCTATATCCCGCAAAGACTATGATTGAAATTGGTCACTTTAATACCCTCACTATAAAATCTTATAACGGCATGCAATTACACCTTGAAGGTGATGAGTTTGGCGATATATTGCTTACTGACAAACAAGTCCCAAGAGATGCCAAAACTGGCGACTCCCTTGACGTGTTTATTTATACCGGATCAGATTCTGAGATACTCGCTACCTGCAAAAAACCTTTTGCTGAAATGGGTTCTGTTGCCTGGTTAAAAGTAGTCTCCGTTAATCAAGCAGGGGCTTTTTTAGATTGGGGAATTGCTAAAGACTTATTAGTGCCTTTTGCTGAGCAGGATTATGAGCTTGAAGTAGGCGATTATTGCCTTGCTAAAGTATATATGGACGAACAGCACCGAATTGCCGCATCAACAGAGCTAAATAACTTTATTCTTGATGAAGTCAGCTATTTAAAAGAAGGTGATAAAGTCTCGCTTATTATTGCGAAAAAGACAGACTTAGGTTTTAAAGCCGTGGTCGATGATTCTTTCTGGGGCGTTTTATATTACAACGAAGTTTTTCAAGCTCTTAAAGAAGGGCAGAAGCTGACTGGCTATATTAAGAAAATTCGTGAAGATAGAAAAGTTGATTTAAGCTTAAATAAAACCGGCCATACTCATGTTGCGCCACTCACCCAACAAATCATTACTCGCCTTGAACAAAATAATGGACATTTAGATTTATCAGATAAAAGTTCACCTGAAGAAATTAATGCTGCCTTTGGTGTCAGTAAAAAAGTCTTTAAGCACGCTATAGGCGTACTTTATAAAGAAAGACGAATTACCCTGACAAAAACCAGTATTACTCTTAATAAGTAAGCACCTTCACATCGTTTGCTTTAAAGCGTAAAGAAAATCTAGTGCCTGACGAGGTGTTAACTCATCAGGCGCAAGTTTTTCTATTAATTCAATAGCAGGATGCGGTTCATTAATCGCAAACAAATCTAATTGCGTGCTGCCTATCTCGGTCTGCTGCTCCTTATAGGCAGAAGTCTCTAAATGTCTCAATTTCAACTTAGCTTGTTCAATAACTGTTTTCGGCACACCCGCTAAAGAAGCAACTTGTAAGCCATAACTTTGACTGGCAGCGCCCTCTTTTACTGCATGTAAAAAGACAATTTTATCACCATGTTCCATGGCATCTAAATGAACATTATGAATAACACTTTGCTCTTCAGGCAAACTGGTCAGCTCGAAATAATGGGTCGCAAATAAAGTATAAGCCTGTACTTTTTTAGCCAGATAATCCGCACATGCCCAAGCAAGAGAAAGCCCGTCGAAAGTACTTGTTCCTCGGCCTATTTCATCCATAAGGATTAAACTATTTGCAGTGGCATTATGCAAAATATTAGCCGTTTCCGACATTTCCACCATAAAGGTTGAGCGCCCACTGGTTAAGTCATCCGAAGCACCAATACGCGTAAAAATCTTATCAATCGGGCCACAACTCATCTTGCTTGCAGGAACAAAACAGCCAATATGTGCAATCAGCACAATCAATGCAGATTGGCGCATATAAGTTGATTTACCGCCCATATTTGGACCAGTTATTATCAACATGCGTCGATCAGGTGAAAAATCTAAATCATTAGCGACAAAGGGAATATCAGAAACCTGTTCAACAACTAAATGTCGGCCACCTTCAATATTCAAACCATTTTCTTGCTGTAAAATAGGGCGCGCTAAATTCAAACTTTGGCTACGTTCAGCAAAATTAACCAAAACATCTAATTCAGCCAAAGCCAAAGCACACTGTTGAATAGGAATTAAAACCGAGGCAATGGCATTTAATAGTTCATCATACAATTTCTTCTCAAACGCTAATGATCTCTCTTTAGCGCTGAGCACTGTATCTTCAAATTCTTTTAATTCAGTGGTAAAAAACCGCTCTGCATTTTTAAGGGTTTGCTTACGCGTGTAGGTATCTGGCACATCATCCGATTGCGATCGAGGGATTTCAATATAATAGCCATGCACACGATTATATTTAATTCTTAGTGTTGCGATCCCCGTATTTTCCTTTTCACGGCTCTCCATATCCAATAAAAATTGGTTAGCATTTTGACTAAGGTTGCGTAAATCATCTAATTCCTGATTATAACCATGAGCAATCACCCCGCCATCTCGAATCAGTACCGGAGGATTATCAATAATTGCTTTCTGTAATAAATTCAATAATTCTGGCTGCTCAGCCATTTTAAGTGCTAAATCACTTAAAATGGCACAATCAGCCTGAGCTAATTGCCCTTGTAAAGCAGGTAAAACAGCAAAAGTACTGCGCAAGACTAACAGGTCACGCGGACGAGCTGATTTTAAAGCGACCCGCGAACTGATACGTTCAATATCACCCACTGAACGCAATAAATCACGTATTTCTTGATAAAGTTGATTGACCAATAAAGCATCAATACTGTCGTAGCGGTTATTCAGAAGTATTTGGTCGCGCAAAGGACGATTAAGCCAACGACGCAAACAGCGACTACCCATCGCGGTTACAGTTTTATCTAGCACGCCCAATAAAGTAAACTGGATTTGTCCTGATGGATGATAGTCCAATTCTAAATTACGCCGGCTAGCAGCGTCCAATAAAATACTATCATCACTATTTTCTACACTAATTCCTTGGATATGTGGCAACGCACTTTGTTGCGTATCTTTGACATATTGCAATAAACAACCTGCCGCGGAAATAGCAGCCAACAAATGCTCACAACCAAAACCTTTTAAGTCATGAGTTTTAAATTGCTTTAATATTAACTTTCGAGCGCTTTCTTCATCAAAATGCCACGATGGTCGCCTAGTTTGACCTTTTCTTTCTTTTAACGCTGCAGGCAAAACCCAATCTTCATCGGATAAAAGTTCCGCCGGATTTAACCTACTCACCTCACTTAATAATTCATTGCTTGAATTGACTTGCTGCAAGACAAAACGCCCACTCGTTAAATCTAAACAGGCTATGCCATAGACCTTTTTTATAAAAACAATCGCAACCAACAAATTATCTTGTCTCTCTTCCAATAAAGCCTCATCAGTCACCGTTCCTGGCGTTACGACACGGACTACCTGTCGTTCAACTGGGCCTTTGGATGTAGCTGGATCACCAATTTGCTCACAGATTGCAACCGACTCACCGATTTTAATGAGTTTCGCAATATAGCCTTCTGCCGCGTGATAAGGTAAGCCGCACATTGGGATAGGATTACCCGCTGAATTTCCTCTAGCCGTTAAAGTAATACTTAATAACTCAGCCGCTTTTTTAGCATCATCAAAAAATAATTCATAAAAATCCCCCATACGATAAAACACCAAAGTATCTTCATAGTCCGCTTTAATACGGTGGTATTGCTGCATCATTGGTGTATGAACTGATTTTTTATCGGTCATAGGTATCTAGGAGAATTTGTTTGAAATAATGAGTAGAAAATGAACATTTTACCTTTCCTAACCAAATAAAAGGCAAAAAAAAACCCAACCTATTGCTAGGTTGGGTTTTTAGTTTAAGAGCTTGGCAATTCCCTACTTTC
>CBDUDP010000045.1:0-8826 GCA_965365945.1 uncultured Gammaproteobacteria bacterium
CCCTTCTGAAGCAACTTATTCCTAAGTATTTTTAGGATTTATTTAAAATAAAGCTGGTGCTTGAAGAGAGTATCTACTATTCTAATCAAATTTAGGAGGGAATCTCTTTTGACAGGATATCTGACAACTACTCGCTTTTGCTGAAGATTCGTCGAAACACTGAATCTTTTCTTGGCCATCAGGTTTGGCGGCACAAATAGAGCGCCTTTCCTTAGCTGCTCTAACGCAGCTCTTGCTACATTCAAACAACCCAACGTCTACGGGATTTTTCCAAAAATCATCACTCGCAAGAAGGAAATCTTCCCAAGAGGTGTTGAAAAGAGGATTAGGACTAATTTGCATAAAACTGATTCTTGTTTTTATTTCTTGAGCATCCAGTTTTTTCTGTAGATCATCAATTTTACTTTCTAATTTCTCAACTGTTCTCGAAAGTTCATCATTCCCTTGGTTTGAGGGCTGAGAGCAGCTAGAAACAGTTAGCGCTAAAATAAGAAGTAAAAGTACGTTTAGATTTTTCATAATAATATCCTCGTTAATAACATTTATCCCCATTAAATAACTAAGCTGGTCCAGGAAATCCAACTTAACTTCAAAAACACATAACCATGAATTAACCAGCCTTTTCACATTCCAGGCTTGGCAAACCACTTGCTTATTTTTCTCCGCAATAAACTACGCATTAAGAAGAACCTGGCTGGTTGAATGCCAAGTTATAACAACTTGGAAAAGCACCTCATTTGACTTTATGATTTAATTTTACTCTGACCCTTATGGAATTCACGCTCAAACTCTAAGGGAGATTGTTACCACATACTCCTAGTATTTAAATTGCACGATAAATGACAAAAAATATAAGAAGACCTGAAAACTATCTGAATTTATTTTTCTGCTATTTCAAATTGGATGACCCTATGGATCTACTTCCGGAATTGGATTCTTAAGACTGACCTCAATATTATCAGCTATTTTTGAAGCTCTTCGAACATCCATACTCTTACCATCAAGGTACATATATGAAATTGAAATTACTACTTTATTATCAGTTGACAGACAAGCTGCTCTAACTATAACTCCCTTAAAACTGGATGTAAAATAACCATCATAAGAAGTACTTGACGCAGAAAATGATCTACCTGAATTATTAAATGGTTCAGACATATGCCAAGAATAAAGGCGATCTAAACACTCTTGTTTATCAATTTTAACTTTAGCTATACGAAGGACACTCTGAGGGCTTTTAGATAATTCATGAGCAGATATTTTTATTGTTTTTGTTAGCTTTTTGACTTTAGCATCCTTTTCTGACATTTTTTTATAAGAATCATAATACTTAAGGCCTACAGTTCCAGATATGCCTACAATTCCTCCAATTAATGCGACAATGATTGCTTGCCATGCTTTTATCTTTGCTATTTTTATTTCATTCATGGATTTATCCTAGAAGAATTTCAACTAAATTTGTTGCTAACGAGGCTGTAGAAAAATCCATAAATAGCAGTTCAACCAAGCCACTCAGACATTTTTTTAATTTTCAACATATGCCCAAACTTTCCTTTTCTTGCCTGATACATCAGGCCTGTAGGCTGCTTTATTCTGTTTTCTATGGCTATTTAAGTACCCATGTGGGATTAATTTAATTATGAATATCGTTATATTAAACAATTATTTGCAGCCATGATTTTTAGTGATTTACGTAAAAGCATTAACGACTGAAGAAACTATTAGATTAAATGAGATGCATAAAAAGCATCCTTTTCATTTAAGCCCACTCCATCTTATTAAGCCACCAAGGTGTATCAGTTCCTATGATTTATTCCACTTATGCCATTTGTCGCCAAACCGTTTCAACTTGGTTTTCAAAATAGGGGGAATCAGGTGTCTGTGGGTTAGTTGATCATTCTGGTCGAGGTCGCCCCGCTATGCGGTTAAATTTCTGATGCAAAATATGTCATTATTTCAGCTTTCGTCATTTCTTTTGTTTTGTTTCGTTTCGTTTGAAAATCTGAATTTGACATTTTAATTCTTCCTTCAAATTGGAGAGCATATAACGCGAAGCTCAGGAGCATTTTTAAGTTTGTGAGCGATAGCGATACATGCTTAAAAAATATCTGTCTGGAGCTACTGGTTATCGGATTTTCGATAATCGGTGGTTCTGGACAATTCTACTGAGCTTCGCGTTATCGGGCGCACGTTAGTGCGCCCGATAACGTAAAAATAACTTGCTATACTCAGCGTCAGGACTAGGCAGGGCGATGTACTGTTTTCAGCAAGATGAGCTATGTATTAGAAGAATAAAGGCAAGTTGATTGCCAAGTTATAAAAACTTGGCAAATGTCAGATTTTACTTTCTTCACTTTTTTTTATTAACGTGCAAAATGCAAGACCAGACCCCGCCAATTCGTATCCGGCTTACGCGTTATCATAGCTTTGGCACAGTTGCTGAGTTTGCTTTCTGTAGCTTCTCCTGTTGCACCTTTTCTTCATAGTCCTGCATAAATTTGTCTGCAAAATCTCTTTGTATTTTTAACGCATCACTATCAAACAACCGTGTTTTCACACGCTTGACTATACCATTACGTTGGTCAATTCTGATATTCAAAGTCAAACCGCATTCACCTGAAATCAATTTATTTATCCCCTTATTATTTAAATTTGACATAGAATCATTAAATGGATTATTCCAAAGAAGACAAGGTGGAGCCTGACTCTCAGAAACGCTCCAAGTAAAATCTCTATCTTTTTGAATATAGGTCGGCTTATTATATTTTTCTTCTAATGCCTTTAGTAAGTTTTTCTGGCTAGGTGCATCAGTATAAAAATTATTATTTCTAATTATAAAACTGACTACATTATCATTTGGAGGCGCAGCAAAATAAATAAAAACAGCATCATTAACCTTGTTATCCATCGGGCGGGCATCAATAAAATATACGTGTTCTGTATTGGGTATTTGTTTATTATATCTTGTGCGTAATGCCACTTTTAATGGAACTACTTTATAGTTTGATTCCTTTAAAATACTTTCAATCTCAGCAGGTGACATACCAAGTTCAATACCTAAAATATTAAAATCAGAGGCATTAGAAGAAGAACAACTAACAACAACATATATACATAATAAAAATAGTATTTTTCTCATTATTTTATCCAAGACTTTATTAAAATAGAAATTCATATTCAAGTAGTAATATTAAATATAAAGTTTGTTTGCGCATACATATCTAGCATTAGAATACTTTTATCTTTTATCGCTCCAAGCTAAATCATCTGCTAAATTTGATGTTACAGTTGTTTCCTCCTTTCCTTTATTGATCTGATTTTCATTTCCCCTCTTATTAGTTTGATTTGGCATATAACAAGTTATTATCTCGATCTGTATATCTCCCGCCCTAACTTAATACCTATCACCAAAATACTTAAAGTCCATAACTCTAAACTAGATAACATACATTAAGCGCAAGATAACTAGATACGGACACCAACTCAGATTTTGATATTTCAAGCAGGAATTTTTCATTCGCACAAACCTTAACTACAAAAAATATATTTAAAAAACTCACTGAATACCCATATCAACCAAAACAGGCCTTAACAAAACCCTGTCACCACCTTACTCCCTCTAAAAACAAAACACATGACCCATATGGGTCAAAATGCAATTACCTTGAATAATTTCTATACTTACCCTCCCCTATATCCAACCCCATTTTTAAGCTATAATTGAAAAATTTTTATCGTCCATACACCACCGCTAACGTGTCTAATTCAAATAACGATTTATCTACCTTTCAAGGGCTTATCCTTGCCTTACAAAATTATTGGTCAGAACAGGGCTGTGTTTTACTGCAACCGCTGGATTTAGAAGTCGGCGCGGGTACTTTTCACCCTGCGACTTTTTTACGTGCGATTGGTCCTGAGCCTTGGAATGCGGCGTACGTACAACCTTCGCGCCGTCCTACCGATGGGCGTTATGGTGAAAATCCAAACCGCTTGCAGCATTATTATCAGTTTCAAGTAGTGTTAAAGCCGTCGCCTGATGATATTCAAGAGCTGTATTTAGGCTCTTTACGTCATATTGGCCTAGATTTACTCGAGCATGATGTGCGCTTTGTGGAAGATAACTGGGAATCGCCTACTTTGGGCGCTTGGGGGCTAGGCTGGGAAATCTGGCTGAACGGTATGGAAGTTTCGCAGTTTACCTATTTTCAGCAAGTCGGTGGTTTTGAATGTCGCCCTGTAACCGGAGAATTAACTTACGGTCTTGAGCGTATCGCCATGTATATTCAAGGCGTGGAAAGCGTTTATGATTTGATTTGGTCGAAAGGCCCGCAGGGCATTGTCACTTATGGTGATGTGTTTCATCAAAACGAAGTGGAAATGTCGACTTTTAATTTTGAACACGCGAAAGTGGATTTCTTATTCGAGAGCTTTGATATTTATGAAGCAGAATCCGCCAAATTAATCGAGCAAGATCTCCCCCTACCCGCTTATGAAATGGTATTGAAAGCTTCGCATGTGTTTAATTTACTGGATGCGCGCCATGCGATTTCGGTTACTGAACGTCAGCGCTATATATTAAGAGTAAGAAATATGTCTAAAGCCGTTGCTGAAACTTATTATGCGCGCCGTGAATCATTAGGCTTTCCTCTGGTTAAAGACACAGGAGCATCAGCATGAGCGACGCACAACACTTATTATTCGAATTAGGCTGTGAAGAACTACCGCCGGCTTCATTGCTTAAATTAAGCAATGCTTTATTAGACAATATCAAACTAGGCTTAGCAGAAGCGGAATTAAGTTTTGGCGAGTGTATTGCTTATGCAACTCCACGTCGTCTTGCGGTATTGATTAAAGATTTAGCCAGCGCACAAGCTGATAAAAGCATCGAAAAACGTGGCCCTTCAGTGGCGGCGGCATTTAATGATGAGGGCGAACCTAGCAAAGCTTGCCAAGGTTTTGCGCGTAGCTGTGGTGCTACGATCGATCAATTAGAGCGTATTCAAACCGCCAAAGGCGAATGGTTAAGCTTTACTCAAGAAGTCAAAGGTCAAGCCAGCGTTGAATTAATTCCTGACATTATTCGTAAAAGCATTACCCAGTTACCGATTGCCAAGCGTATGCGCTGGGGTGCTTCTAACGTTGAATTTGTTCGTCCCGTGCATTGGGCCGTATTGATGTATGGTGCAACGGTTATTAATACCGAGATTTTAGGTTTAAACACAGGCAACAATACGCATGGACATCGTTTTCATGCGCCTGAAGCCATTACCATTACAGCCCCAGAAAACTATGAGGCGACTTTATTAGCGCAAGGAAAAGTCATTCCTAGTTTCGCAGAGCGTATGCAAATCATTCGTGATGCGGCCAATAGTGCCGCGACTGCTGTAGGTGGTATTGCTCATATAGAAGAAGACTTATTAGAAGAAATTACCGCACTGAATGAATTTCCTGTCCCGATTACCGGTAATTTCGACACCCGTTATTTAGCTTTGCCAGATGAAGTGCTAATTACCACTATGCAAATTAACCAAAAGTATTTTCCGGTTAAAAATGCAGAGGGAAAATTACTCGCACACTTTATTACCTTTACTAATATCGAAAGCAAAAACCCGATTTCTATTCAAAAAGGTAATGAGCGCGTAGTGATGCCTCGTTTGGCTGATGCTGAATTCTTCTGGAATCAGGATCGTAAACTCCGCTTAGAAGAACGTACTGAGCAATTGAGCAGCATTATCTTCCAGAAAAAGCTAGGTAGTTTGGCGGATAAATCACAGCGCGTAGAAAAGCTTACTGAATTTATTGCCAAAAGCATTAACGTTGATCCTGACCATGCTATACGTGCCGCGAAACTAGCTAAAACTGATCTAGTCACCAATATGGTCGAAGAGTTCGGAAGTTTACAAGGCTTAATGGGACGTTATTATGCTATCGCTGACGGTGAATCTGCAGAAGTTGCTCAAGCGATTGAAGAGCAGTATTACCCGAAGGGCGCAGGCGGCACAACAGCGACTAGCAGCACAGGTCAGATTTTATCCATTGCTGAAAAAATCGATACGCTGACAGGTATTTTTAGTGCAGGGTTAATTCCTAGCGGTGATAAAGACCCTTATGCATTAAGACGTGCAGCTTTAGGTGCTTTGCGTACCATTATTGAGAATAAGCTAGAAATCAATTTAATTGACTGTGTGAATTTTGCACTAAATCAGTTTACTCATGAGTTTGATTTAGAGAAAACACGCGGCCTAGTGATT
Source organism: uncultured Gammaproteobacteria bacterium (assembly GCA_965365945.1). Lineage (GTDB taxonomy): Bacteria > Pseudomonadota > Gammaproteobacteria > Methylococcales > Methylomonadaceae > Methyloprofundus. Next base: position 6,252 of record CBDUDP010000045.1, read on the forward strand.
CCGTTTATTTTTGAGCGCCTAAAAGGTTATTGCTTAGATCATGGCTTTACTGCCGATGAATTTGAAGCGGTATTTGCGATTTTACCGGCTCAGCCTTATGATTTTCAACGCCGCTTACAGGCAGTGCAGAATTTCAGAAGCCTAGCGGAAGCAGAAAGTTTAGCGGCAGCCAATAAACGTATCAGCAATATTCTACGTAAATCAGATAATCAACCCGCTGAAACTATTGGTAAGTTAGTAGAGCCGGCTGAAGTTGCTTTATTAGCCTCAGCCGAACAAGCTGAACAGGATGTCGCGCCCTTATTGGCTGAAAAAGACTATCAAGCCGCATTAAACCGTTTAGCGGGTTTACGCACTGAAGTTGATAACTTTTTTGATGGTGTCATGGTGATGTGTGATGATTTAGATTTACGAGCGAACCGCTTAGCGTTACTGACTAAGCTATCTAAGTTATTTTTACAAATTGCTGATATTTCTAAATTACAAAGCTAATGTGTAACTTGTCATTATCCACAGCTACTCAGCAATACTATAAGCCGTCATTCCTGCACGCTGTTAGCAGGAATCTATACTGCGACAATAGATCCCCGATAACAGACTTCGGGGATGACGGGCTTTTCCGCAAAGTAATGAAACGTTACGCTAATGACTGCTAAATATGTATTACTAGACCGTGATGGCGTGATTAATCACGATTCCGGTGATTTTATTAAATCGCCTGATGAATGGCTGCCGATAGCAGGCAGTCTAGAGGCGATTACTTTATTGAACGAGCATGACTATCAAATCGTTATCATCACCAATCAATCGGGGGTTGGTCGCGGGCATTACAGTGATGCCACACTCACCGAAATACACCTTAAAATGACCCGCATGGTCGAAGCAGTAGGCGGCAAAATAAGTCATATTTATTACTGCCCTCACTTACCTGATGCCGGTTGTAAATGCCGCAAACCAAAGCCCGGAATGCTGGAGCAATTTAGCAAAGATGCAGGGGTAGCTTTAACGGACATTTACTTTATTGGCGATTCATTGCGTGATCTGCAAGCGGGCATTGCTGCTGGAGCAAAACCCTTATTAGTGAAAACCGGTAATGGTGCAGTAACCTTAACCAACAATCCTGACTTAAATATCCCTACTTTTGAGAATCTTTATGACGCTAGCCAATTCATCATCTCAGAACAATAATTTGTTACTTTATTTACGCTCTAGTTTATTACTTACTAGTGTACTTATCGGCACGATCATTATCGGGCTTCTTATGCTGATTGTAGCCATACTACCTTTTTCTCTGCAATATAAACTCGCAGCAGCTTGGGGTAAATATGTTTTATTTATGACCTCAGCAATCTGTGGTTTAAGCTACCAAGTGACAGGCTTAGAACATATTACTAAAGAAAAAAATGCGATTGTCCTGTGCAAACATCAATCAGCATGGGAAACCATTGCTTTAATGGCCTTGTTGCCACCACAGAGCGTATTACTCAAAAAGTCCTTACTGTGGCTGCCTTTTTGGGGCTGGGCAATGGCTACGTTAAAGCCAATAGCTATTAACCGTGCGACCCCGAAAGAAGCGCTTTCTCAGCTATTAAAGCAAGGTGCGCAACGACTAAAAGAAGGTTTCTGGGTCGTTATCTTTCCAGAAGGCACAAGAACAGCACCGGGTGAGGAGCGAAAATTTAGTGCCAGTGGTAGTTTATTGGCGCAACGCACTGGCTTTCCTGTTATTCCTATTGCGCATAATGCCGGTGAATTCTGGTCACGCAACAGCTTTATAAAATACCCTGGCGTTATCCAGCTAAAAATTGGTGCGCCTATCAGCGTCGAAGGACGCAAAAGTAAAGAAATTAACGCTGAAGCAGAAACATGGATCAAAAATACCATGTTAGAAATTGAAGCCACTAAATAACAATCACACAAAACCTTATGAAAAAATTATTAATTATCAGTCTTTCTGTTTTAACTTTAGCCGCTTGCTCAGAACAAGAAGCTTATCAACAAACCGTATTTGAACAAATCAGCAATGACCCAGATATCAAATCTTATCACCTAGATCCAGAAACAGTAACGCAGTGCATTGTCGACTTATCTTCTAAAAAAATGGCAGGCATAGTTCCTTTTGAGCCTATGCGCAAAGCCGCTTATGAAGGCTATACTAAGATGATTGGGCTGAAAAAATCAGAAAAACCTGAAGAAGTACTGCAAGAATTACGTGAATATTTTGGCGACGCTCAAGGCTTAGCTGATGCACATAGAAATTATTCTGAAAGTTATTTAGAGTGTATTTCTACTGTGACTCACCGCACATTAGATGAGCAGGAAGGAATGGAAGAGGAAGCAAAACCAGAAATCGCAGAATAGACGAAAGAATAGAAACTTAATAATATTTCCTCGTTCCCATACTCTGAGGCTGTGAAAGTATTATGTGTAGGTTGGGGTGAAGTATGAACCCCAACAACTGATGCAAGGTAATTTATTGATTGTTGGGGTTCGTAAGCTCACCCCAACCTTGTATATTAAATGCATCTCTAAAAACACAGAATTATTTAACCCACTTGTTTATAGTAGATAACTG
>CBDUDP010000046.1:0-8551 GCA_965365945.1 uncultured Gammaproteobacteria bacterium
TTCTGAAGCAACTTATTCCTAAGTATTTTTAGGATTTATTTAAAATAAAGCTGGTGCTTGAAGAGAGTATCTACGGAACTAAGTATTAGCCCTCTACACAGCAGCCACCATGTTGTTCACTTTATCTCTTACGAAATCACTCTTATGGAATGGCAAGGCATCTTCTCCCTATCACTTTGCATCCTCGCCTTACTAACACTAATATTTACCCGCATTGGCCCGCACTTCGTTATGATGGCGGTACTGACGCTTTTAAGTGCAGGCGGGATTCTCACTAGCCAAGAAGCTTTAGCTGGCTTTAGTAACTCTGGCCTTATTACCGTAGCCGCCATGTTCGTTATTGCTGCCGGCATGCATGCTTCAGGTGGCATCGATTTACTGGTCACACATGTCCTCGGTCGACCTAAAACATTACGCACAGCACTTTTCCGCATGGGCATGCCAGTGGTATTACTCAGTGGCTTTTTAAATAACACGCCCGTTGTTGCCACTATGATCCCCGCGATTCATTCCTGGTCGCGTAAAATTGGCATCGCGCCATCTAAATTAATGATTCCTTTAAGCTACTGTGCGATTCTCGGCGGCATGCTGACCTTAATTGGTACGAGTACTAATTTAATCGTTAATGGTCAATATCAAATACTTACCGGAAAAGTAGGATTTTCCTTATTCTCCATAACAGCCGTCAGTCTACCTGTGGTTATTATCGGTCTAATATTTATCTGGCTCTTCTTTCCTAAATGGCTCCCAAATCGCGAACAAAATCAAGCTTTTGCCAACTTAAAGGAATTCACCTTAGAAGTATCGGTCGCGCATAATGGCCCCTTAGTCGGTAAATCAGTCGAGCAAGCTGGCTTAAGAAATTTAAAACGCATCTATCTCGTGGAAATCGAACGCAACGGCACGATAGTAACCGCCGTTTCCTCAGAAGAAAAACTACAAAGTGATGACCGCTTAGTTTTTGCTGGTGATACAGAAGCGATCTCAGACTTACTGCGTATTAATGGTATTGTTCCTTCCGCCGAAAATGGCCATGAGCAACCACTAACGACGCAACGTGCCGAAAGAAGGCTAGTCGAAGCGGTTGTCTCACCCCACTGCACAGCCACCGGCGATGCCATCCGCGATGCACGCTTTCGTGATCGTTATGGTGCTGTCGTCCTTGCTGTTGCCCGTAATGGCGAACGAGTTAAAGGTAATTTGGGGAGTATCATATTACAGGCAGGCGACACCTTACTCTTAGAAGCAAGGCCTGCTTTTGTCAGCCGTCAGAAATATAATAAAGACTTCCTGCTGATTAATGACTTAGATACAGAAACGCCTCGTCATGAAAGGGCCCGCCTCGCATGGCTGATACTACTCATCATGGTCATTGCCGCAAGTTTTAGCGTCATGAGCATGCTTAATGCCGCACTGCTAGGTGCAGGGCTTATGATTATCACTGGCTGCTGTTCAGTTAATCAGGCAGAAAGAAGCTTAGACCTTACTGTGATCATTACTATAGCTGCTTCTTTTGCTTTAGGTGCGGCACTTAACAAGACTGGCGTTGCCGCCTTTCTAGCGAGTAATATTATTGATCTAAGCGATGGTAAAGCTTGGTTATTGCTCGTGTTAGTTTACCTATCAGTATCGTTATTAACCGAATTGATTACCAATAATGCCGCGGCTATTTTAATGTTACCGATCGTATTAGAAATTACCGAGAAAGCCGGTTTAAACGACATGCCTTTTGTATTTGCTATTATGATGGCTGCCTCAGCGAGTTTTGCCACACCTTTAGGCTACCAAACTAACTTAATGGTTTACGGCCCAGGAGGCTATAAATTCACCGACTTCTTGCGTGTTGGCCTACCGATGAACCTGCTAACAGGCGCAGCAACATTAACCGTATTGCTCCTTGGCTGGCCGTTAGAAATCAGTAAATAGCTTACTGATCCAAAGCAAATCCAGATAACCACTGCCCCGCCTTAGGTTCTGAGGCAAGTCCTTTAGCATCGACAAATTGAAAAGGCACCGAGATCAAGTTCATGCCTTGATTAACTTGTACCGAAAAGTGCAAATGCGGCCCTGAGCTAAATCCAGTATTGCCTGAATAAGCAATCAACTGCCCTGCCTTAACACGCATTCCCTCATGTACTTGAGCACGCTCTACTTGTAAGTGCGCGTAAACGCCCATAGAGCCATCATCATGTAAAACCCTGATACTGTTAGCCCGTGCTTTATACGCTTGCCGATCAATACCGCCCTTAAAAAAATCATTATCCAAGCTCATCACTACACCCGCTCGAGCCGCATGTATTTCCGAGCCTTCAGGCATAGAAAAATCGACAGCGTATTTATTTTGCTCGTCCGTATGTGAAAATTTTCCACCGAATGCTTGGCTAATACGAAAGACTTTGTAGCTAACAAAAGGCGGATAATAAATAGCCTGCTCGCTATGCTTTGCTAATGGCTCGCCCAAAGAATAACGATACTTTAAACTATACTGCCAGCTTTGGTATTCATCCAGTGCCCCCAAACCAAACAGCGGCAAAGACGTTCCCGGCAGGATAACAAATTTACGCGGCAAACCTGGCTTTGCTTGCACATTATCTTGCTCAGATAGAGACACTTCAACTTCTATCGGCCCAAAATAATCATTTCTAATCACAAATTCAGGCCTACGTTTTTTACCAATTTGATTTAACCAAACGCGCCGCTTAGCTTCGACTTTTAATTGTTTAACCTGAACTTTTACTTCATCTACTTGCTTAGCTTCTGGGGCTTTATCGGTATAGTGCCAGCGCCCATTCGCATCCTGAAATTTATATAGCTTTTTAGCCTCACTCGACAAACTAAACAAAAAACAAGTGATAAAAATAACACTATTAATTAGAGATAGTTTTGATGATTTTTCGCCAAACATTTGATAACTCATAGCCCACAATTTATACTTGGATTGATAAAACAGCGAGATTTCATGCTCAATTAATCTTATAAGCTTTTAACCACTATTGCTAATTGAGCTTGAATCTCAGGGTTTTTAATACAGCCTTGTTCAACATCAAAATTCTGGTGAAAACTTGGCACTGATAAATGCCCTCTAAGCTCACCACCGAAAAAAGGCGCTGAATTAACCGCAGACGCTAATACACTTGCTGCACCGCCAGGCCCAGGAGAAGTCGCTAGCAATACTACCGGCTTACCTTGGAATATTTTCTGATTAATCCGCGAACACCAATCAAAAATATTTTTATAAGCAGCTGTATAAGATCCATTATGCTCAGCAAAAGAAATAATAACCGCATCACTGTCTGCAATTTTAGCAAAAAACTCCTGAGCTAATGCCGGCTTACCTAACTCCTGCTCTTTATCCACACTAAATAATGGCAGCTCATAATCATTTAGGTCGAGCACTTCAACCTAGGACTTTTCCACTAAACTTGCAGCATACGTAACCAACTGTTTATTGATAGATTGCTTGCTACTACTTGCTGCAAAGGCGATAACTTTCATTTCCCTTCCTAGATTTCTCATATTAATTTTATGAGCTCTAGCTTAACAGACAGCTCAAAAACACAAAAGCATAAGCATGCTGCTCTAAGCCTATCCACTTAACGCGAGACAGGCTTCAGAGTGTGCAAAAAACCACCATCAAATGTTAAAAAACTACTCTGCCGAAGCCAGCATCACTTCAACATATTTATCTTTGCTGATTAATTTCCAAGCGTCTTCATAACTAATCACTTCTTCATGGTGTGCGCGCCAATGAGCATCAATACCATCCCAGCCATGCGTGGAAAAAACATACCCACATTCAGGGCAAACCTTATGAGTTAGCGCATTCCAAGTGGCATCGGATACAGCTTGCTGATCTAGGCAGTGGACCCGGCTCTTATCCATATGCTTATAATAACTACTCACATGGATACAAACACAAACCCAGAATCCGCCGCCTTCTTGCTCTGTTGCGGGATAAACTTCTACTTTAGTTTTCATCTTATGCTCCGTAATGTTTTAATTATGGCATAACTTAAGTTAGCGGACTAAAGTCCGCCCTACCGTTATTTGAAATATTTGTTAGCCTAAAAACACTAACTTTCAGGCTTTACTTCTTTAATCGCCGCTTCCAATTCTAAGCGTTTTTTATCCAATTCCAGTAGCTCAATCTCTCTGCGCAAATAAATATCTGAATTTTTCTTAGTCTCATAATTTTGTTCCTGCATTTCCATCCGCTGTTGCTCTTCGCGTTTTTTATTAGCGACATCCATATCAAATTTCAATTGTTTCTGCTTTTGCTCATGCTCTAACTGTAGCTCATGCTCTTTATTTTTTGCAGCTAACCAACTGGCCTGTTCCTGCTCCTGCTTGGTAATATCAGCATGTAACTGTTTTTCTTTTAATAAGTTTTGATGCGCCAATTGTTCCGCTTGTACTTTCTGCTCACTCGTTCTTATTTGCTCTTCTTGTCTTTTCTGCTCACGTAAAGAAGCTTCAAATTCAATCGCTTTAAGCTCATTCTCATGCTCTACTTTTTGTACATGCATACGTTTTTCTATCACGAGCTGTACTTGTAGTTGCTGCTCTTGATCGAGCAATAAACGTCTTTTATGTTCCGCGTCTTGCGCTTGTTTTAATTGCTCTAGCTCAGTCTGCTCTTTTAACTGTTCAAGCTGCAGTTGTTTGTGCGCTAAGTCTTGCTCTTCGGCTAATTGTTCTTGCCGAAATAACTCTTCTCTCTGCTGCTCATTGATTTCAAAATTCTTTTTTAAGACACTAAGATACAAATGCTCTTTGCCCAATTGTACATCGGGAAATTCAGCAAAAGACGCTTTTAAATAACACGTCGTCTGCGCCTGAATATTATTCAATACCAGCATTTCACTGATTGCAAAATCAATCGCTCTTTCTATATCGCCTAAACCCGCTTGCACCCAAGTATCATCAGGTAAAGCAGCAAATAACTTATTGTGAATTAAATCTAAAATCACACCTTGGTATGTTGTTTTAATATGCTCATTTATTTCTGACAATATCTCTATTTGACTTTGCGCATAGGCCAAAGTCGCCTGAAAACGCACTTCCAATTTAATATCTAGCGTGCAAAAGCCCTCGTATAACTGAAGTTGTTCGACCACCTCCCAGTCCTCAACCAGTAAAGGGTAAAGCGTGTGATAAAAACGTTGGACAAATTTCTCAGGACGCAAGAATAGCTTACTATATGGGCCAAATTTACTATAAACAAGCTGCCGCTCAACATCAAAATTCGCCTCCCAGACTTGCAGCTCAAAACTTTGATCGTGTTCTTCCGTACCAGCTATCAGCCATTGATCTATCTCTGCTGGTGAATTATTCATGGCTACCCTCTGCCTTTTCGGCTTTGGCTTGCGCACGTAATACATTAATCTTGTCACCCATTTTTGCAGCTATAAGAGGGTATAAATTAGGTGCAAACTCAACCGTTCTATGGTCAATTTTCCTGAGAAATCCACGATTCAATAATAAGCCGACCGCAAACATACGCGACCAATCCGAATAACGCCGCGCCTTCTCCAGCTCCGTTTTTTCAATAATCATTTCCAACTCATCATTACCATTGATGCGAAACTCCGTAAACTGCCTTAAACACTCAAAGACTAAATCTTCCTCGTCTGCGGTCAAGGGTCCAGGCGCAGTAAACTCCAATCGATAAGAAAGCAGCACGGTGAAAAAATCCACCATAGCGGCACAGGTAAAAGCAAACAAGGAAAAGCCCTCCCACATCGCACTGCTGGGTTTCACGCCTTCAATAAACTGTTTATAAGTCAGTAATAACGGAGCATCAGGTAAAGACTGACTAAATTGACTAGATAACTGATTGACTTGCAACTGCATCGTTTGAAAACTAGTCAGCAGCGCATAATATGCACCCTGCACATTATCTGCGACATCTAACTGCGAGAGATTAACCTGTACCTGCTGAACGCTTTTATCCAGCGCAGAAAAGTCTTGCTCCAACTGCGCCATAGTTTGCTTCTTGGCTTGATAAATATCATTGTAGCGTTTCCAAAAAGGCCCTTCACCCACCTGATTACGATAGCCAGCGACAATTTCAGGGTGCGTGCCAAAATAAGCTTGTGTGACTTCTTTCGAGGCTTTTTCTAACTCTCCCCGCTGCTGAGTTAAGACGCTACTCTTAATCACTAAAACTTTATCTACATAAGCCTTAATATCTTGTCTAAGATGATTTAAGCGGTCGATATGGATCGTACCCTGTTCAGAAATTTCGTAAAATTTAAAATAGGAAAACGACACCGAAGCCGTCAAAGCAATTAATAACGAACAGAGCACCGAAAAATAGCGCATCCGATTGGCTTTCCAGTGGATACCCGCGATTTCTAGCGAACAAATCACCACGATAGACTGAATCGCCACGGTAATGACTAAAGCAATCCATGGAATAATGAAATGCGACATTCCATAATAAGTGGTAAAACCAGAAGCCACACTAAGCATTAACACGATAGGAATCGTCCACACGCGCAGCATACCGACGAATAAAGTTTGAATACGGTTAATCAAATAACCGACCCCTGCTGCTTTTATTTTTATTATTTGAGGATCATTCATTGCTGTGTGTGATTTTTGACCATTTGCTAGTGCTATCTAAGAGCTTGTTTTTAACACACTCATTGCTAGTGCGTCAAAATCACGTAGTATTTATCCGCTACGTGAGAACGAGTAATCAAAAACTAAGCTAGCACATACCATGAAAATCACCTCGAATTGAGCCTCGTGACGACAATTCTTGGTCACTATTAATAATATGAGGCTATACTTTTAAAGGAACTTGTTTTAACCGCGGATTTATTTCTGTTGATTGCCTGATTAAGCGGTTAATATCACTTACCAGTGTGATATGACAGGATAAATTGGATAGCAGGCGAATGTGCCTGTTAATAATATAGGATTTTTATTGGCGAGGATTATTTTAATGGAATATGAATTAAGAATAACTTGTTTTATTGATATATTAGGATTTCAAAATCATATTGATAGCACAATAAATAAAAATCTTACTGATAATAATAAAAATATAAAAAAAATTTCTAATGCTTTAAGTATTATTAGAAGTACTTTATCTATAGGTAAGTTTAAAAGTCAAGAGACTAAGATGGTTACACAGTTTTCTGATTGCATAGTTATTTCTGTTTGTGATACTGAAGAAAGTGGTGTGTTTTGGATGCTTCTTGAGGTTCAATGGCTATTATTAAACTTAATGTCCCTCGGGTTTATGTGTAGAGGAGGCATTACATATGGGAAGTTATTGCATACGGATACAGTGGTTTTTGGTCCTGCTTTAGTGCAAGCTTATAAAATGGAATCTGAAGCGGCTCTATACCCAAGAGTAATTCTTCATGAATTAATTATTGAGTTAGGGGGTATTTTTAGGTCTTCTATGCATTCGCCTGATATGGAAATTGAATATATTAAAAATATAGTATGTAAAGATGCTGATGGAATGTATTATGTGAACTTTCTTGAAAAAGCAAAAGGTGAGTTTGATGATCCAGAATATCAATTTCCTGAATATTTACTCACAATAAGCAGACTCATTAAAAGTGGTCTAAAAACAAATAACCCAAGTATTTATGTGAAATATAACTGGTTAAAAGAAAGGTATAATGAAGTTGTGATAGGGTATCAAAAAGAAGATATACAATGGAGAGATTCAGAGATTGAACAGGCTTATAAGTCATTACCAGTGTTTGAATAACCCTAAATCGGGTAAGGGCTAGCCCCGTTGGGTTGGTGCTTTTTCAACCTAACATTTACCACGCAATGCGTTGGGTTACGAAAAGATGCAACCCAACACACTGATGCCGTACGCGATAATTGCAATTAGTTGAATTTTTTCATAATAAAAATCTATTTAATATACAACAAAAATAAGTTTCGCTATCACAGGACTATATCAGTAGCGCTCCAGAATTAAACAAAATCAACACTCTCACCTATAGTTATATCACCCATAAAATAATAGAGATAATCACCAAAATGAAAACACTAAAAATACTAGCTCTTATACTGATGTTCGGCACGGCGAATGCTGAAATAATTAATACTAATGGACTAGATAATAGCGTTAGAAACGTCAATATGCATGCCAGCATGCGCAATGGGTCGCTGAAGATTAGTTTTGGTTACTATGACCAGAATGGCTCGGATGTTTTATGGAGTGGGAGAGCAGCGACCCAGTGTGCGGTTTATGAGAATAATGGCAATATTCTCAAACCGATCATGGGCACTAAGCGTGCTTGGACGAGGAATATTAAATTAAAAAGCTATCGTCAGGATGTGATTATGAATAATATTTATGTCGGGGATTATGAAACTGATACTGCGATACTTCAATGCTATATTAAGCTGAGAAAATACTCTAACAATTTACGTACTGTCTTTATATTGCACGGGATCTGATTACACAATGCCCGTTATAATCCCATTCGACACAGCCGCGTAGATACTCTCTTCAAGCACCAGCTTTATTTTAAATAAATCCTAAAAATACTTAGGAATAAGTTGCTTCAGA
>CBDUDP010000047.1:0-8367 GCA_965365945.1 uncultured Gammaproteobacteria bacterium
CAGGAATCTATAGTGTGCGCATGGATTCCCGATTAAAGACTTCGGGAATGACGACCATTACAGTAATTATTTATTGGGATTGGTATAACGTCTTAGATGCATAAGCCCTATACTAACTATTATTTACACTCTCTCGTCATTTTTGCATATATGGATATAAAACCGCACCTAATTGTCATTACTGCACTGCTTATCCAATCATGTGCAATGCCAATAAATGAAATTGCCACACCGATAGCAACTCCCGAAACATTCTCACAATCCGGTGAATCAGCACACCAAGAACACTGGTGGCTCGCATTTAATGACCCACAACTCAACCAACTAATCCACTCGGCGCTAAGTAATAATTTCAGCCTGCTATCAGCTTACAACCGTCTTGAACAAGCGCAAGCTGTTGCCCAAAAAACCAGTGCGGATTTAATTCCTAGTATCAGCGCGGTGTTTACTGGTGGGCAGAATTACAGCAGCAACCAAGATAATAGCCAATTCAGCTTAGGACTGAATGCCAGCTATGAAGTCGATTTATGGGGCCGCATACGGGCTAATAGAAACGCGTCTGATCTGGATGTTCGCGTCGTTCAAGAAAACTTAAATACCGCCGCCATTTCTTTATCGGCTGAAGTTGCTATTGCTTGGTATCGCTTAATCGAGCAACGCAGCCAATTAGCTTTATTAAAACAACAGATCAAAACCAATGAAGATAACGTAGACATCGTTACTTCACGTTTTGCGGGTGGACAAGCCACAGCCGCCGATGTCTTCCAGCAACGACAAACACTGCAAGCCAGAATCGGAGACCAAACGACTGTCATTGCAACTATTAAAACACTAGAGTATCAACTTGCAATTTTGACAGGCAACACGCCTACGATGCTAGTTTTACCTGAACAAAATCAACTCCCTGATTTACCTGTACAACCACAAACAGGCCTAAGCAGTGACTTTATACAACGCCGCCCTGACCTACGATCTGCCTATTTTCGTGTTCAAGCTGCAGATCAACGCACCGCAGCTGCAATTGCCGACCGCTTCCCTAAGCTCAGCTTGTCAGCAAATATCAATACTACCGCGCCCAATTTACAGTCCTTATTTAATAACTGGATTGCGACACTGGCAGGTAACTTAATAATGCCAATCGTTGATGGTGGAAGACGCGTCGCTGAAGTCGAAAGAAATAGAGCCGTTGCCGCAGAAGCATTAAACAATTACGCAACAGCACTACAACAAGCCATACAAGAAGTCGAAGACGCGTTGATTCAAGAGCAACAGCAAGAGCAATTAATTATCAGCTTAGCTAAACAACATCAGCTCTCCGAACAAGCAACGCTGCAAATTCGGCTGCGCTATATGTATGGCGCAATGGACTTTTTACGTGTTTTAACCACACAAGTGAACCAACAATCTTTAGAACGCAGTCAAATTTTAGCCAAACGTCAATTATTAGAATATCGCATACAACTCTACCGCGCACTTGCTGGTAGCTGGGAACTCAATACACTCGCCATCAACAAGGAAAATACCGATGCTTAAGCGTCTTTTATCATGGCTACCTGCCCTAGTCATTTTAGCCATAACCATCAGCTTATCCTATTACTGGCTCAGCAATAAACCCAAAGCAAAACGCGTTCACGCCAGTAAAGTTGCCCCTTTAGTTGAAGTATTTCAAGCGCAAGCTATTGATTACTCTCTGACAGTAACTGCAATGGGTAATGTTATACCGGCGCAAAAAGTCAATTTAACCTCACGTATTAGCGGTATGGTCACTTCCGTTAGCCCTCATTTTATTCCTGGAGAATTCCTCAAAAAAGGCGAACAAATTATCCAGCTTGATCCCACCGATTATGAGCTACTGGTTAAACAAAAAGAAAATGAACTAGAAAAAGCTAAATTTAATCTAACGCTAGAAAAAGGCCAACAAGCCATTGCGCAACGTGAATTTACCTTATTAAACACACCCCTTGATGAACAAAGTAAAAACCTAGTATTACGCAAACCGCACCTCGCCTTAGCAAGAAGCGCTATAAAAGCAGCCGAAGCCACACTAAAACAAGCCCGCTTAGATTTAAGTCGCACCCGTACCGTGTCACCTTTTAATGCTATTGTTTTAGAAACCAATGCACATATCGGCTCTTGGGTTTCAACCTTTTCCACAGGGACGCCCTTAGTTAAATTAGCAGGGATTGATAGCTTTTGGGTGATCGCCGCCCTGCCCACCGACAAACTAAGCAAAATAGATATTCCCAGCATTAATAGCACCGCAGGCTCTAAAGTAGCCATCACACATAGCGCAGCATGGGGAACACAAGGTTCACGTAACGGCACAGTGAAGCGTTTAAAAGCAGAACTAGAAGCTTCAGGCCGTTTAGCCGAACTGATTATTGAAGTCAAAGACCCGCTAAGCCAACTAGCCGAAAACAAAGGCGCACCCGCTTTAATTTTAGGCTCATTCGTACGCGTAGAAATCACTGGTGACACGCTACACAATGTCATCGCCCTACCCGATTCAGTGGTACATAACGGCATGCAGCTCTGGCTACTCAGCGAACAAAACACTTTAGAGATAAAAACAATTACACCCATTTGGAAAGGTGCTGAACAAGTATTTATTGATGCAGAACAATTACCCAAAAACACGCACATTATTAGTAGTAACTTAAGTACCCCTGTTCAAGGCATGACTTTACGCACTAAGGTAGAAAGCAATGAGTAATCAGGGCATGAATATTAACAAACATAACTCAGTTAGCTGGATGGCAACGCACCCCGTTGCCGCTAATTTAGTGATGTTTGCCTTTATCATCGGCGGTTTATTATTTTTAAACACCATGAAACAGGAGGTTTTTCCTGATTTTGTCACTGATACCATCAGTATTAATACCGTATACACCGGCGCTAGCCCTGAAGAAATCGAGCGGGGTATCATCCTTGCCATAGAAGATGCCATCTCTGGCTTAGAAGGCATTGATGAAATTAGCTCATCATCTCAAGAAGGTTATGCAACCGTTTTAGTGGACGTGATGACCGATGCCGACATTAACCTATTAGCCCAAGATATACAGCGTGAAATTGACAGCATCACCACCTTCCCCGAAGATGCTGAAGAACCTAAAATTAATGTCGTGGCGAGTAAGCGCAAAACGGTTTCTTTAGTTATCTATGGTGACACTGAAGAAGCCGTGTTACACGAACTTGCAGAGAGTTTTCGCGAGCAACTATTACAAGCTGACAATATTACCCAAATTGACTTAGAAGGGATTCGCCCCTTAGAAATCAGTATCGAAGTGTCGCAAGATAATTTACAGCGCTATAACATTTCTATTGCCGATATTGCTCAGCGGATTCGCAATGCCAGCTTAGAACTACCTGGAGGTAGTATTAAAAGCACCTCAGGTGAAATTCTAATCCGCATGCAGGAACGCAAAGACACGGGCCAACAATTCGCACAATTACCGATTATTACTACACCCTCTGGCGGGATTGTCTTGCTCGGTGATATTGCCACCATTACCGATGGCTACGAAGATACTGATTATTCAGCCAATTATAATGGTGTTCCCGCGATCATGCTGCAAGTCTATCGTGTCGGCGATCAAACTCCGATAGGCATTTCCGATACCGTCAAAGAACAAATAGAACTGAGCAATTTACCCGAAGGCATACAGGCAGAAATTCGTTACGATGCCTCAAGATCTTACGCGCAACGAGTTGATTTATTATTACGCAATAGCGCGATGGGCTTAACGCTGGTTTTTATTACCTTAGCTTTGTTCTTAGAATTGCGCCTAGCATTCTGGGTGATGACAGGTATACCCATTGCCTTTCTTGGCTCTTTTTTAATCCTACCCGCGCTTGGCGTCTCATTAAATATGATCTCGCTATTTGCCTTTATTATCGCCTTAGGTATTGTTGTCGATGACGCCATTATTATTGGTGAAAACGTCTACCACTATCGGCAAGAAGGCTATCCCGCTCTCACTGCTGCAGTTAAAGGCGCACAAGAAATGGCTGTGCCCGTCACCTTTAGCATTCTAACTAATATAGCCACTTTTATGCCCCTGTTTTTTATGCCGGGACAAATGGGTAAAATTTTCTTTATGATTCCCACTGTGGTTATCGTGGTTTTCCTTCTCTCGCTCATGGAAAGTTTGTTCGTTTTACCACAACATTTAGCGCATATCGGTGAAGAACCTAAATCAAAGATTTTTCAATGGTTGCATGAAAAACAGCAGCAATTTAGCCACGCTTTCCGCCATTGGACTCAACACCGTTATGGCAGCTTCCTTGATCTCACATTAAACCATCGTTATTTAACCGTCATTATTGCTTTTTCGATATTAATTGCGACACTTTCCTTTGCTTTAAGTGGACGTATGGGCATGTCTATGTTTCCTAAAACCGAATCTGATTATGCGCGTGTCTCTTTAACTTTACCTTACGGTACACCCGTAGAAAAAACTCAGGCTATTGTTGATCACCTAGTCAAGTCAGCGCGTCTCGCAGCCGATAAAATTGAAAATGGCGACCAACTGATTCGAGGTATTTTTGCCGAAGTAGGCAAAGGTGGCAGTCATAAAGCTGTCATTCGTAGCTATTTAGCCCCTCCAGAAATCCGCAATGACATCATGAGCACCGATGGTTTTAGTGATCGCTGGCGTGAGAAAACCGGCGAACTTATCGGTGTAGAAAGCGTCATTTTTGAATCTGACTCAGGCGGCCCCGGATCAGGTTCAGGTATTACTATAGAACTAACGCACCGCGATATTGCCGTCTTAGAACAGGCCAGCATAAAAATAGCAGCAGTGCTCGCCGCCTATCCAACTGCTAAAGATGTCACTAATGGCATGAGCTTGGGCAAACAGCAATTAGATTTTTCTTTACTGCCCGAAGGTGAAAGTCTCGGTTTAAGCCCGCTCTCAGTCGCCCGTCAAGTACGCAATGCTTTTTATGGCTCTGAAGCACTGCGCCAACAACGCGGGCGCAATGAAATCAAAGTCATGGTCCGTTTACCTGAAAGCGAACGAGTATCCGGACAGGATTTGCATGACTTCTTAATCTGGACAGATCAAGATCGTGCGATTCCCTTACATGAAATTGTAAAAATAGATCGTGGCCGCGCTTTTACCGAAATTAAACGCCGCGACGGCCGCCGTAATGTGCAAATCACAGCTAATGTCACCCCCAGAAGTCAGGCCGGCGCAATTGTTAATGATTTAAAAGCAAGTACCCTGCCCGACTTAGTACAGCAATACCCAGGCTTACAATACAGTTTTCAAGGACGACAAGCCGATATGGCCGAAAGTGTCGGCAGTTTAAAACTCAGTTTTATCTTTGCTGTACTCGGTATATACGCCATGCTCGCCATTCCGTTCAAAAGCTACATATTACCGCTGATCGTCATTGTCAGTATTCCATTTGGTATTATTGGTGCCATTTTCGGCCACTTAATCATGGGTTACGGCCTGAGTATATTAAGCTTACTCGGCATCGTTGCTTTATCCGGTATTGTGGTCAATGATTCACTGGTCTTAATTAGTCAAGCTGTTGACTTAGAACAACATCAACATATGACCCCCAAAGAAATTATAAAAACCGCCGCCATCCAACGTTTTCGCCCGATTATTTTAACCACCTTAACGACTTTTGGTGGCTTAATGCCGATGATCTTAGAAACTTCACGACAAGCGCGTATCTTAATCCCAATGGCAATTTCCATCGGCTTTGGGATCGTATTTGCGACACTTATTACCTTAGTCTTAATTCCCTCATTATATCTAGTGATTAACGACTGCAAAAAACTCTGGAATTCAATCCGAAATGCCTCCCCTGAGGCTTTACGAAAATCCTAATTACACGCATAATGTAAAAACTAAAACCGTAGGGCGAACTTTAGTCCGCTTTTTGAATCTTAGCGAGCTTTAGAGGCTGTGAAAGCCACGCCCTACAGAGAATTTGAATAAGGAGCGAGAACCCAATAAAACCCGAAACTTTGTGTACATTAGAACGTGAACTTTCGGATATTATTAAGCCCGCATTCCTAAATACCACGAAACCACTGACGCCCAATCATTACAAGGAAACAACTCATGAGCGAAGCAAAACACTGTCCCCTATTAATTTTAGGTTCAGGCCCTGCCGGATATACAGCCGCGGTATACGCAGCACGTGCCAACCTAAAACCTGTGATGGTCACAGGCCTACAACAAGGTGGACAACTAACCACCACAACGGATGTAGACAACTGGCCGGGTGATGATGAAGGTGTGCAAGGCCCTGAATTAATGGAAAGAATGCGTAAACATGCAGAGCGCTTTGAGACAGAAATCATTTTTGACCATATTCATACCGCCGACCTAAACGCAAAACCGATCAAATTAACCGGCGATGCAGGCAGTTATACTTGCGATGCCCTCATTATCGCTACAGGTGCATCAGCCATGTACCTAGGCTTAGATTCAGAAGAAGAATTTGCCGGAAAAGGTGTTTCAGCCTGTGCAACCTGTGACGGGTTCTTCTACCGCAACAAACCCGTTGCCGTGATTGGTGGAGGTAACACCGCTGTTGAAGAAGCTTTATACCTAGCCAATATCGCCTCTAAAGTAACTGTCATTCACCGCCGCGATAAATTCCGTTCAGAAAAGATCCTATCTGATAAATTGATCGAAAAAGCAGAAAATGGCAATGTCGAAATCCTATGGAATAACACCTTAGAAGAAGTTCTAGGTGATGACATGGGCGTTACCGGCATGCGTATTAAAAGCACACTCGATGACTCCACTCAAGATGTCGATGTACATGGTGTTTTTATTGCCATCGGCCACCGGCCCAATACTGAAATATTCAAAGATCAGTTGAATATGGATGATCACGGCTATATCCGCGTCAAAAGCGGTATTGAAGGAAATGCCACTTCAACCAATATCCCCGGTGTCTTTGCCGCAGGTGATGTAATGGACTCTGTTTATAAACAAGCCATTACTTCTGCTGGAGCTGGCTGTATGGCAGCACTAGATGCTGAAAAGTATTTGGATGATTGGGTGGGTTAAAGACTTCCGAGTATAAGTTAAGAAATTATCTATACTTTGACTGTGTTTATTTTGTTAGTTGCCCGGTTAAGCGGTTAATATCACTTATCAGGGCAATATGACAGGATAAATTGGATGGCAGGCAAAAGTGCCTGTTTTGTCGGCGAATACTCTGGAATATCAGGGCGAATGTGCCTGTTAATAATATAGTTATATTTTTAGGAAAATTGTGGATCTAAAAACTCAATTAGTAGATATAAAGAAAAAATTGGACAAACGAACAGTGATAATAAAAAAAGTGCCAAAAATTTTCGCTTTTAAGGATCATGATGTAACTTCTTTTGAACCAGTTTTAGAGTTTTTTGATTGGTCATTGAAGGGAGTACCTGTAAGAATTGATTTACGTCCATGTGTTAAGGCAAATTATCAAGCAATATCTTTATTGGTTTTGTATGCATGGCGCTTAAAAGACCAGGGATGCACAGTTTCATTTATTGAAAAAGATGCAGACGTAGGTGCAAGTGCTATGTGGAGACGCATGGGGGCACGAGGAACTTTTCCTGTTTTATTCGCAAAAAACCAACAGTTTAATGGAAATAACTTTAAACCACTTCTGTCTGTAAAATGTATTGATGATTTTAAAAAAGTTATTGAAACAGCTGAAAGTTACACTAAGGGATTCAATGTTGAGTATGCAGGAACCTTAAGATATGTCTTAAGTGAGCTACTTTATAATACGCTAGAACATGGATGTCACTTTGGAGGTGAATCTATTCGTAATGTTCGTATTCCATCTATTGCTCAATTTACATGGTATAAAAAAGCTAACGAGATTCATTTTATTATTGCAGATACTGGAATGGGAATTAAGCGTCATCTTGAAC
Organism: uncultured Gammaproteobacteria bacterium; assembly: GCA_965365945.1. Taxonomy (GTDB): domain Bacteria; phylum Pseudomonadota; class Gammaproteobacteria; order Methylococcales; family Methylomonadaceae; genus Methyloprofundus. The sequence continues at coordinate 7,910 of CBDUDP010000047.1, forward strand.
AAACCTACCCAGGCCAAGAATCACATGCTGATGCGGTTAAATTCTCTTTAAAGGCACAAAAGTCAGGAACTTTTGGGGTGAAAAATCCTTATACAGAGAAAAACAATGCAGGTATGGGCTTATATATATCATCAAATATTGTACGGAGAATGAGTGCAGAAATGCATATAGTGTCAGGTGACGGCGTTGTGCATATTTCCCCACGAGATATTACTAGCAAAACGATAGAGAATTCATGGCCAGGTACTTTTGTTTTAGTCGCAATTAAACTTGAGAAAAATCCGTCATTTGTTTTAACAAAGATGATGCAAGAATTTAGAGAAGCTGCCCAAAATGAACAAAAAAAGGCTTCAAAAAATGAAGTCAATGATAAGTTTTATAGTAACTACTCAGCGTAATTATCAGTTAGCTAAAATTATAAAGCAAATTCAGGCAATTTCCCCTCAAATACCAGCGTC
>CBDUDP010000048.1:0-5427 GCA_965365945.1 uncultured Gammaproteobacteria bacterium
CGTGGTTTGTTGACCTTTGCCATGGGACACCTCATTCCTAGTTAGGATTTAGTGTCCGTCAAAGCGGGGGAAGTTCATTTTCCGTTACCTGCGCTTGTTAGATTTTTTTAGTAACATAATTCAAATCTATATCAGGGTTAATAATGAGTATTTGTTGTATTAGGTTAAGAGCTTTTTTATTGATTCTCTTACTTGAAACATTTTTTGTCACACCATTATTTGTATATGCCAATGATAGTGTAAATGGGTATTCTTTTATGCCATTAAAACTATCTAATTTAAGGTAGTCATTTAGAGTAGCTAAAATAAGTATACGAAGTTCTTCTACTTTTTTTGATTCAAGTACCACTGTGTTTTCACTTATTTTAGTTGGACTATCATACACCAAGACGGTTACTTTTTTGTCATCATGTATATTTAGTGACGTTGTGCCCGAAAGACCTTTTGCAGGCTTGAATGTAACAGAAAGTGAATCCGCAAAAATTACATTGCTGGAAATCATAAGAATGAATAATAAAGTAATGTATCGAATCATAATCTCTCCTTAAATCTAACGCTTTGCACAACGGACCCCATAATTTGGCGGTTTTTTTGGTTACGCAGGCTGCTGTTGAGCAATTGCTTGTTCCAGCAATTGCGGCTATTGGGGCGTTTTATTTGCGGATGAAACACTTTCTTACCGCTTTCTTCTTTCATGATTCTTGGCGGGATACTAGCCGTAATATTAGGTGAGCACAGTTCAATAAAACGAGAATCGAGTAACACATAACTAAGCTGATTCAGATGCAGGGCTACCCCCACAAGCACTAGGTATCTAGAGTTACGAACACCCTGCCTCCTAAATTTATATTCGCCTGTATATTTTATACCTTATTTGGTTTGCTTCTGTTTTACAGCATGGAATGTAAAGCATAAATATACATATAAGCTATTGAGTGTCAGGTTTTTATACACATCAAACGTAAATGAATTTTTAAAATAAGACTAACGTATTATCTAACTGCCGCCCAGAGACGCCCTACTTAGCTCAGAATAATTCTGCTAATAATATATGGTGCAAGAAGCTAATAAGCACCAACCTATTCTTAAGCATTAACTCGACTGTAATTCTATATCATTCTTTAGCCGTGATTCAGACTTGAAGCATGGAAAACTCAGGATAAAAGCGACTGAGTGTCAGTTTTTTATACATAGCAGACATAAATTAATTTTTAAAACAAACCTAACATATTAATATTCTGATAAAATAATGATATTGGCATATATCATGCATAATCAAGATCAAACAATAAGCTTTATTAAAAAAAGGAATTAGGATATGAAAAACACCATAGTAAAAGCAACCTTAGCATTAGCGCTATCAATAGGTGCTGTAAGCACTGCGTGGAGCTATACTATTACCGGAGGCGTAGATGTCGGTGGTGTTGATACATTCATGCACGAAGCTGCAAAAGTAGGAAGCACCGCTAATGAACTTACTTGGGTTAACTCGTTTTTAGATCCTGATGTAAGCTACAACGACATTAAAACTGGAGATGTAACTTACCAAGCCACAAATGAAGACAGCTCTGTATTTGCATTCGCCCTTTCATCAGGGCCTGGTTATTATATTATTAAAAATTCAACACGCATGGCTCTCTTTCTGAATGAGGATAGCTACTCATGGGGCGTATTTGATACAAGTTTCTTATCAGATGACATGAATCTTCCAGACCTAAAGGAATGGACAATCAGCCATGTCACTGAGTTTGGTGAAGCGCCTACAGACGTACCTGAACCAGGCTCTTTAGCATTACTTGGCTTGGGACTTCTAGGCTTAGCAGCTACCAGAAAAAAACTGTCAGCTTAATATAAATATGTTCCTCTAGGTCATGTTCAATGACCTAGAGTTTACCAAATAGTATTTTAATTACTTTTGCTCTTAGCGAGCTGCAGACTCTTTATCCTAGCTATACGGGCAAACCGTTAGCATCTGCCAAACTGACAAAATAGTTCCCGCCCCAAATTAAACTACACTTTATATATCTACCTATCGAAAACTCAATTCTGCTTATAACAGCATATCAAATTAGAAGACTTATTATTATCTGGATCGTTTGCTGTTAATTATTTTTGCTATAACATCAACAGCCTTATAAATTTTTCTTAATGAAGGTTTTTGCTGAGTCAAAAAAACGTAAGGGGCATGAAGTAAAGTTAACGACTACTCAGACATAAAGAGTTATACATTCGCAGCGACAAAGTGCGCCGCCTACGCGCTCGGTTCTTGGCTTGCTCAACAAGCGGCGGGGCGGGGGGGAGGTGGATAACATCATAGTGCCACCCAATCAAAGAAAAGAAAAAAAGAGCTACTTTAATACCTTAGTTAAAACGCCCAACTATCCTGAAACCCAAGATCAAACTTTCATTAATCGGTATGACGAAGTCATTTCCACAATGAAAGAGAGTGGGCAAATTAAACGCATCATGCAAACATACGGCATTCAATAAAATCATGATCAAAAAGAGTACTAAAGGGACTGCTTTTTTACTAACACTAAAACCGAGAACTCAATTAGCTTGTTGGTTTATTCCAAACGTCACTATTAATTTGTTCTTTAGGTGCTGTCTCTGTAGGCGTTTTTTCGACCAGTGCCTCTTCAGACGTTTCAGTCGCAGGTTTTTTATACTTCATTTCCATGCCCTGCAAAAAGCGTCGCAATATTTGGTCTTGCAGTTTTCGGTAATGCTTATGGCCTTCTTTGCGGAAAAATGAGGTCAATTCAGGCTTGCCTATTTCCATCTCGGCTAATGCCATAATCGCTAGCACATCATCATCGATCAGGTTTAAGGCAATTTTTAATTTACGTAGGATAATATTGTTATTGATGCGTGATTCAGGCTCTTTTTGTGGCCCCTCTTTCTTTCCTCTGAGTTTATTAATTAAACCATTCAGGAAGATCGCCATATTCCGGTCGCTACAGTTCAGAAAGTCTGGGTCGTCATCTTTTTTAAGCCAAATGCTCATTTGCTCTCGCGTGACCACTGTATCTGCCAGTGCCCATATCGCAATCATCGTTTTATCATTAAAATCGAAGGTATAACGGATACGGCGTAAAATATAATTATTAGTCATGCTTGTTCTGATGCTCTTTTAGAGGTTTGGATTGCTATTCAGGTATATACAGTTTACCACGGTAAAGGCTCAACACGAGACGGCCAGTCCATTATGGATAGGTCTTGGGCTAAATGTTGTGTTAACTCAATCGTTTTTCGCCAAGACTTAATTCTATCAGTATCTGACAAGTTCAAAAAGTCATGCCTATCAGGTATTTTTTTCTGCGGTAAGTGCGCGATAAATTCATCCGATGGTACCAGCATAATTGTTTTTGAATAATTCGCATGCCGAGGCGACCGCCATGTTAGCCGCTTATCAAACCACCCTGGTGCAGGCTGCTTAGAAAAATGTGGGTATAATACAAAACCGTCTTCAGGTAGTAAGGGCAAATCGAAACCATAATCGGTAATGCCGCCATCTTGATACGTACCTTTTCCAGCCACATCATTTACCCCGCTAATAATCATGGGTATCGCCCCCGTTGAAAGAATCGCATCGCTCATATTACTTTCGGTAAGCGGTGCATATCGCGTGGGTAAATCATTCAGCGTACTAGAAGGGAAGTGCTCTTGCGGGTGGTGCATCACCAAGCGTGTAAATTGCCATGCTAAACTCTTTCGATGAACCGCATTTAAAATTGCTGCCGCGCCATAACCTAAGCCTTTTATCAATTTATTATTTGCACGTGTTAAGCCATGACATTGCGTGGTAATTAAATTCATCCGCATATAAGGATGTTGAATGATATTTTTAGCACCGTCTTCGCCCAATAACGTATTAATGATCTCCCTGCAGGTATTAAGTACCTCTTGCCCACTTGGTTTAGCGGAATAGCGCTGCTCAACATAGGCTTCTGTTAATCGTTGATGCGCTTCATTGCCCCCCATCGCATAACAAGCCATGCGCCAAGCTCCGGCGGAGGTACCCAATAAATGTAAGGGTTTATCCCGCCCCTTAAAAAAATGATTGATCAAGAAGTCATCTATGCCGTGTAAGGTTAGCCATTTTGGACCACTGGACGCCCCTAATAACATTGAAATATCATCGGCCTTTAAACCATTTGACTGAATATGTTCTAAAGCTTCTGTTCCGGCATAAACCTTTAATGGCATTTCTTTTAATTTCATGACCCTACTCTTTTTTATTTCTAAAACGGCGTAAGGTATATTTGTATCAAGTTCGTCTATACATAACGAGATATTTTTAATCATTTTTTTGAGCTGTTTTTTGAAACTATCTTTTCCACTCCAATCTTTACACCGTAAAGCATTATTTCTGCCATAATTCGAAGCAGAAATATTCATTTGCTTTAGATAAAGCCTTACTTAAGTGTATTTTTACAAACTATGCAGGATATTGAAATGAGTTTCAAAAGTTTAGAAGTGACCGTCGAAAACCATATTGCACACATAAAACTGAACCGCCCGGACGCATTAAACGCGATGAACGCTGATTTCTGGCAAGAGTTACCTGTGGCAGTTCGAGAAATTGACCAGCAAGCTGATGCACGAGTGATTGTATTGTCTTCAACCGGAAAGCATTTTTCAGCGGGTATGGACTTATCTGTATTTACCTCGTCAAATAGCATCCCGATGACGGGCGACCCTTCACGTATGGCTGAGAACTTACGCCGAGCGGTACTACAACTTCAAGAAACATTTAATGTACTTGAAGATGCACGTATCCCAGTACTGGCCGCGATTCATGGTGGTTGTATCGGTGGTGCGATCGATATGGTCAGCGCATGTGACAGTCGTTATTGCACAGAAGATACCTTTTTTACTATCAAAGAAACTCAGTTAGGGATGACCGCAGACTTAGGAACTTTACAGCGCCTGCCTCATTTAATTCCCCAAGGTATTATGAGAGAACTCGCTTATACCGGTAGAAACTTTGATGCGGCTGAGGCAAAAGACATTGGCTTGGTCAATAAAGTATTCGCAAGCCATGAGGCGATGCTTGAAGGCGTTATGGCAGTTGCTCAGCTCATCGCACAACAGTCGCCTGTTGCTGTGGCTGGTTGTAAAGAGATGATCAACTACAGCCGCGACCACAGTGTTGCTGACAGTCTAAAATATATGGCTACATGGCAGTCTGGGATGTTTCGCCCACAAGATATGATGAAATGCTTTGCGGCGAAAGCACAAAAGACCACGCCAGAGTTTGACCCTATATTTCCGATCAAACCTTTATTTACTTAAGTCGCTTTTATCCAGTAGTTGCCCACCTTTAGTTTCGCACTGAAGTCCCATTCAGCGAATATTGCTGCCTACTCAAGAAAATAAGAGTAGGCAGCCTTCCACCTTCAAGATAAAATCGTTCTCTTTAAA
>CBDUDP010000049.1:0-5193 GCA_965365945.1 uncultured Gammaproteobacteria bacterium
CGCTGGTATTTGAGGGGAAATTGCCTGAATTTGCTTTATAATTTTAGCTAACTGATAATTACGCTGAGTAGTTACTAATAATCTTTATATTCCACAATTAGTTTCGCTGTTCTATTTTGTTAATGATCTGCAAAATTCACGGCTAAAGCCACTCCCACAAAATGCAAGATTCGTAGAATAAATAGTGCCTAAAAAGCAATCTATCACACAAGTAATATCTTACTTATTGAGCCTCATCAGTCGCATTCGCCTGCTTCGCTTTTTCTTTTCTATTGACCACAATATTCATCGCAATCAAACTAATAATCACTAAAATAACAGGGATAATCAACTTATAAGGAATATTATCTTCTTCAATCTCTATACCCACGGTAAAAGGTAAATGAGAGTCTAGCTTCTCACCTTGATCGACAATGGTGACATGCGTTAAGTATTCGCCCGCGCCAAAATTAGTAAAATCGACTTTAGCATCCATTGAGCCTTTTTTTATTTTCTCAGGCTTTTGATAAAAAACGCGCGCTCCTTCCGGCTCTTTAGTAATTTCAAATTCAACTGTCGAGTCGCGTAATTTCTTACCCTCATAATCAATAACGATATGCGTTAAGCCAATATTCGGAATCGCCTCGCAATAACTCTCACCTTTAGTAAAAGTAGGCGTATAGGCTGCGAAATGCACGACTTCTGTTCCCACATAAATTCGACAGGCATCCCCCTCCCCTTTTGCACCTCGATGAGCATTAGCAGGAGTAGCGGCAAAAATACTTATCAGAAGGATTGCAAGAATCGCTTGCACTGATAATGCGGGGTATTTAATTATATTTTGTAGGCTATTATTCATATTTTTATTGTTGTTAGAGAGAATGATAGAGTTTTGATAATAGGCTAATACTAAAGAGTTAGTCAAATTTTGAAGCCGATTAAAACTATACTTGATTACGTATAACTTTCAGCCTCCTCTTATAGCCCGTTATGGAGATTGCAGAATACGAAAATTTCGGAGCAGCCATTCCCCGCATTCCATAACAACATGCGAACTATAATGATAACTCATTTAATTTAAAAATATTTTTCAAGGTAGCTGAAGCTTGTGGGTAATCAGGAAACTATATGTGTGGCAGTCCGCATTGGTTACGACTAACAGAGAGATGTCTTGATAATATCAGGCCTAGTATCAATCACTAGGCCTGATCAACTTAACTTACAGTCCAGTTAGAGCAGAAGTTAATGCTTTAGTAAGATAAGGCGTTGCATTTTTAGAAACATAATCAGTGATAACCGGAGCGAATTGACCCACCATGTCACCTGATAAACCTAAAGATTCAAAAGTACTATATAGATCTGCCGCGGCGCCTAAAGTATTACTTTCATCCCCCATTAACGCAGATGCACCAGAAGCAATTTGTGATAAACCACTAGGCTCTTTAGGCTGAGTAACACCACTCATTAAACCACTTACTTCTGGTACTGACTGAGTTAATTGCTGGAAATCACCCGCTGACATTTTAGATTGAGCGGCTTGGAATAATGCACCAGCACCACCTGCAGCCTGCGTAGAACTCACACCTAATTGCTGCGTAAGCAAACCTGTTAGGTCAGCATTTTTAGCCGCTTGTGCCGTATTAACCGCTGATTGAGTTGTATTTAATGCACTTTGCGTAGCATTCAAACCTTGATCAACAGTGCTAGTACCGGCTTGTTGAGTTGCACACCCAGTTAACGTTAGTGCCAATAAGCTTGAAGTTGTTAATGCTACTACTTGTTTTGTAATCATTCTTTTTCCTTTTAAATTAATAGTGTTATGCAATTGTACAATTGGCATTAAATGCCTAATTTTTTTCCATTGTTTTAGTGAAATCATCCGCTTCATTGATCGATTGATTCATTGCCTTAATCAGCGTATTGACATCTGATTCAACACTGGCCAAATCATTTTTTAATGAGGCAATAGCTTGCGCATTAAGGCTGTGTTTTAGAATTAACACCTGATCCTTAAAAATAACCAGTACTGGCTTCATTTTTGCTTCTGCACGATGCATGGCGCTGGTCAATTTATTATACTACTGTTTAGTCGCTGACAGTTTCTGCAAACTATTGCGACGCAATGAAGCTGCGCTAAATTGTTCTTTGGCATCTTGCTGAGTATCGCGGGCTTTTTCCACGCGATGCACCATAATATCTCTTTTTGGGATACCCATTCTTTCTAAGCCACTGTAATACATGCTTGAACAAGCGGTCAGTGATAAGGTAACGAGCGCTAGGATAAATAAACGCAATGATTTGACCATAAAAATTAGCAAACACTAACGGCTATTATCCCTGTTTTAGCCTATAACAAAAAGAAATTAAACACATTCACTTGAGGTAGGGAGTGATTACTAATACAGGCTATTGAAAATATTTTCTTATCAAGCAAAATTCTTGTAAGATTAGGCCTGTTCTTCGTTCATTAATATAGGTTAACCATAATGAGATTAAATGTTGCAGCTACACCAGCCAGTGAAAGCACACTGGCAACCAATAGAGTTTTAAGAAACACTTACATGCTGCTTTCAATGACACTGCTTTTCAGTGCCTTAACTGCAGGCTTAGCGATGATGTTCAATATGCCACCTTTAGGCATGATTGTAACGATGGTGGGGTATTTCGGACTACTTTTTGCCACCACGAAATTTAGCAACAGCGCTTTAGGTTTAGTGTTTATTTTCGCACTAACAGGCTTTATGGGTTTAACTTTAGGCCCAATCATTAGCATGTACTTAACTAATTTCAGTAACGGCTCTGAGCTAGTTATGACTGCATTAGGCGGTACAGGCGTTATTTTTATCGGTTTATCTGCTTATGCTTTAACGACACGTAAAGATTTCAGCTTTTTAGGCGGTTTCTTAATGGTCGGCATTTTAGTGGCATTTTTAGCAGGTATCGGCGCAATGGTTTTTGCTATTCCAGCGATGTCATTAGCTGTTTCTGCAATGTTCATTTTGTTAATGTCAGGTTTGATCTTATACCAAACTAGCGAAATCATTCATGGCGGCGAAACTAACTATATCTTAGCGACGATTTCTTTATACATTTCTATCTACAACTTATTCCTAAGCTTATTACAGTTATTAGGCGTATTTGGTGGCAATGATTAATTAATTATCTAGCTACGATGAAAGCCCAGTTCTGCTGGGCTTTTTTTTGCCTAATAATTTCAATATCAATATGTTTATATCTGAAAATCATTGTCATTCCTGCATGCTCTTAGCAGGAATCTATTATTGTGCCTGCATGGATTCCCGATAGAAAAACTCGGGAATAACAACGCTAAACTATTTCTCTTGCAACATCTCTAGAGCTAACTCAGCCATATTCTCCGAACCGCCGCCCTCACCTATTTCAACTTGCACAGTTCTTAAACCTGCACGTATAGACTCTGCATAGCCTTTATCACGCAAAATATGTAAAATTTCTGCCGCTAAGTTTTGTGGCGTTGCTTCATGCTGAATAAATTCCTGCACTACCGACTTACCTGCAACAATATTAGGTAAACCAATAAACTCAGTATCCACTAAGATTTTAGCCAATAAATAAGTAATCGTAGACAACTTATAAGCAACCAACATCGGCACAATTAATAGTGCTATCTCAAGTGTTGCAGTGCCTGACACTGTCATCACTGCATCGCAGCACTGTACCGTATCATAGAACTGATTTTTAATGGTTTTCACTTGCACACTGGAATGCTGAAAGGACGACTGTAATAATTCATCGCTGACTGAATCGGCCTGCGGTAAAACAAACTGTACGCCCGGTATCGCTTTTTGTATTTCCTCAGCCGCCTGCAACATAATCGGCAACATACGATTTATTTCATCGGTACGACTACCCGGCAAGATACCAATCACTGGCTGATCCATTGCTAAATCAAACGCTTGAAAATCAGCTTCTTTGCTACGTTTAGCATGAACTTTATCGACCGAAGGATGTCCGACATAACGTACTGGCACATTTTCTTTTTCATAAAACGGCACTTCAAACGGAAAAATAACCGCCATCATATCAATCACTTTACCGTATTTAACTACCCGTCCTGGTCGCCATGCCCAAATTTGCGGGCTGACATAAAACAGCACTTTAATACCATTTTTCTTAGCGAAAGTTGCGAGCTTAAAATTAAACTCTTTATAATCAACGCAAACCAATAAATCAGGACGCTGCTCAAGCAATAACTGCTGCATGGCCTTTAATGCACGATTGATTTCAGCATAGCGTTTAATCACCTCAATAACACCAATAACACCCAAAGTGGACGAATCACAATGTATATCAATGCCGGCTGCGGCCATTTTCTTACCGCCCATGCCGATACCTTTAATATCAGGGCTGCGCTTTTTTAGCTCAAGAAATAAATTTGCTGCGTGTTGATCGCCAGAGGACTCTCCAGACACCAGCATGATTTTCTTGGACAAATGACTCATATACGCTACAACTCCAATACTATTTAAAAACCAATACGATTACACTATAATTTACTCACACCCCTATCAGACTTCAAAAAGGCATTAAGTATGGCAATTTCATTACAAGACCAACTGTTAAACTCAGGTCTTATTGATAAAAGCAAAGCAAATCAAGTAAAAAAAGGAAAGTATAAACAAACCAAGCAACAACGCAACAGTAAAACCACACAAACCGACGAAGCAACCCTACTGGCGCAAAAATCACTAGCTGAAAAACAAGCAAAAGACCGAGAATTAAATCTTCAAAAACAGGCAGAAGCAGAAGAAAAAGCGATTGTCGCGCAAATCAAACAACTGATCAAAGAAAACGCCCAAGCAAAAGCCAAAGGCGATGAGGGTGTGGCTTATAACTTCTCAGACAATAATATCGTCAAAAAGATTTACGTCAGCGAAAAAACACTACAACATATTAGCAACGGTAAATTAGCCATTGTGAAATATGACTCAACTTACGAGCTTGTCCCCGCTATCGTTGCAGAAAAAATAAAACAGCGTGATGCTAGTTACGTATTGCTTATGAATGACAAAACTCAAGAAGAAGCCGATGCTAGCGATGATCCTTATGCCGACTTCCAAATCCCTGATGATTTGATGTGGTAAAGACTGTAGTTTTTTGTAGATACTCTCTTCAAGCACCAGCTTTATTTTAAATAAATCCTAAAAATACTTAGGAATAAGTTGCTTCAGAAGG
>CBDUDP010000050.1:0-4239 GCA_965365945.1 uncultured Gammaproteobacteria bacterium
TGCTGAACAGTCGATACCAGCTCAGGATTATGCTCACCATACGCTAACTGAGACGGAATAATTGCTTCAATTCTATCGCCGGCAACTCGCCCGATTACCGCATCCTGAATGCCTTGTATTATATTTTTACTACCTTGCATAAACATCATTGGCACACCACCCTCAGATGTATCTACCACAACATCTTCAGCATTTTTTAACCAATAATTCAAAACATATACTAATTTATCTGTCATTCTAATTTCCTAAATTAAGCGACAACATTATTATGCAGACCGACTTTCAAGCCAATCACTACTAATTTTCCACGTACTTTCTGATGCACGACTTCCAGCAAATACCCCTGCATGCCCTCCAGGAACCAGGCAGAACGTTTTATCTTCTGATGAAACAATATCCAAAACTTTTCTCGCCGCACTCGCACTTACCAAATTATCCGACTCTCCGGCAAACGCAAGGATCGAACAATTAACCGCCTTAAACTCTGCGTTTGACTTCCCTATTCTCATTTTTCCACTAGCTATCTTGTTATTCAGCATCATATGAACAGCCATATCTTTAATGGTCTCTCCAGGGTAATCAACCATATCATCGAACCACTTACTCATTGTTAAACTTTCTTCAAGATACTCTCGGTCCCATAAATTTAAAAATTTATCAAAGCTATTAATCATCGAGCCTATCGGGTTTGTGAGTTTAAACATCAGAGAAGAGGTCCAGCCAGGCACATGAAAATAACGAGCAGGCAGATCTAACAGCGACACATTTAAAATACTAGAGATAGTCTGCGCTGGACGATAAATAGCTGATAAAACCTTACCAGCAACACCACTCTGATGCATATCTACAGGGCTAGCAACGGTAATCAAGTTGCGTACACTCTGATCACCAGAAGTTGCCAAGTACATTAAAGCGATCAAGCCGCCCATACAATATGAAAAGACTGAGACCTCTTCACTACCACTGCTTTCTTTCACACTAGCTATAACCTGAGGCATCCATTCTAGAACATAAGTTTCAAGCGATAAGTCAGTGTGATCAGCCGTCACCTCACCCCAGTCAACTAAATAAACATCATACCCTAGCGCCAAAAAATACCTAACAATACTACGATGAGGCATTAAATCAAAAATCATCGATGTAGCAGCCAAGGGAGGCACTAATAATAGAGGCGTTTTGTGTTTATTTTTTTCGACGGCTATTTTTTTTCCCGATATTTCAATCTCATCATCATTTAATGCATGATACCGCCGTACAGACATAATTCTATCGGCATAAATTTCATCATAATCACTTAGATTAGAAATGATAAAGTTTTCAGTAAATACATGCTGTTCCACGCCATTCAAAACAGACCAGAACAGTTTCTCAGCAACACCTAACTTTTTCTTTATCATGATTACAGCTCTTTAAGAGATGGATAGAGTAATAATAGCTTAGCTTTAAATAAAAAAACCCAGCAATTGCTGGGTTTTTTATTCAAAATAAATTCTTAGGATTATTACCCGCCTAAGAATTTAATCATCACACCCGCTGCGACAGCAGAACCAATCACGCCAGCAACGTTAGGCCCCATCGCATGCATCAACAAGAAGTTATGCGGATTTGCATCCAAACCAACTTTATTTGACACTCGCGCAGCCATTGGTACTGCAGAAACTCCTGCCGAACCAATCAATGGGTTAATCTTTTGCTTACTAAACAAGTTCATAAATTTAGCCATTAATACCCCTGTCCCAGTACCCACTGCAAACGCAGCCATACCTAGAACAAGAATACCTAATGTCTGAAGGTCCAAGAACTTATCAGCACCTAACTTAGAGCCGACAGATAGACCTAGAAAGATTGTCACGATATTGATTAAAGCATTTTGAGCCGTATCAGAAAGACGATCAACAACCCCAGACTCTTTCATTAAATTACCAAAACAAAACATACCTAAAAGAGGCGCTGCATCAGGCAAACATAAAGCCACCAAGACAAGCACTGCAATTGGAAACAGTATTTTTTCTAGCTGTCCAACAACTCGTAGTTGAACCATCGTGATCTTACGTTCAGCTTCAGTTGTTAAAGCTTTCATAATAGGCGGCTGAATAACAGGAACCAGAGCCATGTACGAGTATGCAGCAACAGCAATCGCTCCCAACAAGTGAGGAGCCAGAACACTAGATACAAAAATCGATGTTGGCCCATCAGCACCACCAATAATACCAATGGTTGCTGCCTCTTCAATCGTAAAGGCCATACCATCAATGCCAAGACTAGTTAGAAATGCCGCACCTAAAACGGTACTAAATATACCAAATTGAGCCGCTGCACCTAGCAAGATAGTTTTTGGATTAGCTAGCATTGGACCAAAATCAGTCATCGCCCCAACACCCATAAAGATAAGCAGAGGGCCTACGCCACTAGCAATTACAACATTGTAAAAGTTAGCCAACATACCGTTTGCATAACCGCTATCAGCGGCAATATTTTGCGCCACCGCATACGTAGCGCTATCAGCATGTTTATAAGCATCTTTAAAAGCATATAAGGTTTCTTGGGTAATTTGCTGCCCAAGCTCATATGGAACTTCCAATACTGCAGCCAAAGCGGCTAGCACTTCTGGCTTTTGAAAATGGATCGCATTTTCTACAGCAGAAAGCGCCAAGCCTGCTTCCGGAATATTAGCCAAAATACCGCCAAACCCGATAGGTATTAGAAGTAAAGGCTCAAAACCTTTCTTAATAGCCAAAAATAAAAGGAAAAGGCAAACGATAATCATCGCAGCCTGCCCCATCGTGAGATTATATAGACCACTACCGGTCCAGAGATTAAGTATATTCTCCATGAATCGTAAGCCTTAGGTTATAGAGTCAATAACGTGTCGCCGACGGAGACAGAGTCACCAACAGCTACATTAATTGAACCGACTGTACCAGCTTTAGCTGCTCGAACTTCGGTTTCCATTTTCATGGCTTCAAGAATGATCAACACGTCACCTTCCTGAATAGCCTGACCAGCAGACACAACAATCTTGAAGATATTACCCGCAAGCGGTGCTGCTACAGGATCTCCACCACCAACCGGTACAGCTGCAGCACCAGAACTTGCTGTCAATGGGGCCGCGCCGTTAACGGGCACCATTCCAGTAATGTCACCACCACCTTCAACCTCAACAACATAAGACTGACCACTAACTTCAACTGTAAACACTTCTTTCCCGCCATCTGATTTTTTAACATCATCAGCACTCGGCATAGGCTCAAAAGCATCTTTGTTTCCACGATTCTCTAGAAACTTAAGTCCAATTTGGGGAAACAATGCATACGTTAGTACATCATCAATCATATCTTCAGCTAACTTAAAGCCTTTATCAGCTGACGCGACTTTAACTTCTTCAGTCAGCTTATCTAATTCAGACTCAAGTAAATCAGCAGGCCTACAAGTAATGACCTCAGCACCGTCTAATACACGATCCTGCAATTCTTTATTGAAATCTGAAGGCGCCGCCCCATACTCCCCTTTAAGAATTCCAGCTGTTTCTTTAGAAATAGACTTATAACGCTCTCCAGTCAATACATTAAGCACTGCCTGAGTACCAACAATTTGAGAAGTTGGTGTTACTAACGGAATAAAACCTAGATCTTCACGAACACGTGGAATCTCTTCTAATACAGCATCAAATTTGTCTGCTGCACCCTGCTCTTTCAGCTGGTTTTCCATGTTTGTTAACATGCCACCTGGAACCTGAGCAATCAAAATTCTTGAATCAGTACCACGTAATGACCCTTCAAATTTCACATATTTTTTACGCACTTCACGGAAGTATGCTGAAATTTCTTCCAACAAGGTCATATCAAGACCGGTATCACGCTCAGTCCCTTGCAATGCAGCCACTACACTTTCTGTTGCAGTATGGCCATAAGTCATCGACATTGAAGAGATTGCTGTATCTACACGGTCAATACCTGCTTCTACCGCTTTCAAAATTGTCATATCTGACAACCCTGAAGTCGCGTGCGAATGAAGTTGAACCTCAAGATTTGTTTGTGCCTTTAAACGACTTACTAGTTCAAAAGCAGCATAAGGCGTTAGCGTACCGGCCATATCTTTAATACAGATAGAGTCAGCGCCTAAGTCTTCTATTTGCTTCGCTAGGCTTATCCAGTTTTCTAAGGTGTGATAAGGACTAGTCGTATAAGAAAGCGTACCTTGTGCGTGTGCGCCATTCGCTTTAACAGCTTTCATCGCACG
>CBDUDP010000051.1:0-3574 GCA_965365945.1 uncultured Gammaproteobacteria bacterium
CGAAGGAAGCGCCCCGTGCGGACCCGCATGCGGGGTGCTGTGGGGAGGGCTGGAGAGAAACCTGCCCTTACCCGATTACGCGCGTGTTTGCTATTTTGATCAGCGTCATTGAAACCTGCCGTAAAAGAAATCAGTCGCCGTGGATTTATTTGGCATAAGTTATCGCAAGTCAGCGGTCAGGGTTGCCGGTACCGGCATTGCCAAATTGTAGGGTGTCTGAATAATTACCTTAATGACGCTGGTGTTATAGAAAATCGCATATTTACTGACAAAGCATCCGGTAGCAATATGAATAGAGATGGCTTGCATCTATTAAAGGTCAAAGTTGAATAGGTCGATGTTATTTTAGTTAAAAAACTAGATCGGTTAGGAAGAAATACCGCTGACATGATCCTGTTAATTCAACAATTTGATGATATAGGTGTTTCCTTACGGTTTGTAGGTGACGGTATTAGGACTGAGGGTACTGTAAGGCGAATGGTTATTACTATATTATCTGCAGTTGTTCAAACTGAACGACGGCGAATCCTAGAGCGTACAAATGAAGGACGGATTGATGCCCGTGAAAAAGGCATTAAATTTGGACGTAAGCCATCAGTTGATAGAAAAAAACTTAAGCAATTACAGCAACAAGGTATAGGTGCAACGGGTATTGCAAAGCAAATTAGTATAGGTAGGTCAGCCGTATATAAAGTATTGAGTGAATGAAATATTTTTTAGCCTAATCAGAAGAAAGGCTTCTTTTTATTATTTTAATGGTTTAACGCTATTTACTAAAAACAATACAACGTAATATACTAAAAATAATGCAGCGTGATATACTAAAATACATACATTGATAATTACTTGAGAACATTGATATGGCGAGTCCTTCAGAAAGATTGTC
Source organism: uncultured Gammaproteobacteria bacterium (assembly GCA_965365945.1). Classification (GTDB taxonomy): domain Bacteria; phylum Pseudomonadota; class Gammaproteobacteria; order Methylococcales; family Methylomonadaceae; genus Methyloprofundus. Next base: position 887 of record CBDUDP010000051.1, read on the forward strand.
ACAATCATTAGAAAGGTTAAAAGGGCTGCAAGATGATGGTGTTGTTGCGATTGCGTCATCATTATTAGGAAGAACTGACAGAGAAAGGTTGCTTAAAAATGGCTTTCTTTTAGAAGTAAGTAAGGGGTGGTATATTTCTTCAAACCCCGAACTAAAAAAGGGAGATACCACAGGATGGTACAGCGCTTACTGGGCGTTTTGTGCTGACTACCTTAATCAAAGATTTAAAAAAAATTGGATATTATCACCTGAGCAATCAGTATCAATTCATGTAGGAAATTATACTGTTCCACAGCAGTTGGCGGTGAAATCTTCAGATGCTTCAAATAATATAGTAAACCTTGCTCATAAAACCTCTCTTCTTTATTTAAAAGAAAAAATGATTAAAAGAGATGTTAAAGTCACGAATGAGGGACTAAGAATCTACTCATTAGCTGACGCTTTAATTAATAGTTCTCCGCGGTTTTTTAATCAAAATTCCATTGATGCCAGAAGCGCACTTTTAAGTATTCATGGTGCCTCAGAAATTTTATCTATTCTTTTAAAAAATGGGCAGAGCGTTGTTGCTGGAAGAATTTCGGGAGCATTTAGGGAGGTAGGTAGAAATGATATTGCGGATGAGATTAAAAGTACATTTGAATTAACAGGTTATCAAATTAGAGAAAAAAATCCTTTCCAAGAAAAGATAAATATCCTGTCTTTTGATCGAGTGGAGTCACCCTATGTTTCCAGAATTAGAATGATGTGGCAAAGCATGAGGGAAGATGTCATTGATAATTTTAAAATAGATGAAATTGGAATAGCTAAAGATAAAGAAGGTTATTTTAAGCGTATTGAAGAGTTGTTTGTAGTGGATGCTTATAATTCACTTTCAATAGAGGGATATAAAGTAAGTGAAGATCTTATTATTAAAATAAGAGATGGATATTGGAAGCCAGAAAAAAACGAGAGTGATAGAGACCATTTAAATGCTTTAGCAGCAAAAGGTTATTTTGATGCGTTTAATAAAGTGAAAGGAAGTATCGCGATGATTTTAGAGGGCCAAAATCAAGGTGATGTGGTTAGGTCGGATTTAAATAATTGGTACCGCTCAATGTTTTCTCCCAGCGTTACTGCAGGTATTATTGAGCCATCTGATTTAGCAGGATATAGATCTATTCCCGTTTATATAAGAGGGTCAATGCACACACCACCAAGCGCAAGTTCTGTGCGCGATGCCATGCCGGAATTATTTAGATTAATTAAAGCAGAACCTGTTGCTTGTGTAAGAGCAATATTAGGTCACTTTATTTTAGTTTATATACACCCATTTATGGATGGAAATGGTAGAACAGCTCGTTTCTTAATGAATACAATGCTAGCTTCTGGTGGTTTTGAGTGGACTGTCATACCTGTTGAAAAAAGGGATGAGTATATGACTGCTCTTGAGGATGCAAGTGTCAGGTCTGATATAAAAGCATTTACAATATTAATTTGTCATCTTATTGAAAAAAATGATCCAACCATATAAAGTAAAGATGCATTTTTTATCTACTAGAAGAGCTGTCCTTTTATGTTTAAATAATTGGGAATAACGTGGTGAAACTATACAAGTAATGACTGATATTAAATCCTTATTGCAACGAGTCGATGCGCTAAAAGCAAAGCTAGACCAACATCGTGATTGGCGAAAAAGTGAAATACTTGAAGCCTTACATATTGAGTATACATATGATAGTAACCGTATTGAAGGGAATACTTTAACCCTGCGCGAAACGGATTTAGTGATTCATAAAGGCTTAACCGTAGGCGGAAAATCTATGAGTGAACATCTTGAAGCGATTAATCATTATGACGCGATTCAGTTTATCCGCGATTTAATTAAATCTAATGAGGTGCTTAATCAACATAATCTATTATCAATTCACGGCTTGATTTTGCATGGAATTGATAGAAGCAATGCAGGGCGTTTTCGCCAAGTCCCCGTTATGATTAGTGGTAGCCAGCATATTCCACCACAACCGTGGCAAATTAATAAACTTATGGAAGATTATTTTTTATTTTATCAACAAAATAAAGATGCAACTCATCCTGTTATTTTAGCGGCAGAACTCCATGAGCGCCTTGCTACCATCCACCCTTTTATCGATGGCAATGGGCGTACCGCACGATTAGTAATGAACTTAATTTTATTACAAGCCGGTTATCCTATTGCTAATATTAGTGGTAAAACCGAAGCGCGACTTGCTTACTATAGTGCGCTAGAAAAATGTAATATAGAGCACGATAAAATATCCTTCCATAGCCTTATTGTTATGTACGTTATTGAGGCATTAGAACGATTATTAGCCTTATTAGGAGCACCCAATGAAAATGTAATGGTTTAATAAAACAGGACACTTCTAAAGACAGATTTATAATGTCATTAGAAGTGAATATGAGTAAGCAAAATAAACCAAAAAGACCTGTATATAATCTTGAATTCAAGCAAGATGCAGCCAAATTAGTTATTGAGAAAGGATATACCCACCAACAAGCCGCCGACAGCTTAGGCATATCTTTAAGTGCGATTGGGCGCTGGGTTAGAGCAGAACGAGGGCCAACAATCGAAACAAAATCAACACCTAGTTTGTCTGGTCAGGCCGAATTAGTCAGGTTACGTAAGGAAGTTGAACAATTGCGTATGGAGCGTGAAATATTAAAAAAGGC
>CBDUDP010000052.1:0-3326 GCA_965365945.1 uncultured Gammaproteobacteria bacterium
AAGTTGATTAAATTCGCTCTATGGAAATAGCTTTTTTCTGATCAGCCCGATTGATTAATCGACCCTCTGTTTTTATCTGTCTAAAGAACATTGAGCATTGCCCATTGCAGATAATCAAGGGGTAATCAAGGGGTCAGCCAGCTTGGTTTTTCAGCAAACTGTGACCTATACCATAAAAAATAAAAAACTATAAAAATAGTATTCTGAATTCGTATAATAAGTAACATAGCCTCTGTATGTGACGACTAGCAATACACTGATAGTTTAGAACAAGACTTAAGTGTATATAAAGGATGCTATGCTTATGTTATTTAAGCCAATACAGGCTTTTGTTAGGACGATTACCTTTGATAACGGAAAAGAGTTTACCTTACACGAAACATTAGCAAAAGAGCTTGAATGTAGCACCTATTTTGCCAAGCCATACCATTCATGGAAACGAGGAAAAAATGAGAATGCTAACAGTTTATTACGCCAATATTTTCCAAAAGCAATGGGATTAACAGGCGTAACAATTAAGCAAGTTTTCGATGCTGTTGATAAATTGAATCGTAGGCTAAGAAAATGCTTGGACTTTAAAACACCTTATGAAGTTTTTGAAAAATTAACGGGAATAAATATCAGAAATTTAATGGGCTATGCACTTATGACTTGAATTCAGGTTTCTTCATTAATTCTGTTTTGATTATTTATAATTTTTTCAATCAATATAGCAAGTATAGAAAAGCTGCACAGGAAATTTACAAGGATAAAACAATGAGAATAGGCATTATATTAATCTTTTTTTTGCTCATTTCACCAGCTTATGCAGAAATGTATAAATGCACTGAAAATGGGCAAATAAGTTATCAAGATAAGCCGTGCAAAACAAGCGGCACAGAATTCACTCCAAGCAAGGATATAAGTGCTGAGCAACAACAGTCTGCAGCAAACAAACTTGAATCAGATTTATCAATACGCAATGAACAAAAAAGAGTAGCGAAAGAAGCCGCGGACAAAGAGCGCATGCTCCGAGTTCAAGAGAATAAAGCCAGCGCCGCGTATAGAAGTGCGCACGCAGCCGAAGAGCAAGCCAGACAAACCGCCCGACAAGCCGAAGCTTTAGAAAAACAAAACGACTATTATCGCGACACAAGACCTTTCTATGTAATCAACCCCAAGCCTATAGTAAAGCCTACTCCTTTTCCCAGTAAGTAATCTAGGTGCACCAAATCATAAATATTGGGACTCTCGTTCGATTCTCTGCGCGACGAATTAATACTGCCTAGCAGTGATGGCAAGAATGCTTACAAATTAACTTACTTCCCTTTTCTTAAATCATTTCCTGATTACCCACAAACTTCAGCTACCTTGAAAAATATTTTTGAGTTACCATTGTAGCTCGCATGAAGTTTACAGAATACGGGGAATGGTTTATAGGCTGAAAGTTATCCGTAATCAAAAATCATTTTACCATGAAAGATTAAGATAAAAGCTATAGGGCTGGTGTTAACTGGTTTAAAAGGACTCCCGTCAGCAAATAAAATGTGTTATAGCTTGAATGAAGTATCAAGGCGGGATAAATTTGACTGTATTTATCCCTAAAATAGCCAAATACTAGCGAAGGTAAAATAACGGATACCGCCCAAAACACCGAATGATTTATTAAATGCATCGACATAAACAATAAGCTAGTGATGGCATTAGCCAAACTAAAGCCATAACAATTCAGCTTTGCCCAATTATTCTTTATTAGCTGACCTTGTATGATGCCCCGAAAAAGCACTTCTTCAATAACAGGTTGCCAAACAATAAAAGAAAACAGCAGTGCGGTATTAATAACGACGTGTTGATGCCAACTAGGCACCAACCAAGTTACAGCAAGAAGAGCGGGGGGTGCTGCAGCAATAGCGAGATAAAAAAAACGGTCTGCAAAGTATTTAACCCCGAATTTTAAACTCAATTCTTCAGTGAGTGATTGTTGCATTTGATAAAGTATAAAAAAGCCGCCTCTTCAAAAAAGAGGCGGTTTACTATCACCTATCTAAGTTAAGTCTATCGACTTACTTTGTTAGATTGGTATCTTCTGAACCCCATAAAACCAAGTGCTGATAGCACAATAGCTGGTAAAAGCGGATCAAAGTCTGCATTTTCATTCAACGCACAACCACCACCACTACTATCTGAAGGATCAATAAAAAGCCCTTCTACTTTAGTTGTTGCAGTAACTTCAACTGCAGCACCTTCAGCATTAGCGGCATCATTGTAAGTAACTTTTACAGTTGCTCCCCTAAGATCAGTGAAGCCTTCTGCAGTACCTTCAAATACACCATAATCAGCACTACGTTCTGTTAGCGTAACATTCCCTGTCTTAAATCCATCAGAAATAATTACCGTCACTGTCTCAGCAACTAAAGGATCTTGGTTTAAATCAGCATCTGTGACACGAATTTCTAAAGGCGCAGATAATGCGACTTCTGGTGTAGGAGCAACTTCAACTGTCCCAGTATAAGTCTCACCCGGAAGCACATCAACAGGAAGCACTGGCTCTAATCCATCCACATACCCTGGAACTGCTTGGTCAGCAGAAGCTATTGGTGTCATACGGATAGTAAATTGTGCATTTGGCATAACTGCAACATCACCAATTTCTACAATATATGTCAAACCGAGGTTTAATACATCTTCAATTGTACCCACCGCATATAAAGGATCAGCTATCCATATTTGTAACTGATCCGCTGGCACAGGGATAAAACCATCTGCATTACCTAGTAACCACTGATAATCCACTACGTCAGGAGTATTTGGGTTATCTCCCCAGACAGCAACTAATGTCGCATCTGTAAGAGGATCACTATCAAAGTCATAAAAGATACCTGTCGGCTCCCAAATACTCGGCAACCAATCACCTAATATAGTGGTGTAATTACTTGGAAATGCAGCTGTTGAAGCAATAGTAGATGAATCAGCTGATAATTCGACAAAAAATCCAGCCCGACGCGTATCAAAGAAACCATCCTCAGGATGCTTCTCATCTGCCGTTCCAAACAAGCCTGCTGAGAAAACGGCTAAATCCTCTGCCTCCCAAATATCACTAACAGGATCCGTTTTAGTATTTTCACCTATACCAATCGATAAGGTTAAGTTTTCACCTGCATCATTCGCAGTTGTTTGGCCCACATTTTGGAAATTTTCACCAACACCAAAACCCAGTTCAATTTTAAAGCTTCCTAAGCGCTTGTCGGTATAGTTATTCAGTTTTTGCAAAACTGCGTATTCTTACGATCATGAACACCCATTCTTATCATCGTGAACACCTACTTTATTCACGCATTGGGTTGGGT
>CBDUDP010000053.1:0-3144 GCA_965365945.1 uncultured Gammaproteobacteria bacterium
CAAGCGCTAAGCTATGACAAACTTGCACTCTGCATGGGCTCGCGAGTCAGAAAAGTCTCTCTACCTGGCGGTGAACTCGAAGGCGTCCATTATCTACGAAACATAGCCGACGCAGAAGGCATTAAAAAGCACGTAAAGAAAGATAAGCACGTCGTTATCATTGGTGGAGGCTATATCGGTTTAGAAACAGCTTCAGCCCTAAAAAGCCAAGGAATGAACGTGGTTGTGTTAGAGATGGCGCAAAGAATTTTACAACGCGTCACCGCCCCTGAAATTTCTGAGTTCTACACGCGCATTCACACTGAAGAAGGCGTGAATATTCATACAGGCATTTCCGTCTCAAGTATTACTGGCGATACCCATACTGAAAAAGTTGTCTGTTCCGACGGCAGGGAGTTCCCTGCTGACTTAGTTGTGATTGGCGTGGGTATTTTACCCAATATTGAACTCGCCGTTGAAGCCGGTATTGAAGTAAACAATGGCATAATCGTAAACGAATTCTGTGTTACCAACGATCCCAATATCGTTGCCGCCGGTGACTGCACCAATCACTTCAATAAAATTTACGATCGCCGCATCCGTTTAGAATCAGTACCTAACGCCAACGACCAAGGCAAAACAGCTGCCGCCTCAATATGTGGAGTTAAGAAGGAATACAAAAGTTTGCCTTGGTTTTGGTCCGACCAATACAATCTAAAATTGCAAATTGCCGGCCTGAGCCAAGGTTATGACCAAGTAATAATTCGTGGTGACAAACTCACAGACCGCAGCTTCGCGGCTTTTTACTTTAAAGACGGTCAATTGATTTCAGCTGAATGCGTTAACCGGCCACAAGAATTTATGCTGAGTAAAAAAATCATCGCTGAAAAACTCACCATCAACCCAGACCGACTCACCGACGAATCCATAGCGGTAAAAGAGTTACTCCAATTTGATTTATAATACTGAATAGGTAGACAGAAGAAGGTACATTAGCCATGTTATTTCCAATTCAAGTTCAAGCCTACAAAGGCATAGTGAAAGGTTTTAAACTTGCCTCTAAAATTATTCCCTTGCCCAAGCCAACTTTATTTACTGGGCCAGGTTCATCACTCGAATTATGCGACGCTATTGCTCAGGTGGGCGTAAAAAAAGTAATGATTGTGACAGACTCAATGTTGGTTAACTTAGGTTTACTGAATGATATTGAGCAAAAATTAAATAAAAACGGCGTAGATACGACTATTTTTGATGGCGTGTTACCTGACCCTACTTACGATCAAATAAATAAAGGCTTAGCTTTTTTAAAACAAAATAACAGTGATGCCATATTGGCTGTTGGCGGTGGTTCTTCTATTGATGCAGCGAAAGTGATTGCGGCAGGCGCGACCAATAACCAAGCTATAGAAAAGATGATTGGTATGTTTCGCGTATGGAAAGCTCCTATGCCTTTTTTTGCAATCCCCACCACAGCAGGTACAGGATCAGAGGCTACTGTAGGGGCAGTAATATCAGACCCCGCTACCCACAAAAAAGGACTGATTATTGACCCTAAGCTGGTACCTATGATGGCTGCACTAGACTCAGTTCTAATGACCGGTCTACCTGCATCCATTACCTCAGCCACAGGAATGGATGCATTGACCCATGCCATAGAAGCCTACATATCGGTAAATTCATCTCAAGAAACCGATGCTTACGCCCTTGCTTCCACAAGGTTAATTATGGAAAACCTACATAAGGTTATGATAAATGGCGCTGACCTTGTAGCGAGACAAAACATGTCTCAAGCCTCTTTTTACGCAGGTTTGGCAATCACAAAAGCCAGCGTGGGTTATGTACACGCTATATCTCATAATTTTGGAGCCTATTACGGTACGCCTCATGGTATGGGAAATGCTATCGTCTTGCCTTATGTTTTGGACTATTCAAAAGATGTTATTGCCTCGCGATTGGCTGAACTAGCCGAAGTGAGCGGGTTAAAAAAAGCCAATGAGTCGGATGCTGAATTAGCCCAGAAGTTTATCGATCACATTAGGTCAATGTTGGATGCATTTAAAATCCCGAAACAACTAGAAGCTCTGCTGGTTACAGATATCCCCTTCATAGCCAAAGCCGCGTTAAAGGAGGCGCACTATAATTATCCTGTGCCTAAATATATGGATCAAAAAGCTTGTGAGAAATTACTAAGAAAGATGCTGACTTAAAAATTTAAAGGGATAATCTTCACTATTTTTCTAAGTAATAGCATTTGATCTGATTTGCTTTGGAATTAGCGATGAAGGTATAGTTTTTCTTCTACTTGGTGGCAGCATTTTTAGCTATAGCTCATTTTTTTGTATCGAGGAATCTACTCAGAAATAATTCATGCCTATCTGTCCTGCTAGTATCGACCAGTTGAACTCACCTGCTTTTAACGGACATTAAAAGCATTTCAAATGTAAGGCTAGAACCCATTATTTTCTATAATGGCCGACTATTATTAATTGAGTAAAGTAAATATATTAAAATTCAATTAAAAAGTACATGCCTATGAAGATGATCACTGTCGGATGACTTCACAAGTATCGCCCAATGATCATTATTTTCCTTTAGTCTTAGATCAGCTTTTCCAGTTAAATAAAGCGGGGTTTAAACTGAAAAACACCTTCTAAAGGCAGTATTTTGTCTTGCTTATAAAGTTCAGAATATGCTTTCGAAACCATATATGAGCCATGAATAATGGGCGGTTTAAAACCGAACATTTAGCACTCCAACCATGGATTATAATCTCCTGAGTGTCGGGCATAACGTTTACCAGCATGCCGGCCCACCGAAAAACTAGATTCGAATGCATATGAAGTTTCAGAGGTTATCTGATTTTAAGATTGTTCTACTGCAAAATCGCAAATCGATTTTTCGCAGCGAACGTTTAAATGCAACCGCCTCTGAAACCATACTTGCATACTTGTGCAAATGTATGAATAATAAACGTACTGTAAATTTTCAAGGATCTATCATGCCAGATTCAACAATAACTGAAAGCCTAAATCAGAGTTGCGATTGGATTTTTTCAGACCCTAATTTAGTTAACATAGGTCTAGGGTTTCGAAACTTCGACGCAATGACGGCAAATCACCCTGTATTCGTCTCACACAAACATATCGCAACAATGCGGTCGATTGT
>CBDUDP010000054.1:0-2568 GCA_965365945.1 uncultured Gammaproteobacteria bacterium
TCTTGCAATAAAGGATTTAAATCTGCGCCATCAGTAGGAATGGATGGCAAGCTGCGATCAAATGGATTAGAAGTGAACAAGGTGAAGAGGATGAAACCAACACCCACCATACCCATTACCGCGATCACTCGCGCGACCATGTCTAGCGGTAAAGTACGACTAAAGAGTGCAACAGCAGCGCCCCATAAGCCCAACATCAGAACCCAAAGTAGCAATGAGCCTTCATGAGCCCCCCAAACCGCACTGACTTTAAACTGTGTCGGTAAAAGGCTATTACTGTTATTAGCAACATATGCGACTGAAAAATCGTCAATGACGAAGCAATAAGTTAACGCCGCAAAACTGATCGTTAAGAAAACTGCTTGGCCTAACGCCATAGGTCTTGCGTATTGCATCAACCATTCACGATTGGTTTGCGCCCCGATTAAAGGAACAATAGATTGCACACACGCAAATGCGAGGGCAATAAGGAGTGCTATGTGTCCGTATTCAGCTGCCATTTCTAGTACTGCTTTTCAGAGGTTGGTTGTGTTTGGTATGCAGAAGGTGAATGCTGCACTTTTTCTACAGTATTTTTTTGCAAGTTTTCAACGCCGTCTTTATGAGCTGAATCTAACGCATGCTTCACTTCTGGAGACATATATTCTTCATCGTGCTTAGCTAATACTTCTGAAGCGATCATTACGTTACGCGAGTCGACCTTTCCGAGTGCAACGATGCCCTGACCTTCGCGGAATAAATCCGGCAAGATACCTTCATATTCAACCGTCACATTCACAGCACCATCGGTAATATCGAAGCTTACTTGCAGACCATCGTCACTACGAGTCACACTGCCTTCAACCACAAGGCCACCTGCACGAATTGTTTGTCCAGGCTTCACTTCACCATTAGCTATTTGTGTCGGGGTCATAAATAAATCAATATTCTGACTAAGAGAGAACATCATCAAGCCCACGGCTGCGCCAAGACCGATTACCATGAATAAAATCAGAATCAGTCGATTCTTACGCTTCGGATGCATTTTTCTTCTCCCGACGCTGAAGGCGCGTCTGTTGTTCAATCAATTTTTTACGCTGGCGAATTGGTGCAAGGATATTTGCGATAATCACCAAGGCGGTAATGCCATAACAAAGCCACACATAAAAACCGTGCTTACCCATGGCTAAAAATTCTGCAAAGCTATCAAAAAACATATTAGTACTTTTCCTCTCTACCCTTTATCGCTCTGCTTGCGCCTGAATTAGCTTTTTCACCCAGTTCTTTTTACGCTCATGCCATAACACTTGATTGCGTGTACGCATAAAAATCAAAGTAGCGAATAACAAGTAAAAACCGACAATCATAATCAATAGAGGAATCAACATATCCATGGCCATGGTTGATTCTTCAGTCAGTTTCAACGTCGCAGGTTGATGCAGTGTATTCCACCACTCTACGGAATATTTAATAATAGGAATGTTGACTAGGCCAACCAAGGACAAAATCGCCCCCGCTTTTGCTGCAGTATCTTCAGTATCCATGGCTTTTTGCAGCGCCATCACACCAAAATATAAAAACAGTAATAACAGCATAGAGGTTAGGCGTGCATCCCAAACCCACCAAGTTCCCCAAGTCGGCTTACCCCAGATAGCCCCCGTCATCAGAGCAATAAAACAAAAGCTAGCACCAATCGGCGCAATAGAGGCTGCCACCCAAGCGGCCATTTTCATTCGCCAGATTAAGAAGATAGCCCCAGCGATCGCCATCATGGCATAAGCGCTCTGAGCAAGAATGGCCGCAGGTACGTGAATATAAATAATACGGAAGCTATTACCTTGCTGATAATCAGCTGGTGCAAAAGCAAGGCCCCAAACAGTACCCACGATCATGCACAGCGCCGCTGGAATCGCAAACCAAGGCAACCAGCGTGCTGATATTTCGTAAAACCATTTTGGCGACCCCATTCGGTGATACAGTCGTTTTAACGCTTCCCACATAATCTATATTCCAAATACTATTGTTAAATTAACGTGAAAGATTCAATTTCAATGCACCCGCTACCGCAAACGGAGTAAGGGTCATTGCGATACATAAAAACGAGGCTAAAAAGCCCAATTGTCCAGCATATTCCATTTCAATGCCCGCATGATATACCGCGCTGGCGCCAAAGATGAGTATAGGAATGTAAAGAGGCAAAATAACCAGACTTAATAGCAATCCGCCACTGCGCACTCCTGCCGTTAATGCCGCTCCTACTGCTCCTAATAGACTCAAGATAGGCGTACCTAATAACAAGCTAAAAAATAATGCACTGTAGGCTTCTTCCGGCAAATTCATCATTAAAGCAAGCAAAGGAGCGACTAACGTGAGAGGTAAACCACTGATACACCAATGAACAAAAACCTTACCAAGTGCCATGGCGTACAAGGATTCACCAGACGCTAACCACTGCTCTAAAGTGCCATCTTCAACATCGGCTTTAAATAAAGCATCTAAAGATAATAAGGTCGCTAATAAGGCAGCGACCCAAACCACACCCGCGGCGATTTTAGCTAAGAACTTAGGGTCTGGATCAACCGCCAATGG
>CBDUDP010000055.1:0-2436 GCA_965365945.1 uncultured Gammaproteobacteria bacterium
ATAAATTGGAGGCCAGCACCATGAAAAAAGATAACATATTATTCATCGGTTTAGATACTCATAAAGAACAAACTCAAGTCGCTTACACCCTCGACCATCGCACTTCACAAATTAATGACCTAGGTCGTATTCAAACAACCAAAACAGCTTTGACAAAGCTAGCCCGACAGCTTCAATCAAAATACCCACATGCTACTCTGCATTTCGTTTATGAAGCCGGTCCATGCGGTTATTGGATTTATCGTTTACTCACTAGTCTTGGCCATTGTTGCTTTTTAGTAGCGCCTTCATTAATACCAAAGAAGCCTGGTGATCGAGTCAAAACAGATAAACGTGATACACAGAATCTGGCTCGTTTATTAAAGAATAATGACCTTGACCCTATTTATGTTCCTGAACCCGAAGATGAAGCCGTACGAGACTTATCACGCGCGCGTGCAGTAGCGATACGTGATTTAAATGATGCTAAACACCAACTAAAATCTATGTTCCTCAGAAATAATATTAGCTATAAAGGAGCTGATAATTGGTCACTTAAGCATCTGCGTTGGCTGACAGAATTAGCATTACCTCATCCTTGCCAACAAATTGTTTTACAAGAAATGATTCAAACCATTAGCGAGCGCATAGCCAGATTAAAACGACTCGACAACGAGCTCACACATCAAGTGAAAATTTGGCGCTACTACCCTGTTGTAAAGGCGATACAAGCAATGCGCGGCGTACGTTTATTAGTCGCAACAGGCCTAATTTCTGAACTAGGTGATTTAAGTCGTTTTGATACCCCCAGAAAATTAATGAAATATGTGGGTTTAACGCCGAGCGAACATTCCAGTGGAGAAAAACGAAGACTCGGCGGAATCACAAAATGCGGCAATGGACGAGCAAGACGGCTATTGATTGAAGGGGCGCATAGTTATCGTCATGCAGCCAAGGTATCAAAGGAGATGCAAGTTCGACAGGAAGGGCTACCTAAAGTAATTATCGACAAAGCATGGGAGGCACAATTGAGATTGTGTCGTCGATATCAACGACTAATACAACGCGGAAAACTTCGCAATGTCGTGGTCACAGCCATTGCGAGAGAAATGATCGCTTTTATCTGGTCGATATCGAGAGAAGTCGTTTTACCTAGAGTCGACCCCAAAACACGTTTATCACGAGTACCAGCGTAATGAGTTTAGTGCTAGTGCACTGGATCAGGCAACGGGTGTGGTGTAATCACCGGCGGCGTTAGGTAGGCAATGTGGCAGCATCGCATTGATCCACGACCCTAGACTGAAGACAGACACCACGACGTAAAAAGTAAGGTAGGATAGGTTCTTTGAAAAAAGAGCAACCCACGCATACCAGCATGATAACCGTCGAAATTATTTGCTTCATCTGATGCATTAGCACTTCTTAATTTAAGAGAAGTTGATTAAAAAAGAAAAAATCTCTGGCCATGCATTCGGCAGGAATTTGTACGTTTAACTTGACGTGGGGAGTCATACCAACGTCGCCATTTGCGGCCGCAGTGTAGGCGCGAAGCGCCGGAACGGAGGTCCAGCCCCAATGTGCTTTTGCTGGGGCGAGGCAAGATGGCCTTGTTAAAATATTGACTACGCAAGCAATAAGAACCATAATGAAACCACTTTGCAACCAAGGAGATTATCATGCCTGCAATTACCGTAAAAAACATACCAGATACGCTTTATAGCCAATTAAAACAATCTGCTCAAGCTCACCATAGAAGCATAAACAGTGAATTAATTGTGTGTTTAGAAAAAGTACTCACACCCCAAAAGATAAACAAGGATATACTATTATCCTCTGCTCGTTCAATTCGAAGCCGCTTTAACAGCTTTAAAGTTACCGAAGAAGAACTTAACAATGCCAAAAATGCAGGTAGAGAATGATTGTTGCAGATACAAATACTATTGCTTACCTTTACCTACCTTCAGACTATAGTAATGATGTAGAAGCGCTACTATTGAAAGATTCGCATTGGATTGCTCCATTATTATGGCGTAGTGAGCTACGAAATATACTAACTCTTTATTTGCGAAAAGAAATGATAACAATGCCAGATGCTGCTGAAATTCAACAGCAAGCAGAAGCTCTTCTATCTGGAAATGAGTACAAAGTAAATTCCTTGGAAGTAATCCAGTTAGCCCACGATAGCGGCTGCTCTGCCTATGACTCAGAATTTATTTGTTTAGCTAAAAATACTAACTGTAAATTAGTTACGGCAGATAAAAAAATATTGAGAACATTCCCAGAGATTGCGACTACAGCACATAATTTCGTTGCTACAGAATTTTAACGCCCCTAATAAGCGGCGCGAGGAACGAGCGTCCGGCGACCGCAGGGAGCGTACTTCCGGGTAAAAGCCGCCCTTACGGGCGACGATCCCCACAGATCCGTACGTGACCTTTTAGTCATACGGTTCCTCGG
>CBDUDP010000056.1:0-2017 GCA_965365945.1 uncultured Gammaproteobacteria bacterium
TATAGCCTCTGCAATTAATTTAAAAGCCATTTCTTCAGTTGATTGATGCTCGGCACCTGCCAATGATTTAATTTCTGTTTCTAATGTTTTTGGAAGCGTTAATGTCATCATTTTATTTTTATCTCTTGATTGTTAAAAACAAGTGCTATTTTTCGCGTAATTTAAACAGGGTTATGGTCTTAATTGATCTTATTTAATGTGTCTATAAAGAGTTGCGAGCCGATTAACTCACCGCACCCATAACTGCAACCATTTAAAAATAGCGTAGGTATTATTGTACTTACCCCTAAAATAACTAGCAAGATCATAACCCTGTCTACTACATTTTTAATCTAAATACTTCTTAGATTATCAATGCTCAGCGCTCATTTGCCAAATAGTCATACCTGTATCAATACCGCCATCAATCTTCCCATACTTCTCTCTTATTGCTTTCATTGCTTTTTGAGGAAATATGTATAGGTCTAACATGGCTATATATTGCTCAAACTCTGGGTGATTTGACCAGTCGCCATTAGATATTGCTAACTCTAATGAGCGTTCAAAATAGACCCGCATTAAACGTAATGCTCCCTTTAACTGCTTTTCATGCGAGCTAGTTATTGCCATCTCCTTATGCGCTATCTTTTTTTCTGCTTCTCTAGCCTCGCCTCCTCTAGGTACAAAACCAAATTGGCGCTCAACCTTCTCATATTCTATGTGCATCAGCTCATGAGCTTGTCGATCACTTTCTACTGATGACATAAATAAATAATCGCAATAAGTACATTTATCACTGCCTCCTGAGTCCTCTATTGTAAATCGGCTAATATGCTCTTGGGCTAGATTGACTGCATCAGGGTAAGTGATGTTGAAAATCTTTTTAGCGGCTTTATCCAAGCGCAGTTCCTGAGATAAACTCGGAAACAGTTCTTCTAATTTTTCCGCTTCTTGTTTTATTTGTTCAAGGTCGATAAGTAAAATCTGAGCCATAACTTTTCCTTTAATGGATGTGTAAATTAAAATGCGGCAGTAAATCCAATAGAACGCTGTGATCCTTCGTTTTTAAACCCCACTTCAGATTTTAGCTCTTGAATAAACAGCTCAACATTAGCCATTTCACCCATAACGGTAAGCTTTCTTTTAACTGCTGCGAAATCACCTGGTGTTAGAAATTCCAATGCCGATAATTGTTTCTTCAGCGCACCTTTCTTACGTGGAGAAAGTGAATTCACCGTATCACCTAAAAACCCTTTCAACAGTTTCCACGCTTGTTCGGCTTTTAAATAAGTAAATTCCAATTTAAAGTCAAAACGTCTCAATGCGGCGGCATCCAAATCATTCATTAGATTGGTGGAGCAGATAAAAATCCCTTTAAAATTTTCCATCTGGACCAGCAACTCATTTACTTGAGTCGTTTCCCAGCTATGTTGACTGTTTTTTCTATCACGTAAAAAACTGTCAGCCTCATCCAGTAATAACAAGCCTTTTTCCTGTGTCGCTTGCTCAAACATTAAAGCGATATTTTTTTCAGTATTTCCCACATAACAATCAATAATGTCAGAAGCTCGTTTAGCAATTAAAGGAATTTCAAGATACTCTGCCAAATATTTAGCATAAGCACTTTTTCCCGTACCTGGCGCACCGTAAAAACACAGTCGTCCTTCGCCAGAATGCTTTAGCCCCATTGCAATTTTAGCGAGTGGTGCTTCGGTATTAATCAATGCAGGATCATAAAAACCAGTAGGGGAGGGGTTCACTGCTTTATACGGATGGCCCATCGCTTTTAAGCTATTACCAATGATATCTTCAAGACCTTTCTCGACTAGATCCACTTGAGTCTCACCTATAATTTTACTAACCCGTGTAGCGCGATCAATCACTGCAGGGGCAAATGTTCTAAATGTGATAATCGATCAATCCATTTGCTACTAACAGGGGTATCATTAAGTGCTTCTGTCAGCATTTGTTTTCTAATCGAATGCGTTGGAACAGGTAATTCAAATACCAAATCAAAACGACGAAGAAATGCCTCATC